>CALLLI010000056.1 GCA_938082635.1 uncultured Verrucomicrobiales bacterium
CAACTCCTGGCTACGATGGCCGGGCGATTATCATGCTAGCATGATTTCAGGCTCGGCGGCAACCCCATCGTGCTCGGTGTGTCGAGTGAGGTAGTATTCGTAGCTATCGACGAGAGCCTTCCAGCTAGCTTCGATGATATTCTCTGAAACGCCGACGGTATCCCACGTCTCTTTGCCATCGGTAGAGACGATGAGCACACGGGTGCGTGCTCCCGTGCCGGTGTGGCTGTCGATGATGCGAACCTTGTAGTCTTGGAGCTGGACGCGTTCGAGCTCGGGGTAGAACGGCACGAGAGCTTTGCGCACGGCGCGGTCGAGCGCGGCCACTGGGCCATTGCCTTCGGCCACCGTGTATTCTCGCTGATCGCTGACCTTGAGTTTCACCGTGGCTTCACAGGTGGAGTAGAGGTCTTCACCGTGGCGCCGGAACGTGGTGTGGAACTCTAACAGATCAAAGAATTTACGATGCCGATTGAGAAACTTGCGGATGAGCAATTCAAAGGAAGCTTCTGCGGCTTCGAACTCGTAGCCTTCTTTCTCAAGCGCTTTGAGTTGCTCAAGGATGCCGAGCACTTCGGGGGCGCCTTTGTCTAACTCAATGCCAAGTTCCTCAGCTTTCATGAGGATGTTGCTCCTGCCGGAGAGTTCGGAAATGAGGATGTGTTGTACGTTGCCGACTTCTTCGGGCTCGATGTGCTCGTAAGTCTTTGCCAATTTCTGCACGGCGTTCACATGCATGCCGCCTTTGTGGGAGAAACAGGTGTCTCCCACATACGGCGCACGCGTGTTGTGGGCGCAGTTGGCGAGGTCATCGACAAAGCTTGAGAGTTGCTTGAGCTTTGTGAGGTCTGACACAACGGGCGTGTCTAGCTTGAGCTGTAGGTTCGGGATGACGGTGGTGAGGTTGCAGTTGCCTGTGCGCTCGCCGTATCCATTGATCGTTCCCTGCACTTGCACACTGCCGGCGTGGATAGACGCCAAGGCATTGGCGACACCGAGCCCAGCATCGTCGTGCGTGTGGATGCCGACGGGGACCTTGAGTGCCTCGACCACGGCTTTGGTGATTTCGTCGACCTCATGAGTCATGGTGCCGCCGTTCGTGTCGCAGAGGACAGCGATATCAGCTCCGCCTTCTTCAGCGGCTTTGAGAGTGGCCATGGCATGCTCAGGATCATCCTTGTAGCCATCGAAGAAATGCTCCGCGTCATAGACGACCTCGCGGCCGTGCTTCTTGAGATAGGCCACGGTGTCATGGATCATGGCCTGATTCTCTTCGGGCGTCGTCCGCAGAACCTCGGTCACGTGAAGTTTCCAGCTCTTGCCAAAGATCGTCACGACGGGCGTCTTGGCTGCTAGTAGAAGATTCACTTGGGGATCGTCTGCGACGTCCACATTGGCGCGTCGGGTGCTCCCAAAAGCCGCGATCTTAGCGTGTTTCCACGTTTCCCGGCTCGCCATCTCGAAGAATTCCACGTCCTTTGGATTTGATCCCGGCCAGCCGCCTTCGATGTAGTCGGCGCCGAATTCATCGAGCTTGTGCGCAATTCGCATCTTATCCAGTGAGCTGAATGAGACTCCCTCGCCTTGCGTGCCATCACGCAAGGTCGTATCGTAGATCGAGACGCGTTTGCTGGTATTCATGGAGGGGCGAAACTAAGACGCCCAGACCGGCTTGCAAGGTTTTTCCCAGGGCTGCAAGCCTTCAAGCTGAAACGCTTGCCAGCGAGACGCGCGCGGTTTATTCCAGCTTCATAGCCATGATCTCCATCACCGTCGAACACCTCAGCAAAGCGTTTGGAGACACACAAGCGTTAGATGATGTTTCGCTGGAGATCGAGGCCGGAGAAATCTTCTTTCTTCTCGGTCCGAGCGGCTGTGGCAAGACGACGCTCATTCGGACTCTAGCAGGATTTTACCAGCCGGATGCAGGGCGGGTTCTCTTTGATGGTGAGGACGTGACCAAGGCGCCGCCGCACAAACGTCAAACAGCGATGATGTTTCAGAGTTATGCGCTCTGGCCTCACTTCACGGTGGCGAAGAACATCGCCTTTGGATTGGAGGAACTGAAACTTCCAAAAGTGGAGATTGAGGGGCGTGTTCAGGAAATGTTAGAAATGGTGCGCTTGGATGGACTTGGCAAGCGTTCGATCAATGCACTTTCTGGTGGGCAGCAACAGCGGGTAGCGTTAGCGCGTGCGCTTGCCGTGCGTCCACGTTGTCTTTTTCTCGATGAGCCGCTATCTAACCTAGATGCTAAACTGCGATTAGAGATGCGAGAGGAAATTCGCTCGCTCTGTCGGGAGTATGGTCTGACCGCGATTTACGTGACCCATGACCAGAAAGAAGCGCTATCGATTGCCGACCGCATGGCGATCTTGGAAGGAGGTCGTCTTGCTCAGGTGGGAACGCCGCCCGAGGTTTATCGTACGCCGCATTCGCCATCAGTTGCTGAGTTCATCGGAGAGACCAATTTCATCGGAGGTATGGTGACTCGAGTGGATGGTCGCATGGCTGAGGTCGATACCGACTTGGGCCATTTCGAAGGCGTCGTGGCAGATCCTGAGTGGGAGCCGCAGGTCTCTGAGTTGGTCGTCATTGCGATCCGTCCCGAGAGCCTGACGCTTTGCGATGCGCCGACTGATGGGGTCAACGCCATCGATGGACACATTGAGCGGAGCGTCTATTTGGGAGAGATCGCTCAGTATGATCTTAGGGTGAGCGATGGTTCTAGCATTCGTCTATCTGAACTCAATCCAAGCATCGTTCGCGATCCGGGCAAGGCCTGGCAGCATGCGCAAGCTCGGAAGGAGGACGTCATTATCCTCAAAGCGCCGCCTGGGGCGGTGGAGACTCGCACACCGTGACCCGCTTTCTTTCGATCCTTGGCGCTTTGATGGTAGTCTTGGCAGTGCCCTTTCTGCTCAAGCCCGAGTATGATCACGACCCGCGGTTGGCCAAGTCGCAGAGCCAGATTCTCAATATCATCACGCCTCATAGTGAGAGCATTCGACGTGAGTTTACGGCAGCCTTTCGCAAGCACATGCGAGAGACAGAAGGCCGAGAAGTCTTTATCGAATGGCGCGTGCCGGGCGGAACGTCAGAGATTGAGAAAGTGCTCGATACGGAGTACACCTTCGCTTTTCAGAATCACTGGGAGAATCAGTTAGGTCAGGACTGGACATCCGCAGTGGAGGCGGCCTTCAACAATCGCAAGTTTCAGCTTCCGAACGCTCCTGCGGATGATGGTCTGCCCGAGACTGCGCGCCGGACGTTTCTGCAAGCGGACGTCGGTGTGGGGGTTGATCTCTTTTTTGGAGGTGGTGCTTACCCCTTTGTCGTTAATGCTGGTAAGGGGTATCTCGTTGATTCAGGTCTCGTGGCGAAGCATCCGGAGTGGTTTACGGAAGAAGTCATCCCTCAGGAGGTGGGAGGCGAACCTTTCTATGATCCGGAGCACCGATGGTTGGGCTGTTGCCTCTCGACGTTTGGCATCTGTGTGAATGACGATGCCTTGGATCGGTTAGGCATTGAAGCCCCGATACCAAATTGGGCTTTGTTAGCAGATCCACGCCTCTACAAAGAAGTGGCTCTGGCTGATCCGACGGCTAGTGGTACCGTGACCAAGGCGTTTGAAATGATCCTGCAACAGCAGATGCGCCGCGCACTTGATCGAGGAGATCTCGATGAGCCAGCCGCCTTGGCAGAAGGTTGGGCCACAGGGATCAATCTCATCCGACGCATCGGGGCGAACGCGCGCTACTATGCGAACTTCTCGGCCAAGATCCCAGCGGACGTGGCGGCAGGTGAGGCTGCTGCTGGGATGTGCATTGACTACTATGGTAGGACGTTTAATGAACTGCTTCGTGATGACGAAGGGCGTTCTCGTCTCCGCTTTGTCACACCAGTGGGAGGGTCCTCGACCAGTGTGGATCCGATTGCCATGCTTCGTGGGGCGCCGAACTCAGAACTCGCACTCAAGTTCATGGAGTTTCTCTTCTCGACGAAGGGGCAGCAATTGTGGGATTATCGCGCAGGAACGGATGGTGGTCCGGAACGCCAAGCTTTGCGTCGCATGCCGGTGCGCAAAGACTTGTATGTAGCGCCCTACGTAACCAACTTCGCAGACCCGGATGTGATGCCATTCGAGAAGGCGGACCTTTTCCGCTACGAGGTGGCTTGGACAGGGCGCGCGTTTGGCGCGATCCGCTACATCATCAAGTCGGTCTGTCTCGACCCTCACGATGAACTGCGTTCGGCTTGGGAGGCGCTGATTGACAATGATTTTCCTCCCGAAGCCGTTGCCGTCTTTGATGATGTTTCTCGAGTGACCTATGAGATCGCCTTAGGTGAAATTGCGGATGTGCTCAAACGACCGAATCGTGAGCAAAGTCTCTATGGGCGCGACCTGAGCGAGCACTTCAGGAAACAGTACCGTCGCGTGCAGTCACTGGCCAAGTCGCGAGGCCCCGCAAAGCCTTCCTACTAGAAGGTTGCTCTACGAGAGCGTTTTTTAGTAGACTTGCGGCATGATGCGTCTTTTCGCTCTCGCCTTTCTTCTCCTTGGGATGTCAGTCAGTGCCCAGACGTCCAAGCCAAACATCTTACTGCTCTATGCTGACGACATGGGCTATGGTGACTTGGGCATTCAGAATCCGCACTCGAAGATTCCAACGCCGTACCTAGATCAGTTAGCCCGTGAGGGGATGCGCTTTACCGATGGGCATTCATCTTCGGGGATCTGTACTCCTAGCCGTTATGCCATGCTCACGGGGCGGCATCATTGGCGGAAGTTTCATGGCATCGTCAATGTGCTTGGAACTTCTGTATTCGAAAAGGAAGAGTGGACCCTGCCGGAGATGCTACAGAAGGAAGGCTACACGACAGCCTGTATTGGGAAATGGCACCTTGGGTGGGATTGGCCTGCCATTCGCAAGCCAGAGGCGAAGCCAATGAAGCGCAAGAAGGGGAAGGGCACCCAGTCCTTTTGGGGCGCTGATGCCTTCGATTGGTCTAAGGCGATTCCTGATGGCCCGTTAGCACATGGGTTTGATTACTACTTTGGTGATAGTGTCATCAACTTTCCGCCCTACGCATGGATCGAGAATGATCGTGTGGTCAAGGCGCCTGACACGACTCTAACGATCACCGAGAAGACGAAAGAAGGCAGCTGGGAAGCACGTCCAGGCCCTGCTTGCTCAGATTGGGATTTCTACGAGGTGCTGCCGACCCTCATGAAGAAAGCCGTGATGTGGATCGAGAAACGTCAGGAGCAGGAGAATCCGTTCTTTCTCTACTTTCCCTTGCCGTCTCCCCATGCGCCAATCGTGCCGAGCGATGAGTTTGATGGCAAATCTCAGGCGGGCCCTTACGGTGATTTCGTCGTGCAATCGGACTGGTCCTGCGGGCAACTGCTCGAAGCTCTCAGGCGTGCTGGTGTTGCCAAGAATACCCTGGTGATCTTCACGGCTGACAATGGCCCTGAACGCTATGCTTACCCGCGTGCGGAGAAATATGATCACTGGTCTGCGGAACCGTTCCGTGGGCTGAAGAGGGACATCTATGAAGGAGGCCATCACGTGCCGTTTGTCGTGAAATGGCCAGGAGTGGTCGCGCCTGGCTCGACCTCGGACGCCCTGGTTTCCCAGATAGACATCATGGCGACTTTGGCGGCGATGTTAGGTGAGAGGTTGCCAGATGGCGCTGCTGAAGATGCCTTCAATTTCTTGCCTATCCTTCAAGGGAAAGCAAAGACCTCTGCACGGACAGCCCACGTTCACAACACCAAGAAGGATCACTATGCGATCCGCGATGGTGACTATGTGCTTATTGATTCTCCTAATGGCTATGTAAGCAAGCGAGACCAGGGCTGGGAGACGCGCCGGAGTTATCCGGCTCCTGGCGATGAGAAGGTTCAACTTTTCAATCTTGCGAAGGATCCTATTCAGAAAGTGAATCTCGCGGACAAAGAGCCGGATCGTGTGAAGGCGATGCGCGCCCTGCTACAGCGTGTGCGCGCGAAGGGTTATCGCTAGGACTACCATTAATGTGGCTTGGGCATCCTGCCCAAGACTCGGGCAAGATGCCCGAGCTACACTGCTGGCGCTGTTGTTAGCCTCTTTTCTCGCCGATGTAGAGTCGATGCGCGAAGCGTTTGGCGCGCGAATGGGACTTGGCTTGGATCTCTTCCACTAGGAAACCAGCTCTCTTAAGCTGACCGGGAAAGGCTGGTTCAGGGTCAGATGCCCAGAAAGAAACCCGCCCGCCGGGTTTGAGGGAGTCGTAGAAGAGTTGCAGGCCTTGGAAGTTATAGAGACGGGAATTCTTCGGCTGGACGAGCGCGGTAGGGCCGTTGTCTACGTCCATGAGGATGGCGTTGAAGTAGCCTCGGCCTTGCTGCTTGATGCAGTCGTAGACATCGCCGGTGAAGATTTTCACGCGTTTCTCGTCGAGAAGCTTTCCGTTGAGATCTTGGAGGTAGTCGCGGTTCCAGCGCACGACGTCGGGCAGCAGCTCGGCGACCCAAACCTCAGCCTGAGAATCCACGAGCTCTAACACCCGCTTTAAACTGAATCCGAGGCCAAGTCCGCCGACGAGGACTCGCGGTGCGGTAGGCTTCTTCTTGAATCGACAGACCTCGTCTGCAAGTAGCAACTCCGACTCCGTCCAGTCGGAACTCATCAGCTGAGTACCGTTTAACTTGAAGTAGTAGTTGCCATCATGCTCTAGCAGAAGGAAACGCGAGCCATCTGGGGTCTGCGTTTCACCAAGGGTGGTAGTAGGCTTCATCGAGGGAGTGTTAGCTAATCTTCTTGAGGAAGCTCACGCGTCCTGTGGCCACCCATTCGGCGACGTAGATATTGCCATCTTTGTCGAAGCAGGCGTCATGCGGATGCACGAAGCGTCCATTCTCCCACATGCTAGGCGTCTTGCGCATCTTGAAGCCATCGCCTAGTACTTTCTTCGTCCACTCTTCAGCGTAGCCGAGATGAGTGATGACCTTGTTCTCCTTGTCATACAGGGTGATCCGCGCATGCAGGTCAGGAACCATGAGGACTTCACCTTGAGTGTCGAAATCGGCTGGGAAACTGACGGTATCGACGAAGCCGATATGCACGCCATCGAGTGTGAAATACTGGAGACGGGCATTGGCGCGATCTGCGACGACGAGAGAAGCGTCTCGACCCGGACGATCGTCTAACCAAATGCTATGTGGCGTCTTGAAGGTGCCGATGCGGGAACCTGTGCCGCCCCAAGTACGAATCCAGTTCGCGTCTTTGTCATACTGGTGGATGTAGTTGGAGCCATAGCCATCGGCCACATAGAACCCACCGTCTGGGGAGAACGCGATGTTGGTCGGAGAGAACCTGGACTTCTCTCCGTAGAAGCCGCAGTCCTTAGGATACTTCATCGTCCAGAGCTGTTCGCCTGTTAGGGTTGTCTTGGCCACGAGACCTTGGTTGTCACAAAGGTAGAGGAATTCTTCATTGCCTTCCTTCCTCACATCGATGCCATGACCGCCACCACTGTATTCTTTGCCAAATGAGCGGACGAATTTGCCAGTGCCTGGCTCGAAGACGGCAATGGTATCCATGGGATCTTTCCCGCCACCACGATGTTTGACGTAAACGTGCCCCTGTCCGTCGACTGCGATGCCGTGGGTGTCACGCCACTGGATGTGTATAGGCACGTCGCCCCAACCGTGGTGACACTCGTATTGGTGCGCGCCCTCGCCGACTATGGCGGGCTTGGTCCCCGCTTTGTCAGCGGTGGCGATGTTAGGCATCAGCGGGCCTGCGAGGCTGGCTCCAGCAGTGGTGGAAAGGAATCGGCGGCGTGTGATGTTCATGGAGCGAATCTAGGAGTCGGCTTGGATTCAAACAAGAGAAGAGTTGGCAAGGGCGCAGTGATTCGGTAAACCAGCGAGTATGAAACGCACCCTTCTTGTCCTTGCCGCTGGAATCTCAACCCTATCCGCCGATCTCGGCGTGGGCTTGAAGCCGCCAGCGGAGGCCGAAATGCTGATTGATGGCACCCGGACCATTGTGGATGAGAAATGGACCTATTGGGAAGGGCCTCGATTCGCTTCGGCGCTTCCGATCAAGTGGAAGATGATGCCCGATCCCGTGGATGGTGGCTTTGCGCTCATGACGGATGACCCGGCGGCGGCTGGAGGCAAGTATGGGACCGCTGATCTGGTGACGAAGACGAAGTTCCGTGATTTCCGTTTGCACATCGAGTTCTTCATTCCTAACGAGGGTGGCAATAGCGGCGTTTACTTACAGAATCGCTATGAGATTCAGGTGCTCGACGGCGACAAGACGAAGCACGGTATGGGTGCGATCATCAACGAATCCGAATCGCCCTACGAACTCTACAACGGTCTCGGGAAATGGAATGCCTACGACATGCTTTTCAAAGCAGCGCGCTTCGAAGACGGCAAACTCGTCGAGAACGCCAAAGTGACGATTTATTTCAACGGGAAGTTAGCCCACGAAGATTTCAGCATCATGAAAGTCTGGGGTGGTCCAAACTCCGGGATCGATGGTGGCAATGACGGCGGCAAGGGTATCACGGACGTGCCTGGTGGTTTGAAATTGCAATGTGAGGGACACGAGGTGCTCTATCGGAATACGTGGATCCAAGAGGTGAACCTCGATGGTAAGGATACGAAATTCACGGAGTAGGTCGTGGATTGCTTAGCAGGTGTCTTGGGCGCTTTGACGTTCTATTGAATTGGACACGATTCCTACACTTGAGGTGACAAGTTATTTTCGGGACTCAGGATCTCTCGTGGGTATCGAGCGAGAGAAGATCGATGTAAACACCATTCATGGTTTCATTGTCGACTTTGACGATGAGTGGGTTTTGCTCCAGCGCGTATTCGACTTTTATGTTGATGGTTGGGTTTTTCTCAGGCGCGGTGACATTTCAGTTATACAAAGCAAGCCGACTGAGGTATTTCAGAAGGCACTGTTGGAAGAGGAGGGCTCTTTGGAGCGAGTGGACTTTACCCGTCGGTTACCTGAGGGAGGAATCATCACAATGCTTCGTGGTTTTGAGAGCGATCAAGTGGTGATCCTCGAGGAGGAGGCAGAGGACGAAGACAAGGACGTGTTTTATATCGGCTTTATCCGAGGCGTATAAGATGGGACTGTTAGCCTCGAATTCATTAGTGGAGAAGGAGGACTTGATGGTGAGGAGACTCTGATTCACATCGAAGTTGTGACTTCGATTGCTCACTCTTCAAACTACACTCTCCATTACGAGCGTTACTTTGCTCGCCAGCGAAATCTGCTTGCGGAAGAATGATTTTCTGACGTGTCACCAGGATGCTTTTGATGGAAGGCTGACATTGTCTTAATCAGCGAGCAAGACTAGATCGGGGCGACGATGGGAAATCGCCGGGGTTTGGACTTCCCAAACCCTTCCGACTTTGTCAGACCCTCACTTCACTTCACTTTATGAATGCACGTCCCCTTGAAGGCCATGTGGCTCTTGTCACTGGAAGTAGTACCGGTCTCGGTAAAGGCATCCTCTTTCGTCTCGCGGCAGCGGGTGCGAAGGTGGTGATGAATTATGCGAACAACCAAGCGCGAGCTGAGGCGGCTTTTGAAGAGCTGAAGGCGACAGGTGGCGAGGGTTTGCTCATTCAAGCGAGTGCGGTGGAGCAGGGGGAGATCGAGGCGATGGTGGCGCAGGCATCGAAAGAGCTCGGAACCGTGGACATCGTGGTGCCGAATGCGACCCCTGACCAACCCTTGAAGCCGATCGAGGAGTATGACTGGGACTTCTACCAGACGATGCTCGATTTCTTTGTGAAGAGTCCTTATCTACTGGCTCGCGGGACCTTGCCAGGCATGAAGGCCCAGAAATGGGGACGGTTTGTGAATATCGGGAGTGAGGTTTATCCTGCGAGTTTTGGCAATTTCAGTGCTTATGTCGCGGCGAAAGGTGGTCAAATAGGCTGGACGCGGAGCATGGCGACGGAGTTGGCGCCCTTCGGGATCACGGTGAATGTGGTGAATCCCGGCTGGGTTCCGACCGAGCGGCACGAGAATGATCCGCAAGAGGCTAAGGATGAGTATCTTGCGACGACGCCGATGGCGAGGTGGGGAACTCCGGATGAGATTGGCGATGCGGTACTTTATTTCGCCACGCCTGAAGCTTCGTTTGTCTCTGGGCAAACTTTAAACGTGAATGGGGCTCGTACTCCCTGGTAGAACTCTCTTCAACAAATCCGACTCTCAAATTCTCCTTTCTATGAAACCCAAGCAATTCTCTCGTCGAGATCTTCTCAAGAAGGCCAGTGCGCTAGCGGCACCTATGATCGTGCCCGCATCCGTGCTGGGCAAAGATGGCACCACAGCTCCTAGCAATCGTATCACGATGGGACTCATCGGCCATGGCCTGATCATGGGCGGTCACCGTGGCTATCATTTGCAACGAAAAGACGTTCAAGTGATCGGTGTGTGCGACGTCTACTCGGACCGTCGTGAGAAAGCCCTCAAGCAAGTGGAGAAGACCTATGCGGATCGCGATGGCAAGGGGAAGTACACAGGCTGTGAATCCTATCATGAGTTTGAAAAGCTGATCGAACGCAAGGATCTCGATGCGGTCGTGGTAGGAACCCCGGACCACTGGCATGCGCCTATCTCTGTCGCTGCCATGAGAAATGGGAAGGATGTGTATGTGGAGAAGCCCATGACCCTGACGATCGAGGAAGGCAAAGTCATGCGCGAAACGTCTGCCCGTTATGGACGTATCTTGCAGGTGGGTTCCCAGCAGCGTTCGGAGCAAGCTTTTCGCAAGGCTTGTGAGATTGTCAGAAATGGCTGGATCGGTAAGGTGCACACGATCTACGCCGGGCTGGGTGGTTTCCCTGCGCCGCACAACCCTGAGTCTCAGCCGATCCCTGAGGGCTTCGACTATGACCGTTGGTTAGGACCGACACCTTGGTTCCCCTACAATGAGGAACGCGTGAAAGGCAACTACGGCGGCGGTTGGCGTCGCTTCTGGGAGTATGGTTCTCGCAAGAATGGCGACTGGGGCGCGCATCATTTCGACATCATTCAGTGGGCGCTGGGCAAGGATGATTCCGGCCCCGTCGAGTTCATTCCGAAAGGTTACCAAGGCAATGAGCACCAGACGCATGTCTATGCTGATGGCGCGCGAGTCCTCCGTGATCATCCGGATCGGAATGGCCACATGATCCATTTCATTGGTGAAGACGGCACGGTCTCGGTATCGCGTGGTGGTCGTTTGGATGCGACTCCTGCGGAGTTGGTCCGTCAGCCGGTCGGGCCCAACGAGATCCGGCTCTATGAGTCCAAGGATCATCGTGGCAATTGGTTAGACGGCATTCGTACGCGCAAGCCGACGATTTGTAACGTGGAGATTGGTCATCGTACGGCGAGTATTTGTCACTGTAGCGGCATTGCCGAGCGGCTTGGTCGCCCTATCAAGTGGGATCCGGTAAAAGAAGAGATCGTAGGCGATGCCGATGCGGCTCGTTGGATGGATCGTCCTCGTCGTGCTCCTTATACTATTCTTTAAACTTTGTTTATCATTCAGGCTATGAAACGCTTTCCTCTTACCCTTTGTCTTACCTTCACTTCGGTTGGTTTCGCATTTGCTGATCATCACGGTGGCGATGACCTTGCGAAGAAACTTGATGCTCTGCTCGCTGGAGTCTCTCAGAGTGACGAAGTCCAACGTTACGAACCTCGTATGGGCGTGCGTGATCTCACGTCGGCCGCAAGTGCGCCTGGCTCTAAGACACGAGATGCCTATGTGACGCTCTTGTTAGATCGTCTCGCTAAGGATGAAACTCAGCAGGCCGCCAAGGCTTGGATTCTTCGCCAATTAGAGAACGTGGGGAGTGGAGAATCCGTGCCTGCTCTGGAGAAGATCATGGGTTCGCCCTTTCATCAACTCCGTGAATTGGCGCGCCGTGCCTTGGAACAGAACCCATCAGAAGAAGCGGGCGCTCTCTTGAGAGCACTAGCCTCCTCAGAGAAGGATCGTGGCACGAAGCGGGCGATCATTCACTCGTTAGGTCAGCGTGGCGATGCGAAGGCGGCTGGAATGATTGTAGACTTGCTCGCAAGCAAGGACAAGGCCTTGCGTCTTACGGCTATTCAAGCTCTCGGTAAGATTGCTAGTGATGAGGCAACCAAGACCCTTACGAAGGGTTTGGGCGAAGCAAAGGGAGCTGACGCGCAGGCGATGGCGGAAGCGTTGTTAGAATCCGCGAGCCGTCTATCGGCCCATCATGCAGACAAAGCGAAGCCGATCCTAGAAGGGCTCTATCACGGTAAGGCCTCTGCTGTCGTGAAGGCTGCTGCCTTGCGAGAATTGGTGGAGGCTGTCCCAGCTGAAGCTGATGATGTGATTCTGCTTGCTCTGCAATCTGAGGAGAGTGTTGTCCGCCAAGCGGCGATCAATGCTTGCCGTCACCTTTCGGGGCCGTCTGTCTTGCCCAACGTGCTTGCGGTGAAGTTACCGGACTTTGCCGCGGATGAGCGTGCGATGGCGTTGGCTGTTTTGAGTGCGTCTGGAGACAGCACGGTAGCCGCGCAGTTGGCGGATACATTGTCCAAGGGTAAGCACTCGGCTGAAGAGAGTGTTTCTTTGATAGGTGTGCTTGGGAAGCTAGGCGGCGTGGATGCTGCGGAAAGTTTGTTAGGGCTTTCTAGTCTGAGTGCGGATGAGACGGTGAAGGAAGCTGCTCAGGCCGCCCTTGGTTCGATGCCCGGTGCTTCGGTTGATGCCTCTCTCATAGCGGCAACGGAGACGGGTGACGTCGATGCCCGCGTGCAAGCTATTGCCTCGCTTGGAGAGAGAGGAACGATCGAAGCGATCTCAGCTCTCTTTGCTCATGTGGATCGTGGTCCAAAAACCATTCGGAAAGCGAGTCTTGTGTCTTTGGGAGTGTTAGTTTCAAGTGGGGAAATGCCACGACTTGTTGGCTATCTCAAGAGCGGTGACAAGGACGCGCTCAAGGCAGTCGTCCAAGCGTGCCGTCAGGTGCGAAACAAGGATGAGGCGGCAGACGCGATTCTGTCAGGAATGGAGCCTCTCAAGCCGGAAATGAAGGAGAGCTTGCTGCCAGCGCTAGGCGTGTTGGGTGGTGAAAAGGCTTTCGGTAAAGTGCAAGGCTTGCTCGGCGATGCTAAGCTGGGCAAGGTTGCTATGAGGACGCTCTCTCGTTGGAGTGGGGTAGAAGCGGGGCCGGTCTTCTTGAGCTTGGCACAGAACGGCGATACGAGTGAGACGGATAGAACATTGCTCCTGCGAGGATTGGGCCGTTTGATAGATCAAGGAGATGGCTTGGATCAAGCCAAGCGTTTGGAATGGACGTTGGGCGGGATGAACGCGGCGCAACGGTCTACCGATAAGAAACTCTTCCTTCCTTTGCTCGCGAAACTCGGCAGCACGGAGTCCGTAGAGACCCTGGTAGGGTTGCTTGATGACAAGGAACTCTCTGCGGAAGCTTCGCAGGCAGCCTTGGATGCGGCAAAGGGGATGCGTGGTCGTCGTTCAGGTAAGGCGAAGCAACGTCTTCTCAAGGCGGTTATCCGCTCCGCTTCGGACAAGGGTGTCGTTGAGGAAGCTCAGAAGGTATTAGACAAGCTCTAGGAGCTTTCGTATCGAGAGTCTGTGAGTGAGATACAATCTGTAGAAGACCTGGCCGCGTCTGCTGAGGCAGGTGGTGAACCTCCTGCTGAGTTGTCTGGTGCTGTGAAAGCGTTGTGGCTGACGAAAGCCGACCGGTGGGATGTCGCTCACGACGTGGCGCAGGATTTGGGTAGCAAGTTAGGGGATTGGATTCATGGCCTCTTGCACTTGATCGAAGGGGACACCGGAAACTCCGCCTATTGGTACAGTCGGGCTGGGCAGTCTCAGCCAGCTACTACAGATATCGAGAGCGAGTGGGAGAAGATTGCTCGTGCTGCTCTGGCAGATTCCTAATAACACACTATGAAAACGTCTATGTTCGTCGCGCTTAGCCTAGGAACTTTGCTCCTGTCGTGTTCTAAAGAACCCTCCAGTGAGCCTGGCAAGGACGCGTCGCCATCATCTGAATCAGTTGCTGGCTCGACATCTCCGTCAGGAGAGGAGGCGAGTTTGTCTTCGCTTGCCTATCAGGAGGCCGTTCGTGCTGGTTTCGAGGACATGGTCTTAAAGATGTCCTTCCTGGACGAGAATAAGGAACGTCAGGAATGGGCGGGAACCCTAACGCTTGTCAAGGACCGCTTCGCGACGGTGGAACACTCCGGTCGTCTTCAGAAGACGACGCATCTGCGTAAGTGGTCTGACATTCACATTGCGAATATCCCAGAAGCTAGCGCGGAGCCCGCGAACAGAACGCAGGTGAGCCCTCTCACCGGCAAGCGATTGGTTGCAGACCTGATGGATAATGGTGGTTGGAAGTATCATCTCGAAGGTGTGGCATCCGATCACAAGGTGTCTGCCGATGTCGAGCGCATGCTCGCGGAACTCGATGGTGTGGAGTCTGGCGCGGCCCTCTTTTACCAGGATCATAAACTGGCTGTGGGTGAGTCGTGGCAGGTTCCGATTGAAGGGATGGTGCGATGGTTTGGAAATTCGATCTCGGATATGACGGGCGATATCAATGTCAAGGTGGAGCGTGAGGACACGGTCCAAGACCAACCTTGCGTGGTGCTTAGCGTTGCTCTCAAGGTTCAGGGCAAGATGAAGGACCCTGATGGGCAAGCGCTGGATGTCACTATGGAAGGCCGTGGAGAGATCTGGAGGGCTGAGGCGATCGAGCAAGATCTGCAAGTTGAGATCAATGGCACGGCGACACTTTCTGCGGTTGTGGAAGCCCAGGAAATCAAGATGACCGTCAGTGGGCCGCTCAAGATTACGGAGCGACGTAAGCTGCGTTTGTAGAACGAGCTACTTTGCGTGTGGCCATAGGTTAGAGGCCTGTGCTAGCTTGTTGATCTCGTGTCTTTCTTCGCGCCCAGTGCCGCCTGGCTCTTCCTTCTAGCATTACCGCTTGTTGCGCTCTACTTTCTCAAGCTGAAGCGCCCGCGAGTGACGGTGTCTTCGCTCGTCTTGTGGCGGCGCGTTCTGGATGATCAGCGGGTAAATTCGCCGTTCCAGCGATTCAAGCGGAGCTTGCTGCTGCTCTTGCAACTGCTGCTCCTACTTCTCTTGATTCTTGCTGCCATGCAGCCTTTCTTTCGCGGGGCTGGGGATCGGGTGACGCGGTTGCCTGTGTTAATTGATTGTTCTGCCAGCATGGGGGCGATTGAGAAGCGCGGCGGGCCGACCCGGCTTGAGTTGGCTGAGGAACGAGTTTCTGATATGATCGCTGGCCTGCTGCCGGATCAGGAGATGGCGATCATCAGCTTCAGCGATACGGCGCGGCAGCGTAGCGGTTTTACGAACAACACCCAGCTACTGCGGGATGCGCTGGCCGATATCCAGGTAGAGGAGGTGCCTTCTCAGATTGATCATGCATTCCGTATGGCTCAAGCGCTGAGCCGGGGAGCAAGTTTTGATGAGGTTGTGCTCTTGTCAGACGGAAACGTGCCGGGACGAGCGAGCATGGATTTGCCCTTCCAAGTGAATTATCAAAGGCTGGCAGCGGCTGGGCCTAACGTGGGCATTACGGCGTGTTCCGCTCGGCGTGATCGGGATGAGGGCTGGGAGATCTTTGTCGAGGTCGGGGCGTCGGCTGGAGCTGACTATGGTGGCGCGTTGACCATGACGTCTGCGGCTCAGGGAGAACCACTGGCTTCCGAATTGGTCACTACCAAACCGGGTGAAGCTGCCCGTCTGCTTTTGGCAGTCTCAGGCTACGAGGCACAGGAGCTGACCTTTACGCTGACACCGAATGCGCCTGTGGATGCTTTGGAGTCTGACAATGTCGCTTACCTGCGTCTTCCTGCTCTAAGGTCGCTGCAAGTCTACGTGCCGGAGACGCTTAGTTCCTTTCGCCATGCTTTGGCTTCCATTGATAAGTTAGAGGTGTATCCGAATCAGAGGAACCTGTCACCAGATCAGTTTGATTTGGTCATCGCAGATGATGACGAGTCACTGGCTCGGCCGGCGGGCGTGCAGTTGCGCCTCGGGCAAGTGCCAGCAGTGCTTCAAGAGCTGGTGAAGGTAGAGCAGCGCTCAAATCAGGCTATCGACTGGCGGCGGGACGCATCTCTCTTGCAACACGTGGATTTTAGCAATGTCGTCTTTCTTGATCAGCCAGTGACCGCGGATTTCCAGCCAGGTGTGTTTCTGAACCTGGGGTTTGACGTGCTGCTTTATGGTTCTAAGGGGCCCTTGCTCTTGGAAGAGCGTCAGGACGAACGGCTGACGATTCATGCGCTCTTTCATCCTGACAGATCGACTTTTCCGTTTCGTGTCGGTTTTCCCGTGTTTGTGGCGAATGTGGTCGAGACGGCAAGACAAATGGCAGGTTTGTCTGAGGCGAAAGCCTTGGCGACAGGGATCCTGCCGAGTTTGCTGGTGCCGCCTGAAACCAATGTTTCAGTGACGGGGCCCGAGATGGATCTCAGCATCGAGAGCGATGATGCCGGGCGTCTGCTAGGCGTGAATGTTCGCCGGGTGGGGATGTATGACTATGAAGAATTGGATCTTCGGCGCGGCGCTAGTCTGCTTTCACTAGCGGAGACCTCACTTGCTCAGGTGGAGGCGGTCGAGTTTCGTGAGGCACGAGTGCAAGCAGATACCAAGGCGGTGGAAACGGATCGTCCGCTTTGGCAATGGCTTGCTGGTTTCGCGTTGCTGATATTGCTCATTGAGTGGTGGTTCTTCCAGCGACGTCCCGGAGGCTGGACAAGAGCACGCGCGAGCCGTTAGAGAGCTGTCATGTATCGCGTCGTTATCACGGATTGTATTGAGCCGCCTGCGGTGGTCGAGGGGAACGCTCTGTCTGACATCGCGACGGTTGAGTGCCTGGAGGCCAAGTCCACGGAGGCCCTTCGCGGAAAGTTGGTCGATGCCAATGCCATCATTCTCTATCACGAAGTCGATCTGACTTCTGAGCTGATTCGTGAACTTAAACAATGTCAGGTGATCGTGCGTGGCGGCGTGGGCTATGACAATGTGGACTTGAAGTTGGCCGGGAAGCTTGGGCTTCCGGTGTGCAACGTGCCTGACTACGGCATTGATGAAGTTGCTGATCATGCCATTGGGATGATGCTCAATTGTTTGCGAGGGTTCACACTAGCGGAACGGCGCTTTCGTAAGGCGACCACCCTGTTGCCTTGGGATCGGCATGATGTTGGCAAGGTGCTAAGGACAGGGGATTGCACCTTGGGCATCATCGGTTGCGGGCGGATCGGAGCGGCTGCTGCGTTGCGGGCAAAGGCGCTTAAGATGCGTGTTATTGTCTATGATCCGTATCTCCGTCCGGGGATAGAGAAGGTCTACGGAGTGGAGCGTGTGGGGTTTGAGTATCTCTTGAAAGAAAGTGACGTCGTTTCGATGCACACGCCGTTGACTGAGGAAACTCATCATATGATTGGCGCTGAGGCGCTCGCTCAGATGAAGCCAACGGCCTACCTCATCAATACGGCACGTGGTGTTGTAGTCGATACATCGGCCTTGGCGGAAGCGTTGCGCGAACGCCGGATCGCAGGAGCCGGAATCGATGTCCTCCCTAATGAACCGCCTTCGTTGGACGATCCATTGATTCAGCTCTGGCAAGCGGACTTGGACCCACCTATCAATCTAACGATCACGCCGCATACGGCATATTATTCCGAAGCGGCGTTGATGGAAATACGAGAGAAGAGCAGTGCCGAAGTCGCGCGGGTTCTTCGTGGTGAGCAGCCTTGGAACGTGGTCAATGGCGAGTGGCTGAAGAGAGAATGAAAGGAGAGAAATGGATTCTTTGGATCGCGTTGATCCTAGGTTCGGTGCTTTTCGTGGTGCTGTAGTTTCCGTCACGGGTGTGACCTGGATATAATGTGATAAAGAAAGGACTATCGGGAGCTTGTTTTCACGGATGTTGCTGCTAGGAATTTGCTTTTGAGTTGCTGCTAGGAATTTGCTTTTGAGTTGGGGCGCTTGAGGGCGCCGTTGAAGGAATCGGAGAGGGGAGAAAGGGGGTTGATTCTCTTTCACATCATATATTGCTCCGATCCGCTTTTCAGAAGCGCCTGCAATAACGCGACCCTTTGCTTCTGGTGATAGATGCTGCCAAAGAAGGTCTATGGTGGAAAAAAGACCATCCCGGCCCAAACTCCAAGCGTGCCGCTCTACCTCATTGATTAAGTTGCTAACAGGCGGGTCACATACTGAACCCAGGTTATGCAGCTTTGCATCGAGATCGGGCCAAGGTATATTGTCAGGCAAGGGCTTCCTATGATCGCAAACGTCACTCGGATACATTCCGTTGCCGTGACCGCTGAGACCAATGTGATGCATCCAGAGATACCAGCCCTTTGGTTTAGGTGTTTCGATTGCTGACAGCTTTTCGGCAACCTCTGATACAACCCCCTCATTATTAATCTCCCTTAACGCCATGCCTTCCATAGTATCACGCCCGTCAAGCTTCCCAGGTTAGCTTCCATAGAGTCCACTCATATCACTTTGCGCATTTTGGCCTTCGATCAGCACTCCTCAGCACTCCTCAGCACACCCTCGCCCACCTTTTCCTTACTGTCAGCCAGAGGTTGGAGTGGTCTATTTTTTAGCATCCCAGACAAACCCAAGCTCATCTAGTCGTTTGATTTTGTCGTCATCGAGCTTGTCCTTCTTAGTTCGCTGTTTGCCGATCCACCTTGCTAGTTGTTTGTTTTTTCCACTTCTGGGAACTAAGCAATCGCCATGCTCTTCTTTATAGGCCGCTAGCTCTTGAAAGCGTTGTTCCCAAAATTCTTTGGTATCGTCCGGGATGTGGGGGGGGCACGCCTGCCGTGATGAGCGAGGTCCGTCCGGAACATAGACTCTGTCGGCGAACTCTGGTGCCCGAATTCACCGCCAATGACGCCTGTTAACGCCCTTGTAATCAAGGAATTAAGCACTGCGAGCCGCTTGCTGGAATGGTGTCCAGGGAAGCGTTATCGGATGCTGCATGAGGTGCGAATGCTCAAACAGCACGGGCCATTTCTCCGTGTCCCCCCACATCCCGGACGTTACCTAAAGATTGCACCAGCGACTGACATTTTGTCTAGATGCGCCGAGCGCCAGCGCAATGTCCGTCTTGGTGTAGCCTTCTTGAAAGGTAACCGCTCAGGTGGCAGCGAAATTTGTTAAGATATCTTAACAAATTGATTGCGGTTCGATGAAAGGTAACCGATTAGCGGAAAACTTGACATTGAGCGAAACTATTTAAGATATCTTAAACGATTCGACCACGACGACTTTGAAGCTCAGCCGAGAGGACCTCCAAACGCTAGACAAAGACGATCTCATTGAGATCATCTTG
>CALLLI010000057.1 GCA_938082635.1 uncultured Verrucomicrobiales bacterium
GAAGGTGCGTTGGCGAATCAATTGCTCGATGCTGTGAGTGGAAGACTTGCGAGGGTCATCGATGACCCCAGCAAGATTTGCCAACAAAGGATCGGCGATGCCGCTACTGACGAGAGCTGCGAGTCCCGCGTCACTGGAGAGATCGGGTTCGTCGAACTTGATCGACCAATCACGGCCGAAAAGCGGCACGGATTGCAGCGGGTCGAATCTGTTTTCGGGTTTTGATGCATTCTTCTCTAGTGTGCTCATAACACACTATATTACAACGCGTTACAATGCATAACGCTTATCTAATTGTTTCTTCATGAATAATGCAGGCTATAAGCATAATTCGTGCCATTCCTGCCTAGGTGGTCTACATCCTGCTTCTGACTGCAAGTTCAAGTATGGAGCTTCTCGACACACGCCAACTCAGAGCTTTTCAGGAACTCGCTCGCCATCAATGCTTTACAGCAGCTTCACGGGCCTTACACCTGACTCAGTCTGCCGTGAGCCACTCGATCAAGGCCCTCGAATCCGCGCTCGACATGGCGTTATTTGAGCGACAGGGCAAGGTGGTTCGCCTGACCCAAGCCGGCGCCAAGTTCCATCCCTACGCTGTCGATGTGCTCAACCGGATGCAATGCGCGGTTGATGCCGTCAAGTCCATTCGGCATCCTGGCTACGGACGTCTCTCGATCGGAGCCACAATCACGATGAGTCATGCCGTGCTCCCTGCTGTCCTCCGAGAGTTTCGAGCGAGCTTTCCTCACTACGAAATCACCATCTCAACGGATGACACCCGTGAACTGCTAAATCTATTAGGCAACGGCACGATCGATGTGGCAATGGAATGGAACTCTCCGGCGCATCAACATATCACTTTCGCCATCTCTTTACCGATCAAATCGGCAATGGCTCCCGCCCACCCTTTGGCGCAGAAAGAATCGATTACCCCTGCCGACCTCGTCAACCAGGATTTCATCTTCTACAGCCGCGAAAGCGAGACCTATGAGATACTGACTCGGGGATTTGCCGAGGCCAAGAGCCGTTTGCGTGGTCATCTCCAAGTCGGCTCGATGGCAGCGATCAAGGAAATGGCCCGACTTGGCATGGGCATCGGTCTCCTTGCTCCTTGGATTGCCCGAGAGGAATTGGCCGCAGGAACCTTAATCACGAAGCCCCTCCCCTGGAAGCACGAAGCCCCTCCCCTGGAAGCACGCTGATCGTCAGTGGGGAATGTACTCAACTGAGACCTCTCCGAGTAGCTTGGCTGAGCAAGTGCTCTTTGGCATCGTTCAGGAAGTAGCGAAAGGGCTAGACTACGCTGAAAGCGAAAGCTCTGTTTCCGAAGCGCAGTAGGACCACAGATGCTCTAGCCTATCGAGTGGCGCCGATCTTCAATCTGTAGAAGGTCCAACTACTGCGATCTTCTAACAGTTGCAGCGTTCGCCTCTCCAACCCCATCCCGAGGTCTCTCTGCTCCACGAGCTCTATCGGCTGCGATTCCCAGCGGACCAAATCAGCAGAGCGCTCCAGAGCGAAAGTGAACCCTGACACTGAACGCGCTTGATGGTCTACCCAAACAGATCCCTCTTCCCCAACACGAACTTGAGCCCACTGATCACCCTTCATATCCAGTCCGAGAGCAAACTCCGCCAAATGAGAAAGTCCATTTCCATCTGGATCAGCGCCCGGATCGGTAAAGCCTTGAGTCTCCATCCAACGGTCGAAATCTATAATAATAGGCTTGTCATGCCTCGCTGACGTTGCTTGCCAGAGACTTGGATCATTGAGATCCATGTCAACAGCCGGACCAATGAGCGAGAGTGCCTGATCACTTTTTCCTAACAGAGGCCATGGAGCCTGGGGCGCATAGTTGACCTCGACAATCTTACAGAAGTTTCGATCAACCAATCGGAGTCGCTCGCCGTCATTGTCCAAGCGCGAGTCCGTGTAGCTTCCAGCAATGCTGCTCGACTGCCCATAGCGCTGTTCGAACGCCATACGATCGTTGACCACGAGTATCCTTTCACCTGGTGCCAGCTCCTTGATGGCTGCCTGATCGAAATCAAACTGAATGCCAGAAGTGAAACGCGCTCCTCGGAAATCAACGGTTACCGAGCCCACATTCATCAGCTCCACAAATTCAAAGTCACTCGCAAACTTGATCCCTGCAGCCTGCTCTTCGATACTTGGCGCTGTTGGGCGATAGTGAATCACTGTCAGGATCACGTTCGCTGAAGAAGCGGGTTCGCGACCAATCCAATAGGTAACTTCGTTCAGAGCGGACCATTCGCCACCTCGCAAGAGTCGGGCTCGCACGGTCACGCTTTCCGTAAGCGTGATCGGAGTCTCATACTTCTTGGCAGCCTCAGCCAGGTCACCACCGAACAATCGTGGATCAGATCCATCCGTAGTGTAGTAAACCTTGCCCCCAAGGGGCGTGAAGAGCCCTGCCAAGTGCCTCGAACGCATGCTCAGGAGAGTCTCTGGGGTTACACTCCCTCCAGTTTCACTGAAGATGGGAGCTTCTAGATCAGGATAGAGCCCTTGGTCACGAAACTGGGTCAAGACGATCTCCGATCGCCGAGGGAACCAGTTTTCTAGCAAGTTCTCACGTAGGTCTCGGAAATCCTTAGCAACGGTGTAAGGCACCGCGCGCCGATAGTCTCCCCATCGGGCCGACTCTGCAATCAGGGCCTTCTCGATCTCGTTCGTGATGTCCATCCAAAGAGCTGCCGGACGGTTGCGCTCGGGATGATCGCTATCCCAGTCTGGGGCATCCCTATCCACTGCTAACACTCCCCCGTTGAAGAACGCTCGATGCAGATGATCGGCGAAGAGTAGCCGATATTCCATATTGTCTTTCAACGGATGATGAAACTTGGTGGGCGAATCATTATCGCGCGAATGGGGTCTCGTTCGATTCTCTGTCACGGATGATTTCATCCCGTGCTCGTTGTCCCAACTCAGGCACTTGAAGCCACCTGACTCCCCCGTTCGATCAAGTCCCATGTAGAAGTTACCCGGCCAGTCCTCAGCAGCTGAGTACATGTTATGAATCATGTAATCGATCATCGACGGCACGTCTAGATGATTAAAAATCGCTAAGTAAGCTTCATTACTAGTGAAATCACGGTAGCCAGAAGCGAAGCGACCAGCATCGACCTGCACCGCTCCGAGCAGATCTGTAAACGCCTTCTCATCACCCTGAATGAGTTCTTCATGATTCTTCACCACGTCCCAATCATCCGCCGAGCCTCCATAGTAGCTCGCCATGAAGGACGCATCTGGGCGTTCCGTAGGATTGTAGACACCCCAGTAGAGCCCATTGATATAGAGATGGACCCAAGTGCCGTGACAGGCGGGCCATCCCATGGCTTGTTGCGTCCGCCTATTCCATTCGTCGCGGACGAACTGGCCGACACGGTTACCTGGACTATCATACACCCAAGCATCCTGAGCATTGGAACGTAGGACCAATGTATCAAACTCTTTCGCCGCACTGTCCGCAAAGAACGGGTAGCTCAACTTGCTCTCCCCGTAGCGCTCTTTAAACAGAAGACGGAGCGAGTGTTTCGGATTTCTGCCAGGGTTGCGAGAGGTGAATCCTTGCATTCTCAGACCCGCATTCATCTGAAAGCCCTCGGCTCCATCAGGATGAATCAATTCCACGGACACGGAACGCTCTGACTCGATGCCGCGTTGTTCAGTATTGTGATAGATGCCATTAGCACGGCCAAACATATTCTCTACTGGCAGGACGAGGGAAAGGGATGGCAAGCTCTGGAGAGCGTCTGCGATCACCGCCTTGGCTGCGCCTACCGCGAGACTAGCATCTCCAGAAATCAACGACAGGTCTTCAATATCCTGGTCCATTCCATAGTCCGCACCTTGCCAGGTGTCAGGAAAGCCCTCTGGCGCGTCTGGCTGATCCGTCACGTGTCCAGGAAAGAGGTAGGTCTGCGTATCAATGTTCGAGGATAGGTAGCCATCCTTGATGGCAATAGCCCGAAGGGCCGTTGTTGTGGTGATCTCGATCGACTGATCAGGTTCAATCACCGCCCCTACTGGCCCCGTGAAGAGACTCCTCTGATTCGGCTCTCGCCCATCTAGGGTATAAAGGATCGTCGCATCGTCAGTCGCGGAGGTGATGGTCACATCAAACGGCTCGAAGAACAATCCACGATCAACTGAGAACTTCGCGTCTGCCACTTTCCCCAACCAATGCACTCCATTCACCTTGCCTGGTGTAGCCGCACGGAACGCCCCGACTCCACCACTGTCATGATGAACTCCGTAGGAGACTCCCGCGCGTTGTGCCGGGTATGAATCAAAAGCATGGACGACCGTTTCCCCATCAGGTCTGATCAAGGCTAAAAACTCACCGCCCTTTCTGAGCGAAAAATTCGTATGGATCTCTGGTAAGAATAGGTTGTTACCTTCTTTCCCAGAGGCAAACACCACTCGATACTCTCCAGGATCGAGATTCAAGGAAGGGATCTGGAACTTCGTCAGGACATCCGGATCATCGGTGAGATACCAGCCAGTGATACTCATCGCCTGCTCGGTAGGATTACGAATTTCTAGCCAATCGACAAACTCGCCGTCTCGATCTGGCAACGAGCCAGCATTCGCCGCCATGAATTCACTGATATAGATGTCATCCAAGTTGGGGTCCGCGGCCTGCGCAAGAAGCCCGCACCCATAGAGCAAGAACGTGATCGCCTGTCGCACCCCTCTCATTTGACTTCGACAGGGATAGGGAGGCGAGCCCCAGAGGCTTTGCGCCACTCATCCAGGCGCTTTGCCATCCGCGATGCTCGGTCGGGGTCAGCCTTGGCTAGATTCCTGGCTTCACTCATATCTTCATCTAAATGATAGAGTTCTAGAGAACCGTCATCGAAATTCTCAATCAATTTGTAAGGGCCTTGCCGCATGGCGCTACCAAGCCTGTTTCCGCGATGAAAGGCGTAGTTGGGATAATGGAAGAAGAGGCTATCTCGCTCCAAATCCCCTGTCGACTGAAGAACAGGAATAAGACTTTCGCCATCAAGTTCGCCTGGAACTTCAAGACCAGCAACCTCTAACAGCGTCGGATAAAGATCCATGCTCACCACAGGTTCAGCCGAAATCACACCGGGCTCAATTTTACCAGGCCAACGCATGATGAGGGGCACACGAATCCCGCCTTCATAGAGATACCCTTTCTCTTTCCTCAACGGCCGATTATCCGCCACGCCACCAAAGCCACCGTTGTCTGAGGTGAAGATCACGAGCGTCTCTTCGCGAAGACCCATATCATCAAGGCCCTTCAAGACTCGACCTATCGATTTGTCCATGGCTTCAATCATCGCACCATAACGCGAGTCATTGAGACCAGGCCCATCGTGACTAGCATACTTCTCCAGCAGGTCCTCAGGAGCTTCCATCGGCCAATGAACGGTATAGTTCCAAAGGAAGAGCATGAAAGGATCACCCGCGTCCTTCTGCGCCTTCATGAAACTGAGCGCGTCATCAGCGAGGCGCTCTGGCAAATACTCCCCTTTCCGCCGAGGCTCGAGATTGGGTATTTGATAGGGATCAAAGAACGTCGGCGGACCGCCATAGCCGCAGCCACCGATATTCATATCAAAGCCTTGGGCCGTGGGTTGAAATTCAGGCTTCCCCTCGCCCGGCCCGCTGAGATGCCATTTGCCTATGAATCCCGTGGCGTAGCCAGACTCCTTCAGACGCTCAGCGATGGTCACATGCTCAAGCGGCAAGTGCTCCAAGGTCTTCGCAGGTAACACTTTGGGATTGTCAGGACTGAAGCGCGCTTGTTCCGGCAAATGATTCGTAATCGCTAGCCGTGCTGGCGAGAGTCCCGTGAGAATGGCCGCACGTGTGGGCGAACAGACAGGCGACGCTGCGTAGTTATCCGTAAAGCGCATGCCTTCGGCAGCAAGCCGATCAATGTTAGGCGTATGGACGGCAGCGTTTCCCTGAACGTGCAAATCCATCCAGCCGAGATCATCAATGAGTACAAAGAGAATGTTTGGCTTCTTCGGAACGACCGCATTAGAGATCACGAAATCAACCAAAGGCTGACTCTTGAAGAACCCTTCCCACATGTTGTGCCCCTGGCCTTCGGCGACCTCTAAAGTCATGGTACCGCCAAGTTCGTGATAGCGCTTTGCCACGATTTCCGAATTCGCGGACGACGGCACGACTTTGTCGACATCTCCATGAATATGATGGATTGGCACGTTTGCCTTTGCTAGTTGGGCTAGCCGATTGATCGGATTATGTATGGGCAAGGCCTCTTCGAACTGAGACTCGGTAAGGCCATAGGCACCACACGCTTTCGCTAAGCCTGGATAGCTTCGAAGATTGCAAACCGGATAGATGCCTGCGATGCAACGCACTTTGTCCGGATGATCTGCTGCCCAGCTGTAGAGCATCAAGCCACCGCGACTCCTCGCCAGCAGACAGGCCTTTGCATCGAAGTGATGGTCGGCGATGAGTTTCTCATACAGCGCAGAATAGACCTCGCGCCCTGCAGGGCTCCCGTAGGATTCGCCCACGTCCACACCTGCGATGGCGATTCCTTGATCGAGAAACTGGCGCATCATCCATCCTTCATCTTTCGAACTAGGAAGGCGGCGATCAAAGGTAGGCGCATAGTAGACCCAGGGAATCTTGGCTCGTCGCTTCTCGACATCAGGTAAGATGACAAAGGCCGAGCAGCCCTCGATCTCGAATCTATTCCACTGGAAGTCACCCGGTTCTTCAGCCCGGCCTTCGACTGCCACGACAAAAAGGCTAGCCAGTAACGTTGTCCACATGCGCTTGATCACACGAAAGATACTCTGAAACTCCGAACGGTTTGGCGAGTGCGAATCATTATGATTGAATCTAAAGTTTCCCTCCGCTTTGATCACTCCCCCGATGAAGCATGCTCTGTTCTCCCTTCTCGTCTCTGTGACGTTCAGCATGGCGGCTATACTGCCACGCGCCAAGATTTGTGAAAAAGAGGGGTGATGTTATTCAGCTACCTTGCCTTACCATTGGAGGCAAAGATGATTCGCCTAGAACTCACTGACCAATCGATACTATGCCGACTTCAAAGCCTTTTGCGATGCAATCGACAAATGCCTCGATGATCTGTTCGGTCCTCTCAAAGCGGAACTCACCAGCTTGATGAGCCTCAACTTCCAGTTCTTCCCGAATCACAAATCATGACGCGCGGCAGTATAGACATGACGCGCGGCAGTATAGAGGGACATTGGATTTAGGCTGAATCGGAGGGTTTGGCTGGGGTTCTGAGCTTGAAGCTGCAAATGCTGGCATCCTGGAGCGAGCGCTGATAGGGTGGCCCCGAACTCTTACTCTACTGCGATGACTCTCTCCTCTGACTACGTTGCCCGCCTGATCTTTCCTGCTGTTGGTTGTTTGGCCATCGGCTTTGCATACGCGCAGGATAATCCTGTCGTCGATTCCGAGTTGGTGGCGGAGTTGCTTCCTGAGGCTCCCACTTTGGAGGCAGAGTTGAAAGAGATTGAGGAAGCAAAGCCCGTGGCGGAGTTGCCAGAGTTACCTGCGCCGGGAGTGACGGAAAGTGGAGCTGTCGGGGCGGGGGTGGGGCAAGTGGTGACTGAGGAGGTGCCTCCTGCATTGCCGGTGGCTTCTAGTGACGCTGTGGGCGTCGATGCTTCTTTGGTGGGACCGAGTGGCAGTGATAACCCTTTTGATCTTGTGCTGAATGATGGTCGTATTCTCAAGGGGTATCAGGTGCACAGCTGGAACAAGACCACCCTGACAATTTTTCATAGCACGGGGGCGGCGAATGTGCCTGCGCACCTCTTGCCACCAACTTTGGTGAAAGTGTATGGTATGGATCCAAAGCAGTCTCAGAATGAGGTCGCCATGGGGAAGACGAAACGGACTGAGCAAGCGCTCGCTGCGCTGAAGTCGATGGACGAGCGGAAGGCGCTTCGCAACATGCCTGTGGTGATGGTGGAAGGACTGGTCACGACGGTGAGTTCTGATGGGGTGGCTCTACAGGTGGATGTTCCAGTGGGCATTGCAGGGAAGGGCTATCAGCGGATTGGTGGCATGATCTATGATAGTGCGGGGAAGCCTGTGCCTCAGTTTCGTGGGCAGATATTTGGCACGATTTGGGTGACTGGGCATCCGCTGCAAGGTGTGGTGGTGGATGGTGATCGTTTGAGGTTTAAAGGCAAGGTGAGTGGTCGGTATCAGGTGGAGTCGAAGACTTATCCTAGTGTGCGGTTTGAGAAGGCGGCGAATTAGATACCGAGGAGGGCTCCCTATTATTCCTCTATCAATGTGGTAATGGCCTCTCGCCAGGGACTTGGGCTGGAAGCCCAAGCTATTCTAACTACTAACCAAATGTCTAGGCGTTCATGTTCGCGAGGAAGATGTAGAGGGTGACGGCTAGGATGATGGCGAGGGTGAGGAAGAAGATCTTCCAGGCGCTTTTGGGGTAACTTCCCGCTAGTCGGCCGGTGTAGCCGTTGATGAGGACTTGGTGGCGGGAACGTCCGTAGTCGTAGTTGAGGATCCAGACAGGAACGAGGACGTGCTTGAAGGTGAGTTCCGAGTAGTCCGGGTGGATTAGCAGGCATCTGTGGGTGTCTCCTGGAACTTGGCGAATACAAAGTCCTCTTACGATTTCGTCCTTCTTGGTACGAGCGGCTTTGGCTGCTTCTAGCAAGACGATTTGATAGTGTTCCACGATCCAGCCTGAGAGGTAGCCGGTGTCGTAGGGAACGAGATCCTTGGTGGGGAAGGGCTCGATCTGTTGCAGGTAACGCGGGTTCACCACATGAGTGCCGGCGATGAGCACGTCATCGAAGATGTGGCGGATGGAACCGCTGGAATTGTACCAACGGGTGTGTCTGACCTGGCGGGTGCGGCGATTGCCATTCGAATCGCGGTAGGTCTCTGTGGTGTAGTAGTAGTCTCCGGATTCCGCGGTCCACGGGCAATAGACTTTGGAGTCGAAGGTCCAGTAGGGGATGTAGACGCCGATGACGGTATCAACAAGGCTGCGACGCTTGAGGGCATTGGGGGCGAGCCAGCGTTTGCCTAACCAATGTTTGATGACGCCGTGAACCTTCTCTTTATCGACCTTGAAAGGGAGCAGGCTTTCTGGCCGGACGGGAGCTTTGATTTCATCGTAGTCGACGAGTTCTGGAGACCCACAGAAGTCACAGTTCTGGCCCACTCGTGTGGGGTCAAAGACGGAGATCGCCTTGCAACTCTGACACTTGACTGTTCGGCGATCCGTTTGCCAACCACGCTTATCCTCTGGCAGGTCACGCAGGGCTGCGGCGAGGTCGTGTTCCTTGATCAGACCGGAGTCTGATTCCAGCTCCGCTGGAGAAACGGTCCCGCAGTAAGGGCAAAGGAGCGCGCGTTTGCTCGGATTCCACTCTGCCTGAGCTCCGCAAGCAGCGCACGAGTGTTTCTTGAGCGCGGTGGTGTCGCTACTCATTCTTGTTGGGGGCGATTCTTCAAGAAATCACGGCTGCGACGGTGCACCGCCCTCCGGGATAGGATTCGCTTTGCGCTTCCAGTTACTCCGCTAGGTAGGCGTCGAGAGCCGATTTAAGAATGCGGTAGGAGGCTCCGATCTTCTTTGATTTGAGTTCGCCTGACTCGAGGATCGCCATGACATCGGCTTCGCTTACGCCGAGTGCTTGAGCAACTTGCTCTGGATTCATGAGCTCTGGTAGTGCCGAGACTGTTGGTGCTGCCTGCGCAGGCGCTGCTGCGGGAGTGGCTTGACCGCCTCCGAGGATGCCGCCTTGAGATTTGAGCATTTCCTGTGCGACCGCCATGCCGATAGCGAGTTCGGAAGCCATGCCGGCAGGCCCACCACCGCTGGGGTGACCGAGGCCTTCAGCCATTTGATACTTCACGTAGTCGTTGAGATTGCCGACAGCGGCCATGCTAAAGCGCTTGTCGATCGCTTCTTCGACCGCCTTGGGAACGGAGACGTTCTCGACGATGAAGCTGGCGATCTCGATGCCATACTTGGATGATATGGCTGGATTGATCAGCGGGAGAAGCGCATCGCCCAATTCAGAGTAGCGGGTGGCGACATCTAACACGGGGACGTTTGACGACGCCAGTGCCTCTGTGAAGACACTGACCACACGGGAGCGCATGGTGTCGGCGAACTCATCCACGCGGAAGTTGTGATCGGAGCCGGCGACTTCTTTCAGGAAGAGCTTGGGATTGACCACTTTGAAATCGTAGATGCCATAGGCGCGGGCGCGGATGATGCCAAAGTCCTGATCACGCATCATGATAGGATTGGCGGTGCCCCACTTCATCCCGGTGAAGAGACGCGTGTTAATGTAGTAGACGTCTGCCTTGAACGGAGATTCGAAGCCGTACTTCCAAGACTTTAGTTTTGTAAGGACGGGAATGTTGTCCGTGTAGAGTTGGTGTTTCCCAGGCTCAAAGGTATCGGCAAACTCGCCGAGGTAGACGAATTGAACCATCTGAGATTCGCGAACGATGAGCTGCGCTCCGTTCTTGATGGCCTTGTCCTCATCCGGAAAGCGCCAGCAGATTGTGTCTCGTGAATCGTCTGTCCACTCGATGATCTCAAGCAGCTCCCCGCTGATAAAGTCCATTAATCCCATGTCTAGATATGTGTCTGGTTCGGTTGAAGCGACTGTGTCGAGCCCCTTGCGGTAAGTCAAGAGTGGCCGAACGTGGGGAACCTTCCTGGGACTGCTGCAGGGCCAGGCTTGGACTAAGCCATTTTGAAGCTCGTCCGGCGGCGAGGAAGGCCTGTGTCCATCTTGGGCGTGGGCGGGTTGAACCACCGGCGTTTGCGACGCTCATACCACTCGCGTCGGCTGCCTTCGCGGGCCCGTTTACGGGGCTTGGCCTGTGGCTTGTCATCCAATGGTTGACTGAGCGTCTGGATGGCCTTGGGGTGGCTTTGCGGTGCCGTCGATGCTGGCACGAGGGCTTGCGTGGGCCTCAGGCCTTCTCCTTGGTGAGCGTCCACCTCGACACTCACGATGCGGTAGGTGAAGAAGAGGAAAGCACCCAGTAGGAGACCCGTGATCATCCGAATCTGCGAGAAGGGTGCGTTGGCTGAGGTTGAGATAGAAGAAGCCATACGCGTAATCGACGATGACCTCTGTATATGATAACTATGGTCTTATCAAGAGGCTAAGACTCAAATTTGATGAGATTCTCACACTTGAGATGAATCAGGGCTCAGAGATCGACTTGGCGTGCTCGCCGAGGCTCTTGAGGATCTCTGGCTTCTCGAGCCGATTGGCTAAGTCACGTAGGTAGGAAAGGGTTTCTCCGTGGTTTGAGGTTTTTGAGAGAATGAGCTCGTACTGATTCAGAAGGTCTTCCTCTGAGACCACGTGGTCTTGAGTGATCCCGTTCAATGGCGAGATGTCATCTTTCTTGAGGAAGGGATGCTCGTAGACTGCCAGTGCTATGCGCGTGCGTTCGGATTTGGGGAGTTGTCTGCTAGCCCGTTGAGCCGGAGTGCGTCGATGATATCGCGAGACTGATAGAATTCTAGGCTAAGGTTTAGCATCGTGAGATGACGGTCTGCGAGTGCGGTGAGTTCACGCAGGCTGGTCTTGATGGCCCGGACCTCCCGGCCTTTCTCGATGAGCTGCTCTATCCATTCGTGTCGCGGTTGCTGAGAGGTTCGGTCTCTGGACCGCCTTGAGTTCCAATGGATGGAGGATGTCTTGGCCAACAGGTCGGCTTCTGTTTCTAGACCGAGGTGAGTCATGGCTGAAGCCAGGGCGGCTGACGCCCGTGGGTCTTTCGTTTGTCTCCGAAGGCGTAGAGCGGCGTCTCTGCCGTGGGTGCGGAGCGGACTGTCCTCAGGGGCGTCCATCGCATAGGCGATGATGGCTGCCTGAAACCGTCCTTGAGTGATGCGGTCGACGGGTAGGCTGCTGGCTTAGAGAAGGAGTTCCACGGCCCTTTCCGGAGCACCTTGATCACCGGCATAGACAGCTGCGAGTAGGAGGTGGTCAGCCGAGCGTTCTTTGGCTAAAAGAGATTCTATCGCTTTCGTTGTTGCTTCTTTGGGGGCGACTTGATAGCCAACAAGGCACTTGAGAATCAGTTATTCTAACGTTTTGACTTGGCGAGTCAACGCTTCAGGCTCGAGGAGCGTAAGGTCGCCTAGTAGTTTCGAGTCCAAGCTGCCTCCTGACGCGGGAGCACCAGGCAAATGATGTGGGCTGGATAGTTTGTTAGTTTTGGTGGGAAGGCGAGGGGTTGGATGATGATTGGGGTGCGCTGACGTGTCGGGCCTCGGTAAGCAGTGCTACTCGTGTTCGCCAAGCGGCTCGTTTCACGCTCGAGTTGTTTGAAGAAGAGGTTGAGGTCTGGACGAAGACGTAGCCCTAGCAGTCTGTCGGACTTGAGCGCGGCGAGATCAGTTTCCCGCTTGGCGACGGAGGTCACTATTTCCGGCCGGGGCATCGCCGAAGTTCTTCGGGACCGGCTTTTGGACGCTGTTACCGATGGAGGGTTGATCGGCCG
>CALLLI010000058.1 GCA_938082635.1 uncultured Verrucomicrobiales bacterium
TGGTGAAGACCTCGCGCAAGAAACCTTTGCCAAGCTCTTTCGGAAGCGCGCTTCCTACAAGCCGACGGGCAAGTTCTCGACCTACCTCTGGCGAGTGGCGATGAACATGTGCTATGACGAGTTGCGCAAGCGCAAGCGTCAATGGGAGCGCCAATTTGAGCAGCTCGATGCCGAAGGTGAAGAACGTCAGGACCGCATCGCGGTGATTGATGAAACGCCCATGCACGAGACGGCAAAGAACGAAGAAGCCGTCTTGGTTAGGGAGGCGTTGGCAAAACTGCCAGAATCGTATCGCTCCGTAATCGTGCTCCGCCACTACGAAGGGCTCAAGCTTCGAGAGATCGCCGAGATTTTGGAGATCCCGCCTGGTACGGTGAATTCGCGGATGGCCGAAGCGCTGACACGCCTTTCTCGCACGCTAGGCCCGAAACTCTCCAAGATGCAAACCCAGGCCGTTCCTCAGTCGGTGCCATCTGAGTCTCAGCGTCCCTCTGTCGTGACGTTATTCATTTGGCATGTGCAGCGCCTAACTAATCTCTTCTATCAATTGGCCCCCGCATCATCATGAAAGCTCCGAAACCAGACGAACTCATTGACTACCTCTACGACGAGGTGGGCGGCGCCACGCGTCAAGCCATGGAACAGCGTTTGGGGCATTGTGGGGAGGCTCGGGCGCAAGTCGAGGAATGGCGAGCGACGATGGCTCGTCTCGATGAGTGGAAGATCGAGGAATACGCCTTACCTAAGCCCACGCTAGGGCGACGTCTTTCACCATTGCTGAAAGTTGCTGCCGTTGTAGCAGTGTTGCTAGGCTCGGGAGTGTGGATTGGCCAGCAGATGCGCGGCAGTTCAAAAGAGCTGGTGGCTTCCACTCCGATAGAACCATCGGTGGCTGCGGTGCCTGTGATTCAAGCGAGCGAGGTCGAGAAACACATCATCATGGCGTCTGGAGCCATGACACATCGCCAGGTCCAAGCCCATCTCCAGGAAGCGCTCAAGCATTTGGAGTTGAACGCAGCGCGAAATGAGACCTTGGCTGTCTTTCTTCCGCCAAAAGAGCAAGTCGCTTATCAAGAAGGGACTCAGGCTCTGCAGACCGTGGCTGAAGGGGTGGCCAGAGAGAGCGTTCGTCGGGAAGATTTCACCAAACAGATCATCGCTAGGGCTCGAGTGCGCGCTGCGCGAAAGCACTAATCTTTTACCTGTCATGCTTCTGAATCAGAAATTTATCTTATGGCGTCACGTGGCATGGCTATGCCTCGTGGTTGTCCTGAGTGTCTTCACGACGGAGCCGTTGGTGGCCGACGAAGAGCAAAACGGTGGTGCTGTTGTTGGACCTGCTGTTGAGGCGGAAGGGGGCGGCGGTCCTGGGCCGCTTAATCCAAACGAGTCGCTTGTTGATGCCACTGATAATAATAGTCTTGTGGTTTTCGATGCGGAACTAGCGCGATTGGGTGCGGATATTAGCGATAGAGGTTTTGCTGTTCCAGATGCTGCTTTCGATATCTTTCCGGCATCAGTGAAGGTAGATATTCAGGATCTGATGACGCGGCTCTTGCCGGTTATTGATAGCCAGGATCAGACGGCTCTCGACGCGTTCTTCGACAAAGAAGGGGATCGTATTGCTACGGTCTTCGATCAGTTAGGCTTGAGTCCGAATGCGGAGTCGTTGATCGTTCTCCCGAATGCCGTACCCGGAGACAATGGTACGACGATCAAGTTTCCGAATGAGTTTGAGAATTATGAGGAATACTTGGAGTCGCTCGAAATTGAGGGCTTCGAACGTGATTACATGTTAGCCTCGCGCCAGATTGCAGAATCATACGAGTCTACCATGGAGACAGCTTTGGGGGACGGCGAGCGTGTGCAGTCCGCATTAGAAGTTTATCAAACGCAATTGGAGTCGTTGAATGAACGCTACGCCGAGCAATTTAGGGAGTTATCTCTGGATAGCATCGAGCGAGCTGGAGCAGATGGTCGGCGTCCTGACATTGATCGTTAATCGCAGCCCCTTCAGCCCGGCAGCGGACACTAGAAAGCAGAGCGGCTCGTTTCGGGCCTCTCTGCTTTCGCCTTTCTCAGTGGGTGTGATGTCATAGAGCATGATAGGCTTAGCCAAGGTCGGCGTGTGGGTTTGGCGAGTGGGTCTCATCGTCTCTTGGCACACCTTTCTTGCCTTGCCGCTTGGAGCAGCCTCTGAGGATATCTCGGAGCTAGAGCGATATAAGCGGAGCCTTCAAAATTTTGAAGGTTCTAGTGATCCGGCGCGTGCAGCTCAGTTGCGTCAGATGCAACGGCTTCTGACATTGATGCAGAGATCGCTTGTCATTGATGACGCTAACAAGAAATCGCCAATACAGCCTCCAGTAGCGAAGCGGGTATTGCCAGATCCTGTTGAGGAAACACCGCCTTCACCTGAAACAGACCCCCAGTCTGTAATTCAGCCCGCAGTGGCAGTTGAGCCAAAAGTTTCTTCTGTGCCGGTCGTGTCTGCGCCGTCTAGCAAGCAAGCTTCCTTGGTGGTGAAATCTAAGCATATCCTCGCGGATCAGCTGGAGCCGGAAATCCCGGAATGGTTCTTTCAGGTAGAGCTCAGCGCGTCGATCGGCTACCGGGAGAATATTCTGCGCAGCGCGTTTTCGAATCTAGATAGTGCGCTTCTGCGTGGTTCGGCGCAGGTGCAACTGATGAATACTCAGCGTGATGGCTTCCGGGTTATGGCGTTGGGTCAATATGAGGGAACGCATTTTCTCGACGAACCGTCTGTGCGTGATGAAGATTTACTCTTTATGCTAGGTCAGGCGGATCAACGCATTGCGGGAAATGTTTGGTTAGGTCTTCAAGCGAGTTACTTTTCAGCTCATCAGCCATTGGATGATCCAGATCTTATCGATTTAGACACGGGCTCCATTCCTCTCAAGTTCGATCAGCTTTCGATTTCATCGCAGTTCACCTGGGAGCCTTCGAAGGCGCATGCCTGGGTGGCGCATGTCGACTATCGACGTGAGGCCACCGAGGGATTGGAGACCGAAGAGCAGGACAATGATCAATGGGGGTTGGGTCTGAGATACACGTTTGAGCCTGGCTCTGAGCATCGCTTTCAGGTCAATTATCAATTTACAGAAACAGACTATGATGAGCGCCGTGCACGGACTTCATCGGGGACTTTCCTCGATGACGCGCTGGAGACGAGGCGTAACGAGTGGAGTGCCAGCTATCGTCGGACCTGGGAGCAGGAAGAGACGCGTTGGCGGGCGGAAGCACGCTTGCGCTGGGTTTTGGAAGACGATGATGTTGGGGGCTACGATGACGTCGCGCGGGTGGAACTCCGTGGGCGCTTGAGCTGGCTCTATCGCAAACGCACTGAAGTTCTGGCGGAGCTGCGTTATGGAGAGTATTTCTATGATTCCCGCCAGCAAAGCGGCGACGTCACACGCCTGCGAGAGCGCTCTTTCTGGGCGGGTGCCGTGACGCTAGAGCATGCCTTCAATAAGCGACTGACAGGCCTGTTTCGCTACGATTTCATAGAGAACGCAGGCAATCGCCGCGTAGATCGTTATGGTAACCAAACCCTTTCCACTGGTATCCGCCTCACTTTCTGACTATACTTTAACATTGCATGAGAAGCCTCACGCTAGCATTTGCCCTGCAAAGCTGCCTTGCCTTCTCGTCCCTCTTTGGCAAAGAAGACGCCTCTCCAGGTGAGACACTCTGGGAGTTTCAAGCCGATGGACGAGTGATGGCGACAGCGGCTATGGATGCTGCGCGCGTTTACTTTGGCACTGCAAGTGAGTCAGCTAGTGATCTAACGAGTACCCTGCATTGTCTTGATCGTGAAGCTGGCACGGAAGTGTGGTCGCAGACGTTTCCAAATTGGCTACAGGCTGGCCCTGCCATTACGAATACACGCGTGTTTATTGGGTGTGATGATACCAAGCTTTACTGCCTAGACAAGGAGACGGGAGAAGATCTCTGGCAGGTGGACACGGCTGGCCGGATTGATTCCACGCCTTGTGTGGACACGCCGGGTAACTGTTACTTCGGCTCGCGTGATCGATTCTTTTACGCGGTGGATCCGAAAGGGAAAGTGCTATGGTCTCGGTTTCTAACGCAGGGAGTCGCTTCATCGCCGCTATTGAACGAGCGTGAGGGACGGCTCTATGTGGCGGATCTTTCAAATACGATCTACGCGTTTACCCTGAGTGGCGAAGAAGTTTGGCGATACAAGCCGCGCCAAGGTGGCATCGGGGGCGTTCGGTTGAGGATCTACTCGTCACCCACGATCGATGATGAGGGCTTACTCTATGTAGGCTCTGGCGATATGAATCTCTACGCCGTGGATCGGCGGACAGGGCAGCTCTTCTGGCGTGAACCAACGGGTGGAGTGCTCGACTCGTCGCCTGTGATCTCTGCTGATAAGCATTTATACGTGGCGAATCGTGAAGGCGTGCTCTTCAAATACCTGATCGATCCACTTGCCGAGGATCGTGAGGTATGGCGAAATGAGTCTATCGGCCAGGTCTTCTACGGTTCTCCTACCATTGATTCAGAGAATAATATCTACATCTGTGGCGCTCCAGCCATCGTGGATCCGGAAACGGAGGTGCCACAGACGCAGTTGTCTTACATTGATCGATTCAGAGGCGAGATTCTATGGTCAGCACGCTATCCAGGCTACACCGACGCGACACCTACTCTCGATGCCGAAGGCAATGTCTACCTGGGGACGGCTGGTGGGTCGTTCTTCAAGGTGAATGGCGCGGGCAATGCCTTGGCGGAAACTTCATGGGCAACATTCCGCGGTCAACCGTCTGGAGCGGGGCGTTATGAGGAAACTTATCGAGACTGGCTCATTCGTTTCAGTATCCCTCCAGAATTTGCCACTACAGATCGGGATTCCGATAAGGATGGATTTCTTGATTTTGAGGAGTTTGTGCTAGGGGCGCATCCGAGAGATCCGACAAGTCGCCCTTCGAGGATGGTCGGCACGATTTCGCCACATGATGACGACACGCAGTTTGCCTTTGAACTTCTCAAGGGCCTCAGGGCCCCGTATCGAGTGGAAACTAGCGCTGACCTAAGAGCTTGGTTGTCAGCCGAGATCTCGCGTGACCGCTTTGAGTTCGAGGATGGAGAAGATCGTTGGCGTGTGCAGGTGCCGTTGACCCCGCCAGCGAGTTCGGGAGAACTCTATTACCGGGTTCGCTGGGACCAAGAGGTGTCTCTGGAACCTTAGCTCGTTTAAGGATAGAACAAACGCACGCGGTAGTGCTGCTTGGGAGTGTCCTCGTCGATGGCGTTGGAGAACGTGGTATCATTGCCAGTTGCGCTAGCCTCAGAGAGTGTGCTCCAGTCTAACAGGTTAATGCTACTCTCAATGATGTAGAGCCTCTGAATTTGGCTCGTCCAGGTCAGCGAGAATTCGCCCTGGCTGAAGATGCCAGCGCTGAGCACTTCAGGATTTCTTCCTTTGCGAATGACTCGAAGGACACCGGCTTCATTGGTCATCATGAGCAGATCGCCATTCGGAGCGACAGTGATCGAGTAGGGCTGCGACATGACATTGCCTGGACTATTCTCATAGAGATCCCGGAGAACCTGTCCGTCACCATCGACAATATCGAATCGGCCGGCGCCGCGAAGGACGATGTTAGCAAAGCCACTCGTGTCGACATACCAAAGATCTCCACCGGTTTCAGTGGTGAGGAAGTAACCTCCATGGCCGGTTGCCGCAATGCCACGTACGCGATCCAATCGCACGTCGAGGGCATCGCGATCAGGGGAGTCGCTGATGCCGCCACCGGCGATTCGTTTTCGAGAGCCGCCTTCTTCTGGCACGCGCCACACGGTGGAATCTTCGATGTCAGCGACTAAGAAATCGCCCGAGGACGTGTCTTTCGTGATATTGGCAAGTTCATCAAACCCGCTCGCTAGAACGGTGATGGTGCTATCGCTAGCCGTCCAGCGTTTGAGCGCGGTATGGCTTGAGAAGACGATACTAGATGCGTCGGGGGCAACCCAGAGCCCGTAACCCGTGCGCAGCGCTGGCTCGGTCTCATCACGAAAGACCGTGGTGAAGTAGCCCTCCGGAGTCACTTTGCAGACGCGCTTGTTCCCAGTATCTAACACGTAGAGATCGCCATTGGATTGTAAGGCAAGGCCGTTGGGCCGACTCAGCTGCATCTCTAGAGCGTTTCCAGAATCTCCATTGTCGCCTGCAACGCCTGTGCCTGCGATCGTCTCAATCTTCCCGTCTGTGGTCACGCGACGGATCGCATGCGCATAGGTGTCAGGAATGTAGACCACGCCATTTGTATCTGCGACGGCGGTTGCTGGTTGCGAGAGTTCTGCCTCTTTGGCATCGCCGCCTTCGTAGCGAGTTCGCCAGTGATTGTCGCGGTCGTCCTTGTCTCCTTGACCCGCAAGGGTGTCGAGAATGTCGTAATTGGTCACCACCTTCTCGATGTCGCGCGGGGACGTGAAGGTGATGTCCAGGTAGGGGCGCCTCGCTTCGTCTTCGTTGTCTGAGCTGGGAAACTGATAGACGCCTGTGGAGAGACTGCCTTCATCGGCTAACAAGAGCCATCCGAAATGCTGGTCAGGTCGCACGATCATGCTCTGAACATCTGCTAGCAGGTGTTCGCTTGTGTAGGCTACCTTATTGTTCTGCGTGCTGCCACCATCGCCGACGAGTGGTTGATCAGGGACAAAGTCGCCTCCCGGCTGCCGCCAGGTCTGGCTGCGCATCGGATTGCCTTCTGTGTAGTTGCGAAAGAACCAAGTGGGATCGCCGGTGGCTGCCGGACCGCCGAAGAGCTCGTTCTCCGGAGTGGACTTGCCTGCTGCCCACGGAGAACCGACTCGATAGATCAGCATGGCGGTGCTGGAGGTGACGGCGCTAGGCGTGACCACCAGCTGGGCGCTCAAGATCGTGGAGCCCGGGGGAATAATGCCATCGAAATTGAAGGCTATGAGAACGCGACGGTAGATTCCGAACTCGAAATTGCCGATGGTGAGAAATTGACCGCGGCCATTCCCACGCGGGTTCTGGTCGATCTGGCCCTCTCCATAGATGACGGCATCCTGTGAAACAGGCACCTGAGCGGACTGTACCTCGCCTTCTTGCGCCCAAACGCCTGCGCTAGAGAGAAGGAGGACGAGGAATAGAGAAGTGAGTTTCATCAGCATGAGACAGGGAGCCTTGCGAAAGATCGCGAGGCGGTCAATCGATGCATCGATTTAGCGTTGGCGAGCATGCATCCTTGTCTCATGATCTTGGAATGAATTCGGTCGATGCCGAGAAATGGCACCTCGCTGCTAGCCTCTGGAAGGCCATCGGCGGTGAACGGCTTACTTGCTGGTGGCGCGACTGGCGGCATGATCCCCTCGCCACGCCTGTCCAGCTTGGTGAGTTAAATAAGGATGACATTGGACGACTGGGCGAAGCACTCGCGGCCCATTTCCTCCGCCGCCAAGAGATGATGAAAGTCCTCCGCCAGAACTTCCGCGCTCCTCAAGGTGGCGAGGTGGACATTGTCTGCCGACATGGAGAGGCGTTGGCCTTTGTCGAGGTGAAGACCCGTACGTCCACGGCCTTTGGTCGCCCCATTGAGGCCGTCGACGCCGAGAAGCAGCAATTGATCGCACGAGGCGCTCTTGAATGGCTCCGACTACTCAGCCGCACCGATGTACTCTTCCGCTTTGATGTCGTGGAAGTAATCCTCAAAGAAGGAGAGCGCCCTCACATTCAGCGCGTGGAGAATGCGTTTGAACTCCCTGACAACTACTACCTGCAGGGCTAGTAGACGGCTCGGCCTCCGGTGAGGTCGAAAGTGAATCCGGTATTGAAGCTGGCCTCCTCTGACACAATCCATGTCGCGAGGGCGCTCACTTCATCAAGTGTGCCACACCGCTTCATCGGGATGCGAGAGGTCATGTAATCGACCTGAGTAGGCTCCATGTTCTCCACCATCTGCGTGCGAATGACAGCAGGTGCCAAACCGTTTACCGTGATGTTCGACTCGGCGGATTCTTTGCCCACGCTTTTCACAAGTCCGATCACGCCTGCTTTACTCGCAGAATAACTTACCATGCCGGCGTTGCCTTCTTTGCCTGCGATGGAGGCAATGAGAAGGACTCGTCCATAGTCGTTCCGTTGCATGTATGGCAGAATATGTTTGGTCACAAGAAAGCTTCCTGTCAGATTCACACGTAAGACTTCCTCAAAGCCTTCCGTGGGTGTTTCTGTGATGGACACATTGTTTGGGCCGACAATGCCCGCCGCATTGATGAGAATATCTAGCCTCCCGAAATGTGAGTAAGCTTCGGCAAAGACAGATTCGACTTGTGCGTCATCCGTGATGTCCAGTGGGAGAAAGCGCACGCGGTCTTCTGGGAACGCTTCTTGCGCGGATGCAGCGACCCTGTGACCAAGGGCCTCATCACGGTCACAAATAGCGACGGAGCCGCCTTCTTCTAAGAGGCGCCAAGCGATGGCTTTGCCTAGACCCTGAGCGCCTCCTGTAACGACCGCCACACGGTCCTTAAATCGATTGGGAAATGTCATGGTGCTTGGAGATCGTGCCCACGCTTTTCAATCCTATGCAAGTCGTAACCATTCTTCTCTCGGATGTTCGAACAGCCTGACAACGAATGCGATCACAGCTAGAGTGGCCCGTAATGAAACCGCCTCTTACTCGTATTCGCTTCTGGCTCATCGTGATCATTGTCGGCTTGGTCATTTCGGGAGTGACTGCATTCCCGCTCAGGCATGAGCTGAACCTGCTTTCTACGTGGCTCGTGGGAGCAGACGCTTCTTGGAATCCGGCTGATCACTCTGGATTAGCCCATTGGATTCTCTTGGTTCGGGAAGGTCTTGAGGTCACCTATCAGAAATATCATTTCATCGCTTACGGCACGGACTGGCTAGCCTTTGGTCACCTTGTGATCGCGCTCTTCTTCATTCCCCCTTACAAAGACCCGGTACGCTACATCGGTAATATTCACATGGGCATCCTCGCTTGCTTCGGCATCTTTGCCTTGGCGCTGATTTGTGGGCCGATTCGTGGGATTCCAGTTCTACTGGCGACTGATCGATTGTAGTTTCGGGCTCGTTGCTCTCTACCCGCTGTGGCGTATTCTGAAACTCAGTCGTGAACTCCAAGCCTAACTTATCATGAAATCCTTTCTCCTTCTGTTCTCGATCGTCTTGGCTGTCGGTGCCATGGCCCAGGACCGTCCAAACATTGTCTTCATCATTGCCGATGACATGGCCTGGGACGATTCGGGTGTCTATGGAAACCCAGAAGTGCCAACGCCGAACATCGATCAGTTGGCGAGTCAGGGAATGCGTTTCGACCAAGCATTCCTAACCGCTTCTTCCTGCTCGCCCTCACGTAGTTCCATCATCACGGGGCGTTATCCGCATAACACAGATGCCGAAGAGTTGCACTGGCCGTTGCCAGCTGAACAGGTGACCTTTACGGAGAAACTCCGTAGCGCGGGCTATTGGACAGCAGCGGCTGGCAAATGGCATCTTGGGGATGCCGTGCGTGACCGGTTTGATGTGGTTCGTGAAACGGATACCTCTGGTTTCCAACTTCCGGCAGGCGAGGCTGGGCAGGCCGGGAAGTTTATTGAGACGATGAAGGGCGAAGCTCAGTCCGGCTGCATTGAGTGGGTGCCGCTGCTCAAAGAACGTCCTAAGGAGAAGCCCTTCTTTCTATGGCTTGCGGCGCTCGATCCGCATCGGCCCTATCATGAGAACATTGTTTCCTCACCGACCGACCCAGCAAAGGTGCGGTTGGCGCCCTATCATTTGGATACGCCTGAGGTGCGTCGAGACTACGCGCTTTACTACGACGAGATTCGTCGGTTGGACAAGTATGTTGGCCTGGTCATGAAAGAGCTGGCGAGTCAGAAGATCGCTGACAACACGTTGGTCCTATTTCTCTCGGACAACGGTCGCCCTTTCCCTCGCGACAAGACGTCGATCTATGACTCTGGCATTCGCACGCCGTTCATCGTGCGCTGGCCGAAGCAGGTCAAGCCCAAGCAAGTCACGAATAGCCTTGTCAGTGCCATTGATATCGCGCCCACGTTCCTTGAGTTGGCTGGACTCAAGGCTGGGGAGAATTTCCAAGGGAAGAGTTTCGTTCCCATCCTCAAAGATCCGAGGGCGAGTATCCGCGATGTGATCTTTGCCGAGCAGAACTGGCATGACTACGAGGCGCACGTTCGTGCGGCTCGTGACCAGCGTTTCAAATACATCCGCAACGCCTATACTGACTTGCCGCTCACGCCTTCGGCGGATGGCGTGCGATCCCCAACCTTTCAATCCATGATGGCGCTGCATTCTTCGGGAAAGCTAACGCCTGCACAATCAGTCTATTTCGTCCAGCCACGTCCGAAAGAAGAGCTCTATGATTGTCAGGCAGATCCCCACGAGACGACGAACCTGATTTCCGAGCCCGCACACCAGAAGAATCTAGCGGAATTAAGGGCCACTCTCGATGGGTGGGAGAGGGAGACAAACGACTACGTGCCTGATCTCCGCACGGCCGACGAGTTTGATCGCCGCACCGGTCTACCTACTCCCGCGAGAGTGCGACCTCGTCTTTCGAAAGCCGAGATGGTGAAGAAGGGGCTGGCAGCGCCCTGAACTCTGCTTCGCTAGGTTCCGCAAGCGCTGGACAAGCCGCGAGGGGAGCGGTATAGCCGTTCTAAACACATTTTTTTCAAAGAATCAGGCGAATTTCCATGGATACCACACGCACTTTTAAGACAGGACAAGGCACCGACGGCACTTTCTACTCACTCCCAGCGCTCCGCGATTCTGGTGTGGCGCCGAATCTTGACCGATTGCCTGTTTCTGTCCGGATCGTTCTCGAAAGTGTGCTGCGAAATTGCGACGGCAAGAAGGTCACGGAAGCAGATGTGAAGAACCTCGCGAACTGGAATGCGAAAGCTCCTGGGGATTATGAAATTCCCTTCACTGTGGCGCGGATCGTTCTGCAAGATTTCACGGGCGTGCCGTTGCTAGTGGACGTGGCAGCGATGCGCGATGCGGCTGTGGCTCAAGGAGCAGACCCGAAAGTGGTGGAGCCTCTCGTGCCCGTCGATCTCGTGGTCGATCACTCGGTGCAAGTGGACTTCGCTGGTAGCCAGATGGCGCTTGATCGCAACATGGAGATTGAGTTTATCCGGAACCGCGAGCGCTACGAGTTTCTTAAATGGGGGCAGCAAGCATTCGAGACGTTCTCGGTGGTGCCTCCTGGCATTGGCATCGTGCACCAGGTGAACTTGGAATTCCTGGCGAAGGGCGTGTTGTCCAAAGACGAGACGTTTTATCCAGACACTCTTGTGGGCACGGACTCACACACGACGATGATCAATGGCCTTGGCGTCGTTGGTTGGGGCGTGGGTGGTATCGAAGCAGAGGCGGGGATGCTTGGCCAGCCTGTTACTTTCCTGGTGCCTGAAGTTGTGGGCGTCTATTTACACGGTTCACTTGCAGAAGGTGTGACGGCGACTGACATGACGTTGCGAGTGACGGAGATGCTTCGTGCTCACGGTGTGGTCGGCAAATTTGTCGAGTTCTATGGCCCCGGCGCGAAAGCGCTGTCATTGCCAGACCGTGCGACGATTGCCAACATGGCACCTGAGTATGGGGCGACGATGGGCTTCTTCCCCATCGATGGGGAGACGATCAACTATCTGCGTGGTACTGGCCGTAGCGAGGAACTCTGCAAGACGGTGGAGAATTACTTTAGCGCCCAGGAGCTCTTCGGTATTCCTGATAAAGGAGCCATTGACTACACGGACGAGCTGGAGCTCGATCTCGGCAGTGTTGTTCCTGCAGTGTCTGGTCCGAAGCGTCCTCAGGACCGCATCGATGTGCCAGCGTTGGCTGACAAGTTTAATGAGTTGTTTGAGGCGACCATTGCTGATGGCGGCTTCGGTCTAAGCGCGGACAAGCGGAACACGCGCGTGCCAATCCACCTCGACACACCGGCGGGCGAGTTTGATAATCCGCTCATCCAAGGTGAGACCATCACCGTGACTGACACAGATACGGTGATCGGTCATGGATCTATCTTGATTGCCGCCATCACGAGCTGCACGAATACGAGCAATCCAAGTGTGATGCTCGCAGCTGGCTTGGTAGCGAAGAAAGCGAACGCCAAAGGGCTTAAGGTCGCTCCTTATATTAAGAGTTCGTTAGGGCCAGGTTCACGTGTCGTGACGGACTACCTTGAAGCGACGGATCTTCAGAAAGAACTTGATCAGTTAGGCTTCCAAACGGTCGGCTATGGTTGCACCACGTGTATTGGAAATGCCGGTCCACTTCACCCAGTGATCGACGGCGCGATCAAGGAGGGTGATCTGGTTTGCGCTTCTGTGCTTTCCGGAAACCGTAACTTTGAGGCCCGCATTCATGGAGCTATCAAGGCGAACTTCCTTATGTCTCCGCCACTGGTGGTGGCATACGCGCTTGCGGGTCGGGTAGACATTGATTTGACGAATGATCCTCTCGGCACAGACCAAGATGGTCAGCCGGTATTCCTTGCCGATCTGTGGCCTTCCTTGGATGAAGTGAAAGCGCTCCTCTCGAGCGCGCTCAAGCCTGAGGTGTATGAGAAGCTGTATGGTGACTTTAATAGTGTGAATCCGAAGTGGGGTGAGATTCCTGGCAAGACTGGTGCTGCTTACGAATGGGATGGTGATAGCACCTACATTCAATTGCCGCCGTTCTTTGAGGGTTACGATGGCAAAGCTGGAGACATTGTGGACGTCATCGATGCCCGGCCTTTGGGAATCTTTGGGGATTCAGTCACGACCGACCACATCAGTCCGGCTGGCGCGATCAAGGAAGACAGCCCGGCCGGTCGTTATCTGATAGAGAACGGCGTGGAGAAGGCGAGCTTCAATAGCTTTGGAAGTCGCCGTGGCAACGACCGCGTGATGACTCGCGGCACATTTGGCAATGTTAGGATTAAGAACCAGATGGTGCCAGGCACGGAAGGCGGCTACACCACTTACTTTGGTGAAGGCGAGGTGCCGAAGCTCGACAATCCCCAGTCGACGGATGCAGGCACTCCAACTCACATCTACGATGCGGCGAATGCGTATGCCGAGACAGACACACCGCTTGTCGTCATAGGTGGTGAAGACTACGGCATGGGCAGTAGTCGCGACTGGGCAGCCAAGGGCACGCGTTTGTTAGGTGTGAAGGCCGTGATCACGAAGAGCTTCGAGCGTATCCACCGGAGCAATTTGGTCGGTATGGGTGTTCTTCCGTTGAACTTCAAAGATGCCGCTGACTATGACAAGGCGACGGCAGATCATGCGGCGACATTCAGTCTGACTGGACTTAGCAATGATCTCAAACCTCGCCAGGAAGTGACGCTTACGGTGAAGGGTTCAGACGGCAGCGAGGTGCAGTATCCTCTCATTATCCGTATCGATACCCCAGTGGAGATCGATTACTACCGGGCTGGTGGTATTCTACCCTACGTGCTCGCCCAAATTCTCAGCGCATAGACTAGCCTTCGTTCTCAATCACGAGCTGGTAAAACACGCGAGTCTCTTCGCTGGCCTGGTTGTCTAGTGCAGTGATGATGCCGCCATCAATGGACACCTGGAGTCCCTCCATGATCTGTTGGTGGCCAGTCGCCCCGTCTAGGCGGTAGACTTCGGTGTAGGCAATCATATCAAAGGAGCGCTCGAGGACCCAAGATACATCGTTTCTCTTGGGATCGATGTTGAACAGAATTTGTGTGCCGGTATCGGTGTCAAGGCGAGGTAACCTGGGTCCGTCGTCCGACGTTGGTGAGCCGCCGATGGCATACTCTATCAAATTCACGACACCGTCACCGTCGGCATCAGCCATGGGGATGGCAGCGTTCCCCGATAAGCCATGGATCGTCTCTGCCCAGTGGTCGTAGGGGCCGTGGGAAATGGGAATTGCTTGGGGTTTAGAGTCTACAAGGTGGTTTGTGTCATAGATCACTCGGGCCGTGTAGATGTGCGTTCCGATTTCGTCTTCATTCACCTCGAAGGTGTAAGGGGGCGAAAGGTCTTCGGTTAGCCTGGTGAGGCCGTGGTAGAATTCGACTCTATCAATCAAGCGATCGTTCTCTACAACAGTCGCCGTAAGATTGAACGTGGCAGGCACGAAATAGTCTGGGCCGTTGGAGATCGAGAGAGTGAAGTTCCCCTGATTTGTTGGACACAGTTGGACAGGTCGGACACAACCAAATTCAAGACATGTTAAAGAGAGCAAGAAAGACCTACACGAACGAGTGCCAATGAACTCTGGGACGAGAATCAGAAACTGAAACTGAAACGCGAGAACACTTACCTCAGAAGGTAGCGTGCGATCCTAAAAAAGGCCGCCAGCATCCTAGCGGAGGCCCCCCAGCTAGGCATGCGATGATCAGTGAAATGCGCGAAAAAGGCTACCAGGTGACTGAACTTTATGCGGCCTTCGAGCTATCCAAAAGCAGCTACAACGCTACCAGAAAACGTCCACCTTCAAAACGAGCAAAGAAGAACGAGGTCATCGTCTCCAAGATCAAAGAGATCCATGAAGACCGCCACCTCAAAGTCTATGGCAGCCCACGCATGACCACTGAA
>CALLLI010000059.1 GCA_938082635.1 uncultured Verrucomicrobiales bacterium
AATTGAGGGGTTCAAACTCTAGTACGAGAGGACCGAGTTTGACGCACCACTGGTGTTCCAGTTGTTCCGTCAGGGGCATTGCTGGGCAGCTAAGTGCGGCACGGATAAGCGCTGAAAGCATCTAAGCGTCAAGCCATTCCCGAGATTAGTTTTCCCTGAAGGATCGTGGGAGACCACCACGTTGATAGGCTGTGGGTGTAAGTGCAGTAATGTATTCAGCTTAGCAGTACTAATCATCCGTTCGGCTTGTTTACTTCTTCAAACTTGCTTGAATTCATTTGTCGTTCTTTTGAACCGACTAAGACCAAGATCATTTGTGTGTTTGATCATTACCTACATATGCAGTTGCCAGAGAATTGACTTTCTATAAGGAGTTGTTCTTTGAAAAACAAGTGTGAGAGCTACTCACCATCGTAACCTGACCGCTAGAGAACCTGATCTCAGAAGAGATTAGACCTCTGGTGGCCATAGAGACCTGGACCCACCCGATCCCATCCCGAACTCGGAAGTGAAACGGGCCCTCGCCGATGGTAGTGCGACGAAAGGTCGTGTGAGAGTAGGTCGTCGCCAGTTTTTATGCCCGCATTCATTCCTAACGGAGTGGGTGCGGGCCTTTTTTATGCCTAGACGTCGTGCTAGTTTCTTTGCGTCTTGAGACTCACGCGGTTTTCACCGTGACTACACGCTCGCAGGAGGGTTTAGTCTCCTTATGCATGAGCGTCTCGTTCTGGTCCTAATCATGACACTGATTCCTGGCTTCGTGTTGGCCGCGCCGGTGTCTTTCAATCGCGATATCCGTCCGATTCTGTCGAACAACTGCTATGCTTGTCATGGCTTTGATCAGAACGAGCGGAAAGCAGATCTTCGATTGGATACTCTTGAGGGGGCGAGCACAAAGGCCATCGTACCAGGAGACCCAAACGCGAGTCTACTCTGGCAGCATGTCTCCCACAAGGATCCGGACGAAGTCATGCCTCCAACTAAGTCTGGTAAGTCACTGACTCAGGCTCAGAAATCCCTACTCAAGCAATGGATTTCTGAAGGAGCCCCCTGGGAAGATCATTGGGCCTACATCACACCGACGCGGAAAGCGAATCGCGGAATCGATGACTTTGTCTCGGCGAAGTTGCAATCAGAAGGGCTGGCAATGTCTGCAGAAGCTGATCGAAGGACCCTAGCGCGACGACTGGCCTTCGATATCACCGGGCTTCCTCCGATACCTGAGCAAGTCTCCGTCTTCATCAAGAATGATGTGCCTGACGCTTACGAGCGTTATGTAGAGGATTTGTTAGGCTCTCCTCGATATGGCGAACGCATGGCTATCTATTGGTTAGACCTAGTCCGATTCGCAGACACCAGCGGCTATCATGGAGATCAGCATCGAGATGTTGCCCTGTACCGGGATTACGTGATTGATTCCTTCAACAAGAACGTCTCGTTTGATCAGTTTACCGTGGAGCAGCTTGCTGGAGATTTATTAGATAATCCCACAACGGATCAACGGATTGCGTCGGGCTACAATCGTTTGTTGCAAACGACCGAGGAGGGGGGCTCGCAGCCAAAGGAATACATCGCCAAGTACGCGGCTGATCGGGTGAGGAACGTGTCGACAGTCTGGATGGGCTCCACGTTGGGATGTGCTGAGTGTCACGATCACAAGTTTGATCCGTTTACCCAGAAAGACTTTTACAGTTTGGCTGCTTTCTTTGCCGATATCGAAGAAGTAGCGGTAGGGCGTAACAGTGCTAACATGAGTTTGCCAACCAAAGAGCAGGCTAAGGCGTTGATGGCGGTCGACGAAGAGATTGCATCAGCGAAAGATCAAATCAAGCACGCCTCGGATGATGAGAAGAAAGACCTGCAAGCCAGTCTTAAGGACTTAGAGACCAAGCGTAAGAAGGTCGATGCGGAGATAGCTAAGACAATGGTAGTCAAAGTGCGTAAGGTGCCATTGATGACTCGTGTGCTTCCGCGAGGAAATTGGTTAGACGAATCCGGAGAAGTCGTACAACCTTCTATTCCTGCACATTTGGGGAAACTCACAGTTGATGGGAATCGCCGAGCAACGCGTTTGGACTTGGCTCAGTGGATGATAGACTCTAACAATCCACTTGCGGCACGAGTCTTTGTCAATCGTGTGTGGAAGCTCTTCTTTGGTCAAGCTATTGCCCGCACCTTGGAAGATGTGGGAGCCCAAGGCGAATGGCCGACTCATCCTGAGTTGCTTGATTGGCTAGCTCTGGAGTTCGTCGAAAGTGGTTGGGATGTGAAACAGCTAATCAGGTTGATCGTGCGCTCTGAAACGTACCGACAGAGTTCCATGGAATCCGAGTCCTTGCGTGAAAGAGATCCCTACAATCGTCTGCTAGCACGACAGGGCCGATTCCGCCTAGAGGCGGAGATGGTGCGAGACAATGCCCTCGCTGTGAGTGGCTTGATCGTCCATCGCGAGGGAGGAAGAAGCACAAAGCCGTATCAGCCCGAAGGCTATTGGGGCCAACTGAACTTTCCGAAGAGAACCTACCAGCATGACAAGGATCAGGATCAGTATCGACGAGGTGTCTACACCTACTGGTGTCGTACCTTTCTTCATCCTAGCATGGCGGCCTTTGACGCCCCCACCCGTGAAGAGTGCACGGCAGAACGCGTTCGCTCAAACACTCCGCTGCAAGCGCTGGTCTTGCTCAATGATCCTACCTATGTGGAGGCAGCACGTGCGTTGGCGCAGCAGCTAAATGGAGGTTCTCCAAGAGATGGAATTGCCAAGGCTTTTGAAATCGTTCTTTCTCGCGAGCCTTCTTCTCACGAGGTCGGAATCCTCATGCAGCTTCATTCGGAGCAACTAGCGCGATTCTTTGAAGACCGTGACGCAGCCAAGGCACTTCTAGAGGTAGGGCTGGCACTCTCATCAGAGGCCACGCCTGAGTTGGCGGCCTGGACTACTGTTAGTCGTGCGATTCTGAATCTGCACGAAACGATTACCCGCTACTAAGTATGCGATTAATACATTGCCTTTGTTTGATTGTTGCAGGGGCATTGTTAGCCTGTTCGGCGGGCTGTAGCCCCAGGAAGCGAACCCTAGTTATCGCGACGGGGCAAGACGGTGGAACCTACCAGGGGGCAGCGGAAAGCCTATTCGGAGTCATCGACAAAGATTTGCCAGAGGTGACGTTCGACCGTCGGCCTAGTCACGGCAGCATCGAGAGCATGCTATGACTCGTACCTGGAAGCCAGCAATACGATTTGGCGTTGATTCAGAATGATACGGTAGCCAGTCACGATGAGGTTCGTACCATCCTACCGTTGTTTGAAGATGTTTTGCACTTCATCGTGCCCAACCAAAGTGATATTTGTAGAACGACAACTAGAAGGCCCCGGTAACGACAATTAGAAATCCCCAATTCAAGGGGGCGGGGGATTCCCCATGAGTTGTTGTAAACGCCGGAGCAAAACCGGTACGGGTGCCGGGGTAAAACCGGTACGGTTTAGGTTAGGCAGGAAGGGTGTCGATGGGGGCTGGGGATGTCAAGAAGGGGCTGGGCGGCCAGATCGCCCATCTGCGCCCGATTTCGCTGGCAAAGGAGGCACGTCGATGGTGGGTTAG
>CALLLI010000060.1 GCA_938082635.1 uncultured Verrucomicrobiales bacterium
TCTCCAGAACAGGTTCCCACCCTTCGGCCTGAAGCATCATGTAGATGTCACGAGCACGCGAAGCTGCGGCGTCCTTGTTGGCGGTGCCGAGAGGCAGTTTCTCTCGTCGTCCATGATGCTGGATCTGGACACTGAACTGAAGGTCAGCCCCCGCCTCCCGCGGTCGGTGGAACACCTTTGTCTTCCAATGACGCACATCAGTCTTGGCGAATGATATTGATTTGGGTCTCACTTTGGTCTCACTTTTTTTGCTCAACTCTGCGACCTTTTGCCACCCTTCGCAATCAATAATCCTTCTTAAACTTCTCTAAATCAGTCATTTACGGGTTGCAGACCCTAGCAGAGGATTTCAGGGAGTTTCACGGGGTCACTAGATTCAGGTTCTAGTGGGGGCGACCCCGTGGAGGTTCGATTCCTCTCGTGAGCACTTCTTCTCCTACGATCCGAGAGAAACCGCGATTCATTTCAGTCCCGTAGCAATTTACGCAGCTGAGTCACAACCATCTAAAAAGAAGAAAGCCCTTTCTCCCCCCACCTATGTAGGAGAAAGGGCCGCGCCGTTTGAAGAGTGAAGAATCACCCAAGCATCAGACCCAGTAAGAAACCCCATGACACCAGGAAGGTGTGGCGGAAATACGAGTTTATCATAAATGACTCTCACTTTGGATGCTGAGCTCTCTCGATTGTTGGGTTGTGCCTAGGTAGGAACCCGTTAAGAATACTCAATGAGCTCGCTATCTGATCGCCTACTCAAAGATCTCAAGACTGCCATGAGAGCTAAAGACACACTTAGTCTGAGTGTGTTACGCGGATTAAAGTCGGCTTTCAAATACGCGGCGATCGAAGAAGGTGGCGCCGGAGCTGAGTTGGATGACGCCGGATGCCAGGCTGTCATTCGTAAAGAGCTTAAGAAACGCGATGATGCCGCACAGAGTTTCGATGATGGCGGACGCCCCGAACTTGCCGAAAAGGAGAGAAGCGAGGCAGAGATATTGAAACGCTACCTTCCTGCGGAACTACCAGAAGACGAGGTCGCGGCTATTATCGATGCGGTAATTGCAGAGCTCGGCGCAAGTTTGCGGAAAGACATGGGCCCAGTGATGAAGACCGTGCAGGAACGCACCGCAGGTGCCGTAGATAACAAGAAGTTGTCTGCGCTTGTCATGTCGAAGCTGAGCTAGCCAGCACTTAAGATGTCCACCGCTGCCATCCTGGTCGCTGCCGGCCAAAGTCGGCGCATGGGGTTTGATAAGCTCTTTGCAAGACTAGGCTCAATGCCAGTTCTAGCACATTCATTACAAGCTTTCCAAAAAGCTGCCTGCATCGATGAAATCATCGTCGTAACCTCTGCAGAGAGACAAACCATGATTGAGGACTGGATCACAAGTCATGGGCTCACTAAACTTAGCAAGGTCATTCCGGGAGGACGTTTGCGGCATTTGTCAGTGATGGAGGGACTCAAAAGTGTCGATCCTAGGACAAACTTTGTCGCCGTGCACGATGGTGCACGACCGCTCTTGGCGGTAAGTGATTTAGAGAGGTGTTGTGAACTTGCCAAACGTCACGGAGCTGCCGCCTGTGCCCGCCGCATCACCGATACAGTCAAACGCGTCGATGGAAATCACCGGGTCACTGGCAGTGTTGATAGGACCAATCTCTGGGCAATGGAAACACCCCAAATCTTTGACCGCCAATTACTTACGAATGCCTATGACTTCGTCTGCAAGCAAGATGCCCTCGTCACCGATGAAGTCTCGGCGGTCGAGCTACTGGGAGAACCCGTGCATTTGAGTGAGAACCTCAAGCCAAATTTGAAAATCACCTTTCCTCAAGATCTCGAGTTAGCGACCCACCTCTTGGCCATGGCTAACAAACTTTCCTGCGCATCCTGACACATGGTCGACTATCAATTACATACTCTCAACAATGGCTTGCGAGTCGTGGCGGCACAATGCCCTACGTGGCGGAGCTTAGCGATGGGCGTCTTTGCTAGTGCTGGTTCGCGTCACGATCCAGCACGCAAGCAAGGCCTGGCACATTTCACGGAACACATGCTCTTCAAGGGCACGAAGCGGCGCACTCCAAAGCGCATCGTGGTTCAAGCTGAATCTGTCGGCGGATCTCTCAACGCCTACACATCAGAAGAGCACACCTGCTACCACCTGCGATCGCCAGCGATCCATCTAAATCGCATGGTTGATCTGTTAGCTGATATCTATATCGAATCCACCTTTCCAGAGGATGAGATTGGCCGAGAAAGGCAGGTCATTGAAGACGAGATTCTCATGTATAAGGACGAACCCTCCTCTCATGTAGATGACGTCCTCTCAGAGGTGACTTGGCCAAAGGACCCACTTGGTAGGCCCATCCTAGGCTCGATAGAGACCCTTAGCCGCATCGGCCGCGAGGACTTCTTACGTTATCTCAAACAAGCCTACGGTGCGAGAAACTCTGTTATCGCTCTAGCAGGTCCACAAGCACCAGAGGCGATGCTGGAAACGGTTGCCAAGGCCTTTGCAAATCTCCCCAAAGGACGTCGGCAGAGCACGAGGCCGATCGCCAAAGTAACGAAACCCTCCCTCGCCAGTCAGTTGGCAATCGTAGAACGCCCCACGGAACAAGTTCACGTGCGGCTAGCCTTTCTCATGGGAGGTCGCGAACACCCGCAGCTTTGTCCCAGCAGACTATTGAGTGTGTTATTAGGCGAAACCATGAGTTCTCGTCTCTCACAAGAAGTGCGCGAGAAGCGCGGGTATTGTTACAGCATCGGTTCTTCCAGAGATGTCTACACAGATACCGGCTTATTCAGCATCTATGCTAGTTGCGAGTCGCGATTTCTAATGCCGCTCTTGAAACAAACCTTCCGTCAACTCAAGCGCCTTCGCGACCAGGCACCAAGCGCCCGCGAACTCAAAGCCGCTTACCAATATGTCGCTGGCAATCACGACATGGGCCTCGAAGAAACCAGCACACAGATGTTCTGGATCGGCGATGCCGCACTGCACGAAGACGAGAATATCAATCCAGAGCGCTATCTGGAGGAATTGAAGGAGGTCACTCCCGACGATATCCAGCAAACCGCCCGGGAGATCTTCACCACAGCCTCACTGCGGCTTGCCTTGTTAGGCCCCGATTTGGAAAAGCTGCATCCAGAGCTGCTTGAACTTTGTCAGGATCACTGATCAATTAACCATCATGTCCGTCATCACAAAACGCGGCGATACTGGGGAAACAGACCTCATGTATGGGCGGCGAGTTTCCAAGAATCATCCCAGAGTCATTGCCAACGGCTCGTTAGACGAACTGAATGCGGTACTCGGCCTCGCACGCACTCATGCGAGGCTGGAAGGCTTTGCCGACCTGGAAGCGCGACTCAGCACCTTGCAAAGCCAGCTCATTCTCGCCATGGGTGAGATTGCAACTGCCATCGAAGACCGTCCACGCTATGCGAAAGATGGGTTCACCACGCTCTCGTCCGAAGATCAAGAGACGCTCACCAGGGAAGCGAAGCAACTTGAGGACAACCTCAAAGCCCGTTTCAAGGACTGGGCCATTCCCGGATCTCAAGGCCCTCTCGCCAGCGCCCATCTCGATCACGCACGCACACTCTGCCGCCGCGCCGAAAGAGAGGTTCTCTCAATCGACGAAGCTCCTGACACACTACCGCATCTTGTTGTTTACTTGAATCGACTCTCCGACTTTCTCTGGCTCCAGGCACGCACAGTAGAGCGCCTCTAACGCCTCCGATGACGCTGTCCAAAGACAAGATGCGCGCGACGACGAAGAGCAAGAATGACCGAGGCCACTAAAATACCGAACACGGCGAGATAATCATTCATCAGGTCAGCGAACACAAGCTGGTCTCCAGCCATGGCCGCCAAGCCAACGCCACTGGTATCCAGAATAACATCGATAGGCGAAATCGTCTCAACAGGATTCACCGCCGCTTCGATCAACTGCACATCTTTGTCTCCTTGGCCTCTCAAAAAGACAAAGAGCCCGAATAGGACGAGTAAAGAAAGAGGGAAAGTAAACTTACGCACGGGGAAGGTTGATCTTAGGACACCTCAATACCGATTACGTTCAAAAAGTCATTCTTATAATCCATATTTAGTAGAAACTTCTCTAAATTATCGATTTTATAAGACCCTTTACTCAGGTTCAAACTGCTATTCGAAGACTTGCCGATGAGATTCGGCGCAAAGCTTCTGGCGAAGCGGGAACATTTCGCTGGATTTCCATGCGGCACTGTGTCTCTTTGACGCTCAAGAGTTGGTGGTCGTAGCTCAATGGTAGAGTCCCAGATTGTGATTCTGGTTGTTGCGGGTTCGAGTCCCGTCGATCACCCATCTCCTATTTCAAGTCGGACCCGATTCCTTCGCTAGAACGCTCCAACGTTCATCAGCACCATGGATTCCATCGAACAGAAGATCGGCTACAAGTTCCGAAACTCTCTCCTCCTCGCTGAGGCGCTCACGCATCCGAGCTTGGCCTACGAGACCCAAAGGCCGCATTTCGACAATCAACGTCTCGAGTTTCTCGGGGATGCGGTGCTACAGCTGGTGCTCACTGAGCACCTTTACCAACAATTTCCGCAGTTTACAGAGGGTCATCTAACGAAGCTACGATCTCGTCTCGTGTCACGAGATGCTCTCGATGCCTTCGCCAAGAGAATTAGCCTCGGTGAATTCCTTCTCATGGGGAAGGGAGAAGAAGCATCAGGCGGTCGCAACCGACCTTCCACTCTGGCAGATGCGTTTGAATCTCTCATCGGTGCTGTCTACCTCGATGGAGGCTTGGAAGCAGCTCAGAACTTCATTCTTCGCCACTGTCGTATCGAGTTGGAGGAGATCCTCCAAGCTCCCGAAGAAGTGAATCCGAAAGGGCAGTTACAGGAGATCCTCCAAGCCATCACGCCGACAAGTCCACTCTATCATATTGTCACAGAAGAAGGGCCAGACCACTGCAAGGTCTTCCAATCTCGCGTGGCGTGGGAGGGGCTCGATCTCGGGTCTGGCATCGGCAATAGTAAGAAGGCCGCAGAGATCGAAGCGGCTCGAATGGCTCTTCAGAATGAGAAATGGGTGCCCCTAGCAACTGGGAAAGAATCTGTGAATAATCGGGAACAACGGTGAATAAATCAGCACTTTCTCACAGCTGCGACGCATCCGTTCTCATCTTTATCAAACATGTGAACGACTCTGAGTAGAGCTAAGCCGAGATAGCTCAAAGGGTTAATCTGCTTATTCATCTTATTCGCACCGTTAAGAAGAATAACGGAACTAAGAATCAAAACTGATTCTTCTTCTACCAGGGGAACAACTCCTAAATCACTAGCGCTTTCGTGTAATAACGAGACCTAAGCTAGCTAACATCAGCATCAAACTACTCGGCTCTGGCACCGGCGTGAACTCGATCACCAGCCTCGGCTGATCTGTCGCATTCTCTCGGCTGTGAAAGCGCTTGGCCGTTGCCTCTAAAGGGTCCGTGATCTCGTCTCCAACCACGATCCAGCCGAAGTTTTGACTTGGGCTGTCCAGCCACTTCTGAACGTCTACTACTGAACCCGTCGTGCTATTCCAATCGTAGGCACCGTTCCCATCAATAAACTGAGTCGCACTCGCACCGAACATGAAGTCGCCTCCTGCACTATTCCAATTACTCGTGCCGTGGACGTTGCTGGACCACGTGGCGTCGCCTGAGAGAGCTAGCGCACCGAAACCTTGCCCCATGGTGCCAATTGAACCGGCCTCTTCCCAGTCCGTCGTTATACGATGGAGAGACACGGGAAAACTGCCCCAATTCCGTGGCGTGGTGAACTGCAATGTAAGCACGGCTGCATCGATGGTGGCTCCAGCAGGCACGGTTGCGGCGACATCGAAAGACAGCAAGCTTCGTCGATGAAACGCACCGAATCTGGTTCCGACGACGAGGAATTCACCCGCACCGTTGCTGTTGTCTGGCACTTCTTGAAAGATGGCATTGTCCTGCGTAGGCGAGAGCGCCACCGTTACGGCAGAGGCGGAAGGCAGAGCCGCAGCGAGAGCCAGGAGAACGATTGGGGGAAACAAAGCGTTCATGGGGTGATCCAAGATCATCTTTCCTGACCGAAATGCCAGAAATCATCTCCAGATGCTAGACGGATAAAACTTGTCATCCTTCCGAGTCAGCCTTGCAATGCAGGTCTATGATGAGCATGACGGGTTTTGGAGCAGGGGAAGTCAGTCAGGCACCTTGGCGATGTGGGGTTGAGATTCATTCGGTGAACCGCAAGCAGCTAGACATCGTGGTGAATTTGCCCAAGAACCTTGTCAGTTTAGAACGGGCAGCGCGCCAACTCATTCAAGACCGCGTCTCGCGTGGCCGCATCAGCGTCAAGGTCACTTTGGAAACAGACGAAGAGGCGGAAATGGGCGCTTCTCAATTGCGGGTTTGTCAGAGTTTGGCCAAGGACTACGCCGAGAAACATCGCCAATTGCGAGAGAGTCTCGGTGATGCCGTTCCCTTGGCTCCTCTCGATCTCATGCGGGCACCAGGTGTCTTCGAACTTCAAGAAGTGACGCTGGAAGCCTCAGAGATCTGGCCAGTCATCGAGAAGGGCGTGAATGACGCGCTGATCACCTTCATGGCGTCCCGGGAAGAGGAAGGCAAACACCTGGCCAAAGTGTTGTCGGACGGCCGAGAACGCGTCCAGCAGCTTGTGACAGAGATTCGTCAACATGCGCCCGCTGTGGTCGAACGTTATCGCAAGAACCTCTGGTCGCGTTTGGAAGAAGCCGGCACCCCTTTGCCGCTCGATGATGAACGGCTCCTCCGTGAAATCGGCCTCTTCGCCGAACGCTCCGACATTTCGGAAGAATTGGATCGTCTGGACAGCCACGACAAGCAACTGGCGCAATTCTTACAAAGTGACGAACCCGTTGGGCGTCCGTTAGACTTTCTCGCTCAAGAATTCAATCGGGAATTGAACACTATCGGCTCCAAAGCAAATGACGCCGCACTCACCCAACTCGTCGTCCAAGGCAAGACCGAAGTGGAGAAGATTCGCGAACAAGTCCAGAACGTCGAATAAACTAAGATCATGGCATTCTTACGCTCAGGTTATCTCTGTGTGGTCTCCGGACCTTCGGGCTGCGGAAAGACGACCCTATGTCGCGCCCAGGCCAAGTTGCCCGGCTATGTTTACTCCATCTCCTGCACCACACGGGCACCGCGTCCAGGCGAAGTGAATGGCAAGGACTATCACTTTCTCTACGAAGAGGAATTTCTCGATCGGGTGAAACGAAAGCAGTTCCTCGAATATGCCAAAGTGCATGACAACTACTACGGCACGCTCAAAAGCACCGTCATGGGTCACTTACAAGAAGGCTCCAATGTCCTCATGGACCTCGATGTACAAGGAGCTGAGAAGATTCGCCGTGACCGCGACAAGGAAATCAAAGCCTCTTACGTTGATCTCTTCGTCATGCCCCCGAGCCTGAAAGAACTTCACCGCCGCCTAAGCGGCCGCGGCACCGACGACGAAGCCGTCGTCACCCTCCGCATGGACAACGCTCGAGAAGAAATCAAGCACTGGCGCGACTACCAGTATGTTATGACGAGCGGGTCCCCAACTGAAGATCGTGAAACCTTCCGGGCCATCCTCGAAGCCGAATGCCACCGTTCACACCGCCTCTACCTGGAAAGCGATTCGAGGAAGTAACCGTCGAGTCGGTAGGATGGCCATTCCTGGCCATCCGCACAACCAGCGTCTTTCTCCTAGCGATCTCGCAAGCCCCTATCGTGTATTGCTTGGAAGTTGTCTCACCAAGTGTCAGATGATGACGGCTGTCGTAATAACTCAGCGTTCTTACTAACAGTTAATGAAAAGACACTATTTCTCCTCTCTGCTGTTAAAGCTAGCTGAGCAGTTGGACCTGCTCCTGTTCGCCAATCTGACTATATGCCAATCGATGACTTCTCTCGATGCCCATCGGCAAGGAGAACCACTGTTGTGCGAAGATCGATTCCGTTCAGCTTATTTGCTTTCGTTAAATATGAAAATCCAGCTCCACAACGAATTTAACGTTCTCTAAATGATAGACTTTACCGTCTCTATCGCGGTCATAATGGGTGAAGAAATCGCTTTCCTTGAAGAGACCTCGCTTCCCGAAGTGGTCTTGCGTTAGACTCTCAAGCTCTTTCTGGGCTGAGGCATCATGTAGCTGAAACGGAGAGTTCTTGTTGCACCCTGAAGTCAAGAACAACCCAATCGCTAGAATTGTGCCTATCTTCACCAGATCGAATATTCTTAGCCTTAAACGAAACATATCCAAGTCCATTGTAATTTCCATAAAATAGGATGGGATGTAGTCAAGGGGTGAAATCAATGGTCAACTGAAGTGCTTTAATGAGACTGATAGTCAAGCGGGCAGAAAACGAAGCAACCCAGAATAGGTGCCTACTTCATTCCCTTTGGTCTCGGTTAGTAAGTTCGAGGAAATCTAAGATAACGCTGCTCATCCGGCCAAACTCGGCTGAGCGATGACTTTTACCCATACGTTTCCATAAACTTAATTTCACCTACGACCGAAAGAATTACTTTCAATCCAGAGCAATGTGGCGGTCGTCCTTGTAGCCGAGCAATGCGCATTTGTGTGAAGGACGTTCTCGAATTGTTCGCTGCCGGGGTGTCTCAAGAAGATATCCTAGTACAGATCGGCGGAAGTCCGTTTAGGCGGGAAAGCCTTTGAACATTCATTTGAATGGTTTCGCCATGGTCGCATTGTAGTAATCGATGAAGGCCATGATGCGGTCGCGGAGTTGGTCAGTTGAAGCGAAGCTGCCAGTTCGAAGCAGCTTGCGAACCAGAATGCTAAACCAGATCTCAATCTGATTGACCCACGAACAATGCTTGGGCGTGTAGTGAAAGACGATCTTGTTTTCCGGCCTGCTGAGAAAG
>CALLLI010000061.1 GCA_938082635.1 uncultured Verrucomicrobiales bacterium
CGTGAAATCGGCCGTCGGCTGAAGAAGATCGCCTTTGGGTGGAGTGAATCAGGAGCAGCAAAGATGGCTCGGATGGTGATCGCCCGCATCCTGAACCCCGCCGGCTGGAGAGAGCATTGGGAAGGCAGAAAGAACCTTGGCGGCAATGCGATCATCATCTTTCAGGATGTCGAAGTTATCAGTTAGCCCCCCACATCCCGGACGTAACCAAATTTTTACGTCTCGGTGCTTCAGCAGTTCAGTGTGGAAACGAACGGGTTCGGATCCATTACTGAGACTTTTTGTCTGAATTAGAACTCAGCTAACCAGTCTTATGTCACCCGTGCTCAGTGAGCTTGATATCCGGTTTCGTCAGTAATTGATTTCTTGGCCGGCTCGGTTCTCTTTTCCTATGTCCAGCAAGAAAGCTCCCGCATTCCATCGGTTCGATTGCTTCGAAGCGGTAGGAATTGTTGCTGCCTTACAAACCTTTCCTAATCTTCATAGCCATACACTCCTAATCGAACATCACATAGAACAGGTATGGAGAAACTGTTCTGGCAAGGCGACACCTACTCAGAAAGACCTCAGGCAATGGTGCCTTTCTTTGCGTGGGGCTGAGGTTGAAGCAGCAGAAGATCCTCGAGAGGATGTCTTTCTCGGTCGCCTGATCGCACCCTGCCCTTCAGATGTGCCTATCCTATCTTTCTAGGGCGACAGTCTAACGCTGACAGAGCGCTGGAAGATGTCCTGATCGCCTTGGCAAATCACCCTCAGGCTGGACCTGACTCTAATCTGTATCGCAAGGCGCAGGCTTTGGGTTTTCTGTCGGCGGCTATTGCAAATCGACGCTCCCTAGTACCCTTTGCTGCGGAGGAGCAAGACAAGAGGCTAAATGTGCCTCAGTGGAGGGACTTGGAGCCTGCAATCATGAGCCTACGGTTCTCGATTGCCGAACTAGAGGAGATCGAGCTCACAGGCGAACTCCTCAAAGACCTCGTGGCCAAAGATCCGGAGTCATTGTTGCCCCACGAGTTTGGGGAACATGGGGCAAGCCAGCAGTTGGTACGCCGTCCATTACGCGTCAAAGGAGACTCCTATATTTACACCCTACCATGCCGGTGCCTTGACTCAGTAATTGTCCTTGTTTCAGATGCTTTCAACGCAGCGGATCTAAAGGAATTCTGCGTTTTCCTGGCAGAACTTTAATTTGGGAGACATGTGATCGGGAGGCTCTCTGATCTCGGAATCAGATGTCAGCATTCCGAGGATGCGCCATCACCGCCTAGTGGAATTGTAAGAGCTGATATTGGAATAGTCGATGCTGACACTGCAATTCACATAGCACTATTGCCTGGGTATTTCCCAAACAAGAAGCGAATGTTAGCAAGGCTCCAGAGGGCTTCGTGGAGTATTTGGAGGACTCACATAGCTGGATTTCGAAAACAATGAAAACTCAGCGAATCCTCTCGCTAGTAGTCATCGGTGGAATCCCAGGTGGATTCTCGTTAAGGTTTCCTGATCCATTGAAGGGGTGGGTTACGACAGCGTTGCCCATCCACGACCTCGCTACCCTCGCAGATTCCCGGAGCGGTCTCCTTCAGTTCCTTCACTCCTCGGAACACGACGGTGATCTTTCTTATGCATGGGGTGCGATTGATGAACTGGGCCGGACCTATGAATTTTCACGCTTAAAGATTTCATACCGGCTCCAAACTCTTCCCGATGGGAGATAGTTCGGCCAGCCACAAGCTTATGGTGATAGAGCCAACCTTTCTTGCCGAGTGGAGACAGGACTGTCGTATGGCAACCGACCGTCGACTTCTTTATCACCCTCTGCTAAAGGAAGCTATCGAAGTAGTGAAATGGAAATCTCGGTCGCGGCGTCCTAGCGAACGCCGGCTTGCGATTTATGTCAGCCATCCGCCACCTCCGATAGCAAGCCAGCCCTATACAGAACGCTTCGCTAGTGAAGGACACAATGGATTTATGTGGTTCTTTAGAGGTGAGGAGCCGACTCTGGAAAACCGGATGGGCGGGACTCTCCAGAAGGTCTTAGAGATGACCGTTCTCTGGCTTGGGGTGGCTTGGTGCCAGGTAGATGATTGTGAATTACGTTGTCAGGTGGAGATCTTCATATCCTTTGACGAAGGTATGCAGGAGGATTGGGATGCATCATGGGATATCGAAACCCTGCATCTTCACATCCGGATCTCCCTGACTGGGATCGAAGCGTTCCACTCTAGCACTAACGAACCCGAGCGGAATTTCATCCGCTGTGTTCTTAGTGCACTTGAACAACACTTGCCTAAAAACCTGAGCACGAAACTTCAAGCTCTCGTAGATGCAGAACAATCTGATCCTAAAGCTCGCCATATCCATCACTTTATCTCAAGAGATGCCGCCACATGGGTGCAAAAAGATGTAACCGGAGCTTGCTATTGGCCCGCGGAAGAAGCCCGCCAACTGTACCGTTGGCGTATTATCGTTAGAGATCTCGGTCTTGGCGCTTTCAAGTGCTCTGAGGCAAACTATCGGGAGGCGCTCGACGGACTTGTAGAAGGACTCTGGCAGAAAATCGAAGCGGAATTGAACGAATTCAATCTCCTTCACTTTGTGTCAGCCTGTTTTCACGCACTCACAAACGCCAGGGTAGATTTGACCGAGCTAGACCTCACCACGGGTGCATTGCTGGCTGTCCATCCTGCTGAAGACGAAGAGGAGAATCGCATTCACGCATGGCGCCAAGGGCTGAACGCAGCACCACTAACCCTGCGGACACTTGTTGAGATCTGCATATTCGTGTGGACGTGGAGATGGAGGAGAGAGAATCGGCAACGATCGTCTCATGGCTTTAATGGAAAACGCGAACTTGCTGATCGAGGCTAGCCAGATTCGGTTCGGAGTGTTTCAGGGTTTTGTGTCACCCGACGTCTCGTTCAACGAGGAGGATGAGTTGTGCTATGATCCGGGTGAGGTTGGCGTGCTCGTGTCAAAATATACGAGAAAGACGAACCACGAATGGGATTTAGGAAATACAGCGTCATACGAGAGACAAATTGGGACGACAGATCCTCCGCCGGACGAAGATGTAGTCGAGGCCGGATCGGAATTCGATTTGGCATTCGCTGCTGAGTTTGAGATCTCCGTTCCGAATCTAGGAGAATGCATCACAAGACTTGAGAATTACGCTGTGACAAACAACGCGCACTCCGTCCTTCGGTTGAGCATCCAAGAACTAGGGAAGCTGCTAGATCACCTTGATGAGAAGGGGCTCAAAGGCTTCGTGAAGTCGTTCTCACTTCCACTCCGGTCAGGCCGTTACGAAGAGCTTGCGAGTTTCAAAGAAAGGGACGTTGATCCATGGCTAAACAGACGTCAGCTGTCCTTGATCGCCAGACCCATGGTGCCCGAAAGAGACGGGCACCATGCACACATGCTCATCCCTGTTGGGCTTCTCAGGGTCGGAATCGACACGAGGATCGGCCAATGGCGGAGGGGCAAGATTGACGATCAGTTTGCGCACTCCGGGAAGATGAAGGCTTGGGTGGGTTCGGCCAAGAAAGATTGGGGGCTAACATTTGAAGAAGCAGTGATTGCCCAACTGGAAGCGAAAGACTTTCACTGTCTCGGAGGGAAGCAGATGACTTTCTATGGGGCACCCAAGAATCCAAACTTGGGCGATCTCGATATTCTCGCCTGGCATCGCGATAGGCCCGATATCCTCATGGTGGAGTGCAAGAATCTTATTCCTTCGAGGAATCTTGCCGAGATCATCGGGGCGCTAAGAGAATTCTCAGGAAATACCAAAGACGGAAAAAGGGACTCTCTGACCAAACATTTGCGACGGGTTGAGTGAGTGGCTTAGAGAGAACTGGGCGAAAGCTAGCAAAGCCGCCAATATTTGTGACCGAGATGATCTCAAACTTCGATCTGTACTCCTATTCAATGCTCCAAGTCCTGTAGGACTTGGCCTGGACGAAAAGCTAGCCCAGTCAGAAACCGAAGTTTTCCACTCTAGACTGTTCGTTGACACTTTCTGCTAAACAATGTCGAGCAAGGCAGATTGCAGCTCCCACAGAGAGGAGAATCTTATGGCCGGTGTTATCCGTCAACCGTCAACGAGCCCTCTGAGTGCTATCAGAGCTTGATCTCGGGATGCAACTACCAAAACTCCGTGGATAGTAGCAATGTGAGATGGCTGAGGGGTCAGAGCCTGCAATCGTCAAATACAGCGAGTGGCCCAAGATTCCTTGTGAGGATCATTCATGCCAAGGGTGTGACCTGGATATTATGTGATAAAAAGAGGACTATCGGGAACTTGTTTTCGCGGATGTTCCATAAGTCCTGAAATCGTGATTTATGACGAAATACCAAATTGGGAGATATTTTGCCAGAATTCGCCCCACCGTTTTGTCGTCTGCCTCAGGGCACTTAAACATAAAACCGTATCAGCCCCTTTTTCTTTCCACTTCATCCCTGAC
>CALLLI010000062.1 GCA_938082635.1 uncultured Verrucomicrobiales bacterium
CGTGCCGAAATCACCGAATACAAGAAGTTCAGACAATTGACAGGCGAGTTGATCGATCTCAGCATCGAGTTGTCGAAAGGAAAGATTACACGGCTACGAAATCAGTCTGCCAACTCATGAGAACTTTCCACTCACGAGTTACAGAATGGGATGGCTCTGAATCTGCGAACTTTCGTTTATCTAATTGGAACGGTCATTGCCCTTGGATCCGCGTTTGTGACTCACGCGGAAGAAGCCCCATCACTCGTGGCTTCCATTTCGAAGGAGACATTTTAGCGCAATCGCGATGGCATGAGCCGCACTTGGTTCCACCCACGGGTTTGTATGATGCCAGGCTCCGCAAAGACACCAGTCGCCCTGATGACCCTGCAGGAGATCGGGAACTCGGACTACTTTGGGCAGGAGCATTGGTCAATCTCCAAGGACGTCGGGAAGACATGGAGCGATCCCGAACCCATTGCGGCCTTTGGTCGGGATCCTGTTCCTGGACGCGACGATGCCTTGAAGGCGGCTGTGTGCGACGTGACGCCACAGTTTCTCCCTCAATCGCAATCAGTGATCGCGTTAGGGCATGTGGTGTTCTACAAGGGAGACTACTTTGCGCGAAAGGAACAACTGAGCCGTTTCCCCATCTACGCAGTGCGTTCCAAGAACGGCAATTGGTCAGAACGAAAGATTCTTGAGTGGGACGATTCGCGTGGCTCTTTCATCTATTCTAACAACTGCGGCCAACGCATCGCCTTGCCGAACGGCGACGTGCAAATGTCATTCACCTTTGGTTCAAAACCAGTGAATCGAATGGTAGCGGGCGTTCGTGCGAGCTTCGACGGCAAGGAATTGAAAGTGCGCAATGTTGGTCCACCGCCACGGAATCCGAAAGGGCGTGGTTTACTAGAACCTAGCGTCACGCAATTCGGCAGCCGATTCTGGATGACCATTCGGGCTGAAGACGGTCGGGGTTACCTCAGTGTGAGTGACGATGGGCTCAACTGGGAAGAGAAGAAGGCTTGGTGTTGGGAAGATGGGAGGCCACTTGAGATGTCGACGACGCAACGGCACTGGTTTACGCATAGCGATGGACTCTTTCTCGTCTACACGCGGAGGGATGATTCCAATGAGAAGGTGATGCGCTGGCGGTCACCCTTGTGGGTTGCGCAGGTCGATATTGAGAAGCGCTGTCTTCGGAAGGTGAGCGAGAAGATCGTGCTCCCATTGGCCGGGGATGGCGTCGATGATCCTGACAAGGTCGTCTTGATGGGAAACTTTAACGTCACGAATGTGAGTCTGCACGAGTCGTGGGTCACCGTGGGCGAAATGATGCCGCGAAAGGGTTACACCGGTGATGTACTGCTTTCCCGCATCCGTTGGTCGCGGCCAAACGCCTTGCCTCTGTGGTGAACCAACCATCGGCTTGGGTGCCCATTTAAGAGGCTAGAAAGGGGTCGGAATCTCGCAGAGACCGAGTAAACTCATCGTGTGACCAATTTCGTCCTACTGCTTACTTTTGAAATCTCGCTGCTGATTGGCATGGCTTCGCCCGTCAGCGCGCAGGTGATCATCCCCGGATTAACCTCGAGCCAGCTCGACCCTGAGTTGATGGGATTGGTCCTCATCGAGGAATTGAATTGCGTGGCCTGTCATCAAAGTAATGCACCGTTTGCAGGGCGATCGAAGAAAGCGCCTCGCCTCTCGGCGCTCGGCTCACGGGTGAACCCGAGTTACCTCGAATCCTATCTACGCGATCCGCATGGCACCAAACCCGGCACGACGATGCCAGATGTCCTGGCGCCACTTGGCGAGGATGAGAAGGCGGAGACTGTGGAAGCGCTCACGCACTTTCTGTTGTCATTGAATGAGAATGAATTCTCTCTACAACCACCCGATGCGGTGGCCGCGCAGCATGGTGAACGTCTGTTTCATTCCCGTGGATGTGTCGCTTGTCATTCGCCGCGCGATGCCAAGGGGATTGAGACGCTGCCAACATCTTCTGCACCGCTCGGTGCCTTGGATAAAAAGTACAGTGTGAATAGCCTGGTTGACTTCCTAAGACGTCCGCATGCCAGCCGACCTTCGGGGCGCATGCCCGATCTGCGTCTATCAGGGCAGGACCTTGAACGCATCGCCCATTATCTCCTGCGCGATACCCGCGTGCCTGGCAATCTCGCGTTCACCATGCATCGTGGACAGGTTTGGGAAGGGTTAGACAGCGATGAGGTTGAGGCCGAACGCGCAGGACATGTGGAGAATTTCGCTTTGGAGAGTCTGGGTAAAGTACACCACCAGACGGCGGTCGAGTATGATGGCTGGTTGAACCTTTCCCAGGCAGGGAGCTACACGTTCTTCCTGCAGATGAACGGAGGTTCGCTGCTCATCGATGGGAAACAAATTGTTAGAGAAGAGCCGAGCAACCGTCGTCGACCGAAGGACTTGCGTGGCACGGTGGAACTGCAAGAGGGAAAGCGGAGGATCCAACTAACGTATTTTCACACTGGGAGGGATCCTACCTTTGGCTTTGAGATGGAGGGGCCGAAGTTCGAGCGGCAGGCGATCCCTTCGTCCTTGTTGTCGGTGTCGAAGGATGCGATTCCGGCCTTTGAACCACCTCAGGTCGATGCCGAGCATGCTGCACGGGGACGCGAGCACTTCGCTACCTTTGGCTGTGCGAACTGCCATGACGATGTGCGTGTGCCCGCCGATCCGAGGCTGGCGTTTTCACAACTCAATTCTGCCCAAGGCTGTTTGGGCGAGGCGAGCGGAGCCTGGCCGCACTTCGACCTGGATGCGGAACAGCGTAACTTAATCGCCAAGGCCCTACCCGGCGTCGAGCAGCAGCAGCTTGATGATCGACAACAGCTCGAGAAGGCGCTCGTGACTTTCAACTGCCTCGCCTGTCACGAGCGCGATGACTTGGGAGGGATCGCGCCAGAGCGGAATGCCAACTTCACAGGAACTCGGCCCGCCTTGGGAAATCAAGGGCGGCTTCCACCTCCACTGTCCCATGTCGGGGCGAAGTTGACGCCGGAATGGATCGCCGAAGTGTTATTACACGGGAAACGACAGCGCCCTTACCTCGATGCGAGCATGCCGCAGTATGGTGAGGCGAACGTTGGGCCTTTGGTAGAGCTGTTCGGCAAGGTCGATGACTTGGAAGAAGTGACGTTTCCTAATGTCGCCAACATTCAGGAATCCAAGTCGGCAGGTTACGAGATGATCGGAACCGGCGGCTTTAGTTGCATCGCCTGCCATGACTTCAATGGGCAAGAAGCGGGCGGGGCGGGTGCTCTCGATATTGTGCATGTGACAGATCGCGTGCAGAAGAACTGGTTCCATCTCTACATGCGCAACCCGGCACGTTTCCACTCATTGGTGATCATGCCCAGCTACTGGCCTGGCGGACAATCGATCCGACCGAACATCCTCCAGGGCGACAGCGCACAGCAGATTGAAGCGCTTTGGTCCTACCTTGAAGATGGCACCCGCGCGAAGAAACCAAAGGGACTGTCCCGGCGGTCGAGCGAATTGCGAGTCACTGATGTGGCGGAGATTGCTCGAGGTCGTGGCACCGCTGGCTACCGTGGCATCGGAGTGGGCTACCCGGAGCGGATCAACATAGCGTTTGATTCCGAGGAGATGGCCCTGCGTTTACTTTGGAAAGGTGAATTCGTGAGTGTCAATCATGGTTCCTTCCGTTCTCGTGGAAGCGATCGAGTGGCCTTTCCAGCGGGCATTCCCTTTCACCGTCTGAAGTCGATGGATGATGACTGGCCCTATAAGGGAAAGACCGATCACGCATTCCCACACGATCACGGCTACCAGTTTCGTGGCTACCATTTAGATGCCCTGCGAAGGCCCACTTTCCTTTATCAATACGGTGACATCAAGGTAGAGGACTTCTTTGAGGATCGTCTCACCAAGGATGGTGTGGCGACGTTCAAACGGACCTTCCAATTCGAAACACCTAAGGCGCAGTCGCTCTTCTACTTTCGCGCTGGCTCCGGGAAATCGATCACTAAGAAGTCAAATAGCGCTTTCGTCATCGATAGCCTGCAGTTGCGAATCATCAGCGACCACAACGGGGTGGTGCGTGACGGTGAGCCCGGCGAAGTCCTGATTCCTCTGACGTTGCCGCAAGGATCTTCCACTCTAATCCTCGAATACCAATGGTAGGCAAATATTCCATCCTGGCCCTCTTGGCCCTATCGATCACCTCATCTCTTCCCGCTGAAGAGCTTGGCGAGATGTGGGGCAGTGCTGAGGAAGAGGCTAATTACTATCCCATCGTCGATATTCCGATCCCTCCCGAAGTTCCCATGCGGACTGGAAGTTTCGAGATCCTGCCGGACGGTCGGTTAGCAGTGGGCACGCGGCGAGGCGATATCTATTTCATTGAGGGTGCCTTTGAATCGCCGCCGACACCGGACTATCACTTGTTCGCCAGTGGGCAGGATGAGATCTTTGGTCTGTCTTGGAAAGATGGAGCCATGACCGCCACGCAATTTGGGGAAGTCACGCGTATTGTTGACACGGACGGCGATGACGTCGCCGATCGCTATGACACCCTGAGCAACAATTGGGGCTATGCCGAAGGGCACGAATTCGCATTCGGATCCAAGCATGACTCGGAGGGCAACATCTGGGTGGCGCTTGGCCTGAGTGGTTCCTACAATTCACACAACTTATTCCGTGGTTGGGCAGTGAAAGTGACGCCAGATGGCAAGATGCTTCCGGTGTGTAGCGGGCTGCGCAGTCCCGGTGGTGTTGGGCCGAATGCCGAGGGCTCAATGTTCACCATCGAGAGCCAGGGGCCTTGGAATGGTTCCTGTTCGTTGAAGCACCTCAAACAAGGCGGCTTCCTTGGGCATCCTGCGAGTTACAATTGGTATCCCTTTGTCCCGGGAATGGACGTGCCCGCTGTCGAGCCTAACAGTCCTTCACGTCTGCAAGTAGAGAAGAAGCGTGTGAAGGAGTTGGTGCCCCCCGCAGTGCGCTTCCCTTATATCAAGATGGGCCGATCGATTTCCGGTTTCCGGCTCAATCAGACGGGCGGCAAGTTTGGTCCCTTTGAGAATCAGCTGTTTCTTGGTGACTACACCTTGAGCGTCATCATGCGTGCCACCACGGAACAGATTAATGGTGTGTGGCAGGGCGCCTGCTATCCCTTCCGTGAAGGGCTAGCCACTGGGATCATGCATGTGGAGTTCTCACCTAAAGGGCAACTGATTGCTGGCGGCTTCACCACCAATCGCCAGTGGCCCGTGCGCGGAACCGAACCCTTCGCCTTGCAGCGCATTGATTGGAACGGCCAAATGCCCTTTGAGATCAAAGAGATCAACATCAGGAAGGATGGCTTTCTGATACATTTCACCAAGCCCGTCGATAAGCTAGTCGCCGCCGAAACGGACACTTACTCGATCACCACTTACACTCACAACTACGCAGCCGGATACGGCAGCCCTGAGGTGGATCAAACAACAGCCAAGGTGGCCAAAGCCACGCCCTCTGCGGATGGAATGTCAGTGAGAGTGTCTTTGGATATCATCGTGGAAGGTCACATTCACGAGTTCGATCTCGCCAAGATGACTTCCGATGACGGAAAAGACCTGCTTCACAACAATGCCTATTACACGGTCAACGAAATTCCAAAAACCTAGGTTCCGCCCCTAACAATCATGCATTCTCTATTCTCAACGTTCGCCTTCCTTCTAATTTGCGGTCAAGTCTTCGCGCACCCGGTACCAGATAACCCTCAATGGCTGACGTATTCCGGTAGCAACGACGGCCCTGGCAAAGGCAAATATATCGTGCTGATCTCTGCTGATCAAGAATACCGCAGCGAACAATCCATGCCGATGATGGCGAAGATCTTGAGCACCCATCACGGCTTCGACTGCACCGTGCTCTTCGGGGTCAATGATAGAGGTGCAGTTGACCCAACCATGCCGGTCTACCCCGAGAAGGGCAAGGAGGCGGACTTCAAGACACACAATATTCCTGGGCTCGAACATCTGGCCTCAGCGGACCTCGTCATCTTCGTGGCTCGGCTTCTAACGCTGCCCATGGAGCAGCAGGAGCGGTTCGTAGCTTACATCGATTCCGGCAAACCCTTAATCGCGTTGCGAACGGCAAACCACGGCTTCCGCCGCGCGCTACCCTATAAGATCGACGGCAAGCAGGTGAATTTCGGCAACGATGTGTTAGGCGGATCGTTCATGGGTCACCACGGCAATTGGCACCAAGATTCGACTCGAGGCACGATCGTTCGTGAGCAGAAGGATCATCCTATCCTCTCCGGCGTCAAAGACATCTGGGGTCCTTCGGACGTCTATCGGACTTACAAAGAGGGAACGAGTCTACCTGCTGACTGCACTGCCCTCGTTTGGGGGCAACCACTGATGGGGCGAAACGACGACGATGCTCCAAATCTCAAGAAAGAGCCCTTGCCGGTGGCGTGGTTCAAGAACTGGAAGACGAGCAAAGGCAAGAGTGCTCGCGTGTTTCACTCGACCATGGGCAGTGGCAAAGATCTGCAAAGCACGGGGCTGCGCCGACTGATCATCAATGCCGCTTACTGGGGAATGGGAATGGATGACGCTATCACGCCTGATCGCAGCGTCGCTATTGTGGGGACTTACAAACCGCTAACGAGTGGTTTCAACTACAAGGAACTTGGCGTCGTTCCGAGAATGCCTGCCGAGTATAGGTAAGTTTGTCTCATACCCACAGCTAATTACATGGCAATCGCAATCCAAGAATTCGTCGGTGCGTGGACAAGTAAAGTCCGCTCCTTCATTGGCCGACGCCGTGTCTTGGTGGTTCTCGATCCGGCAGTAGAAGCAGCCTTTGAAATAATGGCGACGCTGAACTCGCTAGGCTCGGCAGACAGCGTGACACCATTCATGGATTTCTCGCCGAATCCTACATGGGACTCTCTGAGCGCCGCCATGGCGGTCGCCCGATCCAATAAAGCGGAATGCGTCCTCGCGATCGGGGGAGGCACCGCGATGGATCTGGCAAAGCTAACGGCGACCGCGCTGCAGATGGGAGGCGTTGATCAACTCTGGGCGACAACCGAAGCCAGGTACGAAGTTTCTATCTCGCGCACTGACATTGGTCTTATAGCCATTCCTACCACGGCCGGAACGGGAGCAGAGGTTACTCGATTTGCGGTTCTTTATCGCGACGGGATCAAGTATTCGTTATCGGGAGACGCTCTGAAGCCGGATGCTTGGGCGCTGGATCCCTCTCTCCTGGCAAGTCTGCCTCGATCGGTGATTGCAGATGCTGGACTCGATGCGATCTGCCAAGCGATGGAGTCTCTATGGAGTGTCCGTAGCACTTCAGAATCCGAACTGCACGCCCAGGCAGCTCTTGATTTGGGCATCGAGCACTTGGAATCGGCCATCCATTCCTCTGACAATGTTTCATTAACTGGTATGCAAGTCTCGGCGCACCTCGCAGGCAAAGCTATTAACTTAACGACCACCACAGCTCCTCACGCGCTCTCCTACGGTTTGACTTCGCTCTTTGGGATTCCTCATGGAAGGGCGGTTGCCATTCTGTTTGGGCATGTTTTTAAACGAAACGCGAAGGTGTCGGACGGTCATTGTGCCCATCCTGAAGGGCCCATGTTTGTTAGGCCGCGCCTTAACGAGATCGCAAAGTGTTGGGGGCAGACGTGCGAAAGTTTTCCAGATTGGTGGGAAGGATACCTCCATGATCGATTGCAAATCCCCAGGTTGGATGCCAAGGCGACCTCTCTCCAAATCGATCAGCTGAACGACTCAGTGAATGCAGTCCGTTTAGCGAACAATCCACTGGCATTTACGCCAAAAGATATCAGAGAGATCTATCAGAGTCTCTTTGAGGCCAACTCGCCTTCCCTCACATGACTTACAAGGCAACGAAATGGCGTATGCTCCTTGCCACGATGGCTTGCTACCTTTGCTATTACACAGGGCGGCAAACCTTTGGCTTTGCCATTCCTGGAATTGAAGAGGAGTTGGGATTATCAAAGATGACACTCGGTTGGGCCAGCGCGGGGCTTCTCTGGGCCTATGCCGTCGGGCAAGCCGTCAACGGACAGCTCGGTGATCGGATCGGAGGACGACGGATGATGCCACTCGGCGCGGTGCTCTCCACTGGGCTCAATTGGGTGGTGAGCTTCGGGCAGAGTGCGGTCGGGATCGGGCTTCCTTGGCTAGTGAACGGATTCGCCCAATCAATGGGTTGGGCTCCTGGTAGCCGATTGATCTCGAATTGGTGGTCTGGACAACAGCGTGGTCAGGTCTACGGGCTCTATGTCTTCGCCGCTGGATGCTCCTCGGTCCTCGCCTATCTAACATCAAATGCCGTTCTCGAAATGGGACTGAGCTGGCGGTGGATCTTTCGTGGTCCAGTCCTGTTATTATTCTGTGTGGGGATTCTCTACTACTTCGTCGCCAGGGATCGTCCGAGGGACCTTGGATTCGATCTCGAGGATGGAGAACCGGAGGCGGGTAAGGACACTGGCGAAGCGCCTATCCCAGTAGCTGATCTGTCGGAATCTGCCACCAGTAAATACAAAGCCGTGCTATCAGATGCCCGATTCCTCTTTGGCTGTGTCGCAATTGGACTTCAGAACCTTGCCCGGTACGGCTTGTTGGTTTGGGTCCCGGTACACTTTCTCGGAGAGAATTGGAAAGAGCCCGGCGGCACGAAATGGTTGAGTGTGTTTCTCCCCATTGGGATGGCCGTTGGGGCGCTCGCCAATGGCTGGATCTCCGACCGTGTGTTCCATGGGAACCGTTCTAAAGCAATCGTATCTTTCCTGACACTGGCTACGGTGAGTTCGCTAGTCATGTGGATGCTCCCTCTCAATCACCCGCTGGTGATCCCCGCACTCTTCACGACCGGCTTCTTTGTCTACGGTCCTCAAGCAAGTTTCTGGGCGCTTTGTCCCGATACCTTTGGTACGCAGCGCGCGGGCACGGCGACAGGTGTGATGAACTTCTTTGCCTATCTCTTCGCTGGGGCAGGAGAACCGTTGATCGGTTGGTTGATCGACTCACAAGGTGACTCTGCCGTCGTGTTTATCGTGGTGGCTGGTGCGACGACGATCAGTGCTCTCTTTGCTCTCATGATCAAACGATGACCGATCTCTTCATTTCCCCCCCCCGTTAATTCTACTTTGTTATCCTGACTGACAGCAGAGCCGGAAACATGTAGAAGCCTCCCAGTCGATTGGGACCAACAGGCAATTTCCAGTGTAGCACGGCCTTCTAGGCCGTGACTCGGGCAGGATGCCCGAGCTACCTTCATTGCGGATCTAACAAAACACAGCTAATAGCGAACGCGGAAGAATCGCGTGGGCTCATCGGCCTGATCCAAATCAACGTTCAGCGTTCCTTCCAC
>CALLLI010000063.1 GCA_938082635.1 uncultured Verrucomicrobiales bacterium
CGTTGTCCACTTTCTTTTGAGCTTCTGCCATGCCTAAGAAAACTTACTTCAGATCATCACCACGGTGGATCTTGCCACTCTCTTAGTAACCCCACGAATCAAACTGCCACTTTCCCCACGACAGAGTATGGAGCGGCACACAAGCCAATGGTCACAAAGGAAACCTCTGGTGCAGTCGGCTCGCAATGCGAGTAGGACAGGCTAGGCTTCTTTGCGTTCGGCCTGCTCGATATCCTTCTGCTCCTGGCCCGCCAACAGTTCTTGCTTCATGCCGTGCGTGTAGAGAATGACTCCGAGAATCATTCCAACGCCAGCAGCGCTAAGCACATGGAGTGGGTTAGAAATAAAGGCCGCCTGGCCCGTTGGGATCATAAGCACGACCGGCAAGGCCATGCCAGCAAAGGCGGCGACGAGAAAGTCGTTCACGCACTCGAAGAAGCTGAAGCCTTTGCCGCGCGCCAGCGCCCATAGTTTTCCAATAATGAGCTGGCTCGCATGACTCACGAACAACGCGATCCCCGCCGTCACCAATGCCCAGCTGGTGTAGAACGTTCCGATGGTCTCGATCCAGTCGATGATCGTTGCTGAGGCTTCTTCGCTTCTTCGCTTCTTCGCTTCTTCGCTTTCAGCAGACGCTGCCGCGCTTTCTCTCACTTGGTAAGAAATTTCCCCGGCCTTGGCCCGTGCTGCTCTGTTGCTGCTATCGCCCGCTCTTTCGCCACTTCGCCGAGTTCTGCTGCTCGGTTCTTGGCCGCTGCTGCCAGCTCTGCGGCACGCTGCTTGGCTTCTTCAACCGTGGTGGATTGTTGACTGAGAACGTGTCCGAGCATGAGCGCGAAAAACAGTAGTGACAGAGTAAAAGTGTTCTTCATGAGATAAGGTTCGAGATTAGCATGGGGGTAGTTCACCCGCATTCACAGTCATTAGACCTGCCTCACAGCAAATAGGTCTCGGCGATGACAGAAGAATTTCGTTAGCCGATCTTGATAGTCTTCAGGTCCTCAGGATTCACTGGCGGGGGCTATTGGCGAATGAAGCTGTCATCGTAGGCAACGTGCAGCTCAGATGCGAGGTGATGTTAGGGTTGGTGACTAGTGGAACATCAACTCAATGTCGATGCTCTACTAGTCTGAGAACTCTAGATCGTGATCGGCTCGGCCCGGTGGCATTGTTGTGACAACTGAGCTTCAGCGTCCAAAAGGTGCATCTGAGGTCTCAGGCAGACAGCTCTCGAATACTGGGATTGGTAGCACTTGGGACGAACAACATCCGCCTTCAGTGTCGCGTGGGTCCAGTCTGTGTTCGCAATCATTGACGGCGACTTCATGAGTCCGTAGGCTCGGCGACCTAACGATGCCTGAGTCCAACTTCCTCCCTGATAACTTCTTACCCAAACTTGAGAAAGCCTTGGTTGCGGGGGCGGCTAAGAAAGAGATTGCCGAGTGGCAGCGTGACTTTGGAGATGCGGTCTTTCTAACGAAGCACTATGTGCAGTCACACGGTCAGTTGAAGAAACCGATGGCGGATCGTGAAGACGAAACACGTCCCGTCTTTGCAACGGTGAATCGGTTTCTTGGCAAGCCTGTGGATGCTGGCTTGCATCATCAGCGTCGGAATTGCCTCTTTCTTCTTGGTGATGCCGGCATGGGGAAGACGTCTCTTCTTCTCTTGCTGAAAGCAGCCTACGTCACTGGCTTGTCTGCTAGTGACTTCCAGTGTGAACTGCGAAGACTGAGCGAGGTTACGTTTGAAGAGCTTGGTGTGATCAAATCGCCTAGGCGCACGATTCTTCTGCTCGATGGATTGAATGAAGATCCGAAGGCTGGTGGGGATTTAATTGGCTATGTGAATGACCTGCTCCAGGCGACTCGGAACTTTCATCGGGTCATCATCGCTTGTCGAACGGCTTACTTCTGCGACCGACGTGATCCTGCCCATGCTATTGGGGCGTTTGTCGCGGGAGCCTATCGTTGCCCAACGCTCTACCTGGCTCCCTTTAGTGAGGGCTTGAAGGAGAAGTATCTCAAGCGTCGCTTTGGGCGCATGAAAGACGGGAATCGCGAGCGCGTGTCGCGAGCGATCCATGATGCTGGAACGTTCCAAGATCGTCCATTGCTTTTCAATCATGCGGATGACTTCATCCAGGCATCAGGCAATCTGGGGCATGCGTTCGATGCCTTGGAAACGATCACCGAAGCTTGGCTAGAGCGCGAGTCCAAAACTAGCAAAGTCTCGAAAGATGCCATGCGAGACGACTGTATCAACCTTGCGCAGCGCATGCAGATGGAGTCTTCGCGGCACCGCACGGCGAACATTGATGGGTTGAAGATCATTCCCGCGCTTGAGTGTCAGGGCCGATCCCTACTGCGCATCGTCGCAGGTAAGGAATATCGTTTTACGCACATCAGCTTCCAAGAGTACTTCGTCGCGTTGGGTTTGATGACGGGGATGCATCCGTCAGGGAAACAACGTCTTCCGAGCAGTGAGTTCATCGTGACGCTGTTGATTCATGGTGACAATGCGGCGACAGCATGGAGAGCGCTCGATCTCACGAATGTTTCATTTCACCGTGTGGCGCTGCGGAGTCCGGATTTCGCGAGGTGCCTGTTAGAAGCTTCTGACTATTCGGACAGTTCCGTGCTGAGCGCTTCTTTTGATCAGGCCATCTTGACCTCATGGTCCGCACCTCGCGCTTCCTTCCAAGGCGGAAGTTTTCAGGGGGCCAAGGCTACCTTGTCCGATCTTCAGGCCGCGATCTTTACGGGTGTCTCGTTTGCGCATGCCACTTTCGCTGAGTCTTCCCTGACAGGCGCGCAGTTCGAGAGCTGCCAATTGCATCACACGCTATTCGCCGACGCAGATCTGGGTGCGACGCAGTTTGCCAAGTCTATGATCGAAGATTGTAGCTTTAAAGGTGCGTCTCTCCGCGCTGTGCAGTTCAAACAGGTCACGTTCAAGCAGTCGCGCTTCGATCATGCGAACTTCTCCGGCGCTCGATTCGAGGACTGCACGTTCGAGGGCATGAGCCTGCAATCTGCCGATATGCGTCGGGCGACGCTCGATGGCGGCGTTGTTAGTGCGATCAAGGTAGGCAAGATTACCCACTGGGAAACGGCTGCGTGGTCCCCTGAGGTGGCTTCCAAGCTCAAGTTATCTCGACAGGTGAACGAGAAGAATGCGGTAGGCTGTGATAAATGTTAGAGCCTAGGTCTGAGGCCTGTGCTCATTCGATGAATCTCCATTTACGTCTTTAATAGTGTTTCTGGCTCAAGATCTTGGCGTTTATCTTGTGGAACCAAGTTCGAGTCCGGCGCGCTCTCCCGCGACGACCTAGCGAACGCGTTTTGGCGTGAGCTTGGCAAGATTCTTCCGCGTTCGGTTCGACGTTGTGCGTTGAGCATCCGTGGGTTCTTCAACTGGTTTCGTAGAAGTGCCAGGTAGATTCGAAACTAGATCATTGTAAGGTTTGTCCCATGGCAAAGCGATTCCGACAGACCATGCATGAGGAGAGAGCTCGCCACATCCTGGACTATTAGGGTGCCTAGATAGGTGAACAGGTGCCGTTTAGCATTTGACACATAATTCGCGGCCACTCCGTATCCCTTCGCATCTAGATCCTCGATGAACTTATCTAACTCTCCCTCAACCTTGTCGCAGCGCTCTAGCAATTTCGCTTTATCTTGGTCGCTAATCTCATCCACTGAACCCTTTGGTAGTTCGATCGCAATCAACTGGCTCAACTGGCTCAACTGCTTCGACTTCATCTTACGCTCTCTCAGGGGCGCTTCGTCTTT
>CALLLI010000064.1 GCA_938082635.1 uncultured Verrucomicrobiales bacterium
GTGACGGTGCGCAAGCCGAGCCTGCCAGACGCGGAGCAGAGCCGGGTCTACCAGATACTCGGGATCGATTGGAAAGGGGCCTGCCCAGCGGTGAAGTCGGAACTGAAAGGAGCGACGACTTTGTAGTGCCTTCGCGACGCAAGCCCTGGTTTTATAGGGGTGCCACGCCGGTAATAAGAAACTTGGGTTAGGGCCCGCTCTGTCCCGCTTGTCCGGCGGCCTTTATTCTCACACGAAGCCACGAAGGCACAAAGAAAGAAGCGAGGCATGGAGGATGTCTTTACAGGAGGAAACAGAAGTAACGGAGGGCTGCTTCTGTCCCGAAGTCTAGAGCCTCCAATGGATCTTTGCCATGAGAACACGATTCGGTTTTCCGGCACGTTTCGTCTTGGGGAGTAGGTATTCCGAGGTCATTACTAACGTTTCATTATTCGAAAGTTGGCATACTCCAAAGTTCCCTAGGCACGCATGATTTTCAGGCACGATGACGCGTTCCGTATCGCGTATTACTCGTAAAGTCTTGGGATCGACTTGGGCGATGAACAGTGGCGCGCGATGACGGAAGATATGATCGTTGTTCGCACCTCGTCTTGTGTAGGCGAGAAAGAGTCCCTTCTCTTGGGGATGCACGACCCAATGCTGTTGCGTATTGTAGCTTCCTAGGGGCTCTCCATCATCAAAACGCCATTCAGTAACACCGTTAGGGAATGTCAGGCCGTCATCGCTTGCCGCCACATAGGCAGCGTGATCGGCGCGGAGTGTGAGATAGAATCGATCTTGAAACTGAGTTAGCGAGGGCTCGTAGAGGCCGCGGCCCTTAGGGTGCGACAACTCAGTCCCATGATTTACGTAGTTCATGGTTTGTCCGTCGAAGCTGCACCTAACAACCGCGGTTGTGTAGTTCACCGTTTCAGGGTGTTTCTGATAGCGTATGGGCAACAAGATGTCACCCGAGGCAAGCACGGCAGGTTGATTGCATCCGGCATTTGGGGTGACGAAGCGATGGCCAGATGAATCCGTCTCAGGCAAGGTCACCGTTTGCAGACCAGACCAAGATTGATCAGCCGGGTTGTAGACCGCATAGGATATTTCTTCGCGTTGATTGTCCTCGCGCTGGCCTTGAGCAAAGTGGAAAGTCTTTCCAGTAGCCAAGACTCGCTTTGATTGCGGATGCCAGGAGAGCCAGAGGTCGCCGGCAACTCGGTCAACGTCATTTGCCTGCCGCACCCGTTGCAATGACGGGACTTTCTCAGGTTCGGTCCAGGAACTCCCGCCGTCGTTGCTGCTGAACGCGAAGATGTCGTAGTATCCGTGAGTTTCGGATGGGCGAAGTTCTTGGGTCGTCACAAGAATGGTGTTCGGCGTTCCTGGAATCACGGTGGGGCGCGACTGAAACCAATTCATCTCCGGTCGTCCTTTAGCGATCGTTTGAAGATCAATGCTCTCAATAAGATCGAGATGGGTGTCATTCCTTGATTCAACAGTCAGGGCTGCCTTACTGCGTCTGGAGATCTCATCGCGAAGGTCTGATTCGTGCTTAAGACCGGACACAGAGAACATTCTCTCGGTCCATTGAATCGACTCGCCGGCATCAATCTTCCTTAACGTATCGTCAGAGAAACCCATCGTTGTTCCATTCCAGATCTCTATGTAGCCCGTCGTCGGAAGTTGGTCGGTGAATTCACGCTGCCGATTCTCAGATGGCGGGTATCCCCAACCCCAGATATCGAAGCCGGGGCTTACCTTGCGATCAAAGGTACGCACCAATCCTGAATCCAGTTCATGGGAGTAAACGGCGAAGTAGGGATCATGCAAAGGGGTGGCCATGAGATCGCCGATCTCCTTCCATTTCCCGACCCAACGGAGAGGGGATTTGTCGGTCGCGCCGGTCATGCCTTCCATCCACGCATTGAAATCCCGATCATCCGGGACGAAAGAATCCGCCGGTACAATGATCTCGGTTCGAGGCGTGACCTCGCCACGTCCACCGGGGGCCAAGGTTGCCGTGGTCCAGTGTGAAAAGGCCACTGCGTGGTCGCTAGGATTGTGAACCAAGATCTCCGTTTCTAAAGATGCCCGGTTAGGGTACGCGGCGTAGGTGATTCGATGTCGCAACCCTGTTAGGGGCTCAATCGAGGACATGCGGACGGCACATCTCTCGGCGTCTTGCTGGATGATCTCCCATTTCCAATCCAAGGCGTGGCTGGTTCCATGCTCGCCGCGCGGCATCACGTGCTCGATCCCGCCCCAGGTCATCCAGAAGCCGGTATCATTGTGTGCGCCTAACGGAATGGCGAGCCGATTGATGTAGAGTTGTTCATGATTCGTCGCCTTATCGATAAACGAATACACCCGTCCCATCGAGGGAATGAGCGTGGCGCGAAACCATTGGTTTTCGAGGACGAGCCCCTCACGATCTTGAGTAACGATCTTGCGTGGTTGCGCACGAAACGTTTCCCAATTGAAGATGGGGACGCCTTGCTCGTTCTTCTCCACGGCAAAGGCGTAATCGACATGCTTCAGCGAAACCGCGGTGTCACTGACGGAAACCTGGGCTTGAGATCCAATGACTCCGAACATCAACGCCGCCATGTTCAGAACGAATTTCCTCAGATGTCCCACCGCAATTGCCAATAGTCGTAGTAATTTCCAATGGGGTTTTATCATCGTTTCTGTCAGGAATGGTAATGGCCCTCAAACGACGAGAGCTGGATTCTCCTAGAGGGCGTCAGCCTAGCATACGGCAGCGGCTGACTGTCAAAGGATAACCCCATTTAGGGCTTGCCACCGAAATGGGATATTCAATAGCTTCCTTCTTCGAATCTGAAACGACATGAAAACCGCTCAGCAATCTCGTAGTAATCATTGGTGGAGAGCCCTTATCTTAGTATTCCCGGCTCTCCTTCTGTTTCTTTCCCTTAGCAGTGCCCAGGCGCAGTTGACTTTACTCATCGACTTTGGAGGCGATGAGGGCAATGGCGCCGGTTCTTCTCCTGATCCTTGGATAACCTTAGAGGAACTCGTCCAAGATGAAGTCACCGATTTGGAAGATGGCGTGACTGTCACTGCGTTGGATGATGGCTTTACGGCCAACAATCCCGCCCCTCCTGAAGAAGGAGCAGAATATGACAGCATTAGTGTTCCTGCAGAAGCACGCAATGACTACATTTATAAAAATGTGGATGCGGCGGGAACGGAAGCACGCATGCGGTTCGATGGTTTGCCCACGGGCTCTTATAAGATCACTTTATTCGAGGGACGCACGACCGATGATAATCAGTTAGGCAAGATTTGGGTAGGCGACAGCGAACCTGCAGAGCCGAACACGGACAATTATGCGGGGGGAAGCGCCTCAGTCGAGGTGACGATTGAGGCTGGCCAACCACTTTGGTACAAGCACTTGGAAGACAACACTGGTGGTGTGAGTGGGATGATCATTCGACAGACGGCAGCCCCTTCTGCACTAACGACTTTACTACTTGATTTCGGCGGCGATGAAGGAAACGGAGCCGGTTCCTCGCCCGGGCCTTGGATCACCTTGGAAGAGCTTGTGCAAGACGAACTCACCGATCTGAAAGATGGCGTGACTGTCACGGCCTTGGACGATGGATTCACCGCAAACAATCCGGCCCCGCCGGAAGAAGGCGCCGAACATGATAGAATCAGCGTTCCCATGGAAGCACGGAACGACTATCTCTATAAAAACGTCGATGCCGCTGGAACAGAAGCGCGCATGAGATTCGACGGCTTGCCTGCAGGCAACTACAAGATCACGGTGTTCGAGGGACGGACCACGGATGACAATCAAGTAGGCAAGATTTGGGTAGGCGATAATGAACCGGCAGAGCCAAACACGGGCAACTATGCCGGTGGCAGCGGCTCGGTGGACGTAACGATCAATGCAGGGGAGGCGCTCTGGTATAAACATTTGGAAGACAACACGGGTGGTGTCAGTGGGATGATCATTCGGCAGACAAGCGAGGCCCTGTTGCCTCCAATCGCGCTCGATTTCGGTGGGAATGAAGGAAACGGTGCCGGCGCTTCTGCAGAACCCTGGATCACCCTCGAAGAACTCGTCCAAGATGAACTGACGGAACTTGGTGGCGGTCTGACAATCACGGCGCTGGATGACGGCTTCACTGCGAACAATCCCGCGCCTCCAGAAGAGCCTGACGAGTATGATGGCATCTCGGTGCCTGTCGAAGCGCGAAATGATTACATTTATAAAAATGTCGATACCGCTGGGACGGAAGCGCGCATCCGAATAGACGGTCTTCCCGCAGGCACTTACAATGTCACTGTCTTCGAGGGACGCACAACCGATGGCGACCAAGTTGCCAAGATCTGGGCTGGCGATAACGAACCGGCAGAACCGAACACGGACAATTTCGCCGGTGTCAGCAGCACGGTAGAGGTCGATGTTAGTGCCGGCCAAGCATTGTGGTACAAACATTTGGAAGACAATACGGGTGGCGTCAGTGGCATGATCATCCGCCAAACGGCCGGTTCTGGTGCCAAACAGTTGGTGTTGATTAGCAAGGTTCTGAGTTCGCCCGAGATGCTGAGCTTTGAATTCCGCAACACGCCTGACAGTGTTCTTGATAAAGACTCTGTCATTCTCACCGTTGGTGGCGAGGTCGTCACCCCGACGATCACCGATACTGAAACGGGTACCCTGGTCGTCTACACGCCCTCTGAAGCATGGGCTCCAGGTTCCATTCTGCCATTTGAGATTGAGGCGAAAGACACCGATGGCAACGACGCCATTCGATCCGGGGAAGGCGAGGCCATCTTACCGACGTCGATCATGCCATTTCAAACGCCGCTCGTCGGTCCCAGTGGTGGCGATGGCGTGTGGGGCGTGCGCTATCTTTGGGGCGTGGGTCTGATGGCCACCGGCAGCACCGCTCTCGAGTTTATCCAGGTGTCCGATGACCCAGCCTTTGGCGGCAGAATCTTTGATACCACCGCGCCCGTTGCCGACCATGGTGGAGGCTTATTTCCCGATGGGCTTCCTTATCCAGAAGAAGTCGAGGCTGATGAAGATGGTCTTTGGACAGGCGACGACTTTGTTGTCTCTTACAAAGGCACTCTCAATATCACGGAGGCTGGCGCTTATACCTTCGGTGTGCACACCGATGATGGCTTTGGATTGCGTATCTTTGGCGCGGAGTTTGTGAGTGAGAACGGTGTGGCCCGAATCGACAGCGTGCAGACTAACACCTACGCGTATCCAAGTGCAAGCGGCGATACCAATTCGCGCGCCGTGGCTCAGTTTGATGAGCCCGGACAGTACCCCATTGAGTTCTGGTGGTATGAGCGAGGTGGAGGCCAGAGCGGCGAACTCTATTTCGCAAAGGGCTCGTTTGCCTTGGATGAGGATACCGAAATTGGTGAAGCTTTGGCGGGTCAATGGGAACTCGTTGGCGGTTCTCATCTTGTCGCTGGTCCGCAACCGCCATTCGAGATCGTCTCCATGGTGATCGGAAACGATGAATCAGTGTTCGACTTCATCACTCCTGATCCCAACGGAAATCATCAGCTGCAAACCAGCGTGAATCTGATTGACTGGGATATTGATAGCAAGGCTGTGTTTTCTGAACTCGGTGAAGACGTGTTCCGCTTCACGACGCCTACCAGTGGCGTTCCTCAGCTCCATCACCGCGTTGGGATCTTTCCTCCTCCGCCCGCTTATGCAGATGACTTTGAATCCGGTGCTGAGGGTTGGGTAGCCGAAACTCAAGCTGGCGAGACGCAGTGGGAATTGGGCACTCCCAACGCTGGCGGCCTCACGGCAGCAGCCAGTGGCGACAATGCGTGGGGCACGAATCTCGCCAGTGAGTACACTCCCAATGCTGTCTTAAGTCTGCGGTCACCGGTGATCGACCTAACGGAGATTGGGAGACCTATACTGAGCTTCAACTACTTCATCGATTCCGCTTCCGAGGTTGAGGGCGGTCAGTTTCGAATCTTGGATGAAGCCGGCGAGCCTCTCTACACCCAAGACGGGATCTTTTCTGGAACGAGTGATACCTGGACCAGCTTTGCCCTGACATTCCCATCTGAAGCTCGAGGACAGAGCGTGATTCTCGAGTTCCGCATGCTCACAGATGGGGATGACGAAGTCGGTGCCGGTTGGTACATTGATGATGTCATCATCGATCGGTAGATTGGCCGCCATGAATCGTCGCATCAAGCAATGATCTCTTCCACGACGTGCCCGTGAACATCGGTTAGGCTTTCCTTTCGGCCTTGGTGGAAATAGGTCAGCAATTCGTGATCGATGCCTAACAGATGCAGGATGGTGGCATGAATGTCGTGGACGTGAACCTTGTTCTTCACCGCCTCGAAGCCGAATTCATCGGTTTCGCCGTGGGCCACTCCGCCTTTCACGCCACCGCCGGCCATCCACATGCTAAAGCCGTAAGGATTGTGATTTCTTCCGGGTGCGTCCTTCCCTTCGCTAAAAGGCATCCTGCCAAATTCACCACCCCAGACGACGAGCGTCTCGTCGAGCATGCCGCGCTGTTCGAGATCTGTTAGTAAGGCGGCGATCGGTTGGTCGACTTCGGCTCCATGGCGGCCGTGGTTCTTCTCGATCGATTCATGAGCATCCCAGGTCTCTTCCAGATGACCTCCGCCAGAGTAGAGTTGCACAAAGCGGACGCCGCGTTCGACAAGACGACGCGCGACCAAGCAGTTGCGGCCAAATTCGTCGGTTGGCTTCTGACCAACGCCATAGCTCACTAACGTTTGCGCAGATTCTTGTTTGAGATCCACCGCTTCTGGGGCTTCCGCCTGCATACGATAGGCCAACTCGTAGCTTTGGATTCTTGAAGCCAATTCCTGGCCGCCGGGCCGCGATTTAAGATGTTGATGGTTGAGTTGCTGAATGAAATCCAATTGCCGCCGTTGAGCGCGTCGATCAAGATGCTTGGGGCCGCGCAAGTCTAAGATGGGATCGCCGACTGGTCGAAACAGCGTGCCTTGATACGTTCCCGGCATGAAACCACTGGACCAGTTTGGCTGACCACTGATAGGACCACCGCGTTTGTCGAGCATGACGACGTAAGCTGGAAGACTATCGTTATCACTCCCTAACCCGTAGGCAACCCAAGCTCCCAGCGATGGGCGGCCGATGAGCGGCATGCCCGTATTCATCTGCACCAAGGCGGAGCCATGGGCATGACTATCAGCATGACACGAGCGAATCACGGCAAGCTTGTCCGCGTGTTCTCGCACCTTGGGAAAGTAATCGGAGATCAACAATCCGCTCTGACCACCGGGACGAAATGGGCGCCAATTTGGCGTGAGATAACCCACGCGCCGCCCGCCCGAATTGATGTATCTCTTGTCCGGAGGAAGCTGCTTTCCCGCATACTTCTGCAGTTCCGGCTTGTAATCGAAGGTGTCCACCTGGCTTGGCGCCCCATTCATCATGAGGAAGATGCAATTCTTCGCCTTGGACCGGAAATGCGAGGATTTGGAGCCTAACGGATTGGTGGCCGCTTGCCCATGGCGGGCAAAGAACCCACTGCCAGCTAGCAAAGATGTCAGCGCCGTGCCAGCAAAGCCACCGCCCATTTCCCAAACGAACTCTCGCCGGGTTTGGCCGCATGGAAACCTTGGGTTAGTCGACATATAGGAATTCGTTAGAGTTGATTAATCCATGACAAACCGATGCGAGAGCTAGCAAGTCAGGATTCACTGCGGAACGGGCCGTGAAATGGGCTGTCTGCTCGACAACATGTGTCTTGGCCCATTGTCGTTCTTGCGAACTGGGATCACGCCCCAAGACTCGCCGCCAAGCGAGTTGAATCTGGCAGTCCAGTTGGTCGTTCGCCTGCATCACCTCATTGGCGAGGTATTCGCTCCGTTCGTGTACGAAGGTATTGTTCAATAGGGAAAGAGCCTGCGGTGCCACCGTGGTGACGTCACGTTTTCCGCATGGTCGCTCCGTGTTTGGAAAGTCGAAGGCTGTCATCAGCGGTGACAATAGATGACGCTTGGTCATCATGTAGAGGCTGCGCCGCTTTCGTTCGTTTGCTGGCGATGCCTTCCAAGCTTTGTCTTTCTGTGAGAAGCCTTCCAACACTTCCGGTGCCATCACTGGATAGAAACTGGGACCTCCCATTCGCAAGTCCAACTCGCCGGTAACGCTGAGCAAGCGATCCCGCAAACTCTCAGCATCGACTCGACGTCGATTCATTTTCCATAGCCATCGATTGCTCGAATCTACCGTTGATTGCTGCTCATCTAACGGATGCACTGATGCTTGTTGGTAGGTTTGTGATAGGACGATCTGCCGGATCAATCGCTTCATCTTCCACCCACCGTCGATGAAATCCGCCGCTAGGTAATCGAGCAATTCCGGATGCGACGGCGGATCAGCCTTGAGGCCAAAGTTGTTAGGTGTTCGCACGATTCCTTGCCCGATCAGCTGTTGCCAAAGGCGATTCACCATCACTCGCGCCGTGAGTGGGTTTCTTGGATCGGTGATGAATTGGGCCATCTGCAAGCGCCGTTGGGTTCTTTGAGCTGACGATTGAGGACTCTTCAGCGGTTTATCCAGCGTCGACACCAACGACAAATGCCCCGGTTGAACCACATCGCCAGGCCGGTGCGGATCACCATTGATCAGAAGGTGAACGTCTGGTGGATTGGTCGTGATGTCAGTCCATCCGAAGACGTCTTTCATGCCCAGTTCCTCTGCACTCGGCCCGCCCATCAGTGCTCGGTCTCTGGGTTCGATCGCTCCCGGCCAGAAGGCGGCGGCGAATCGGTAGTAGTCGCGTTGTGGAATAGGATCAAACTTGTGATCATGACAGCGCGCGCACTTCACGGTTAATCCAAGGAAACCCGTGCTGACCACATCGACCATGTCTTCTAAACGCTCGAATTTGTAATCGTGAGGGTCATTCGGCTCATCATTCCAAGTGCCCAGGCGGAGCATGCCCGTGGCGATGACGGATGCCTCCGTTCGGTCCTCAATCTCATCGCCTGCCAGTTGTTGTCTGACAAATGCGTTATACGGCAGGTCTTCATTGAAAGCCCGGACCACCCAGTCGCGATACTTCCATATGTTAGGCTTCACGGCATCGCGTTCGTAACCATTGGTCTCCGCAAAGCGCACCACGTCTAGCCAATGCCGTGCCCAGCGTTCGCCAAAGTGATCCGATTCCAATAAACGATCCACCAGGGAGGCGTAGGTGGCTTGCGAGAAATCCTTACGAAACGCTTCGATGGCTTCGAAAGAGGGTGGCAAGCCCGTGAGATCGACGTGCAGACGCCTGATGAGTGTGCCCGCATCTGCTCGTGGTGCCGGTTGGAGATCATGTGTTGTTAGTCCGGCCTTCACCAAGGCATCAATCGCATCAGCCCCCTCCACCGGAAGCGGGCGAGGTTTCTCAATGGACTGAAAGGCCCACCAATCCTCGCCATTAACCGAACTCCCCATGAGAAAGAGGAGGGCTACGAGGCGCAAGACCATGATGACTCTAGGGATCTAAGAATCGTTGCAATCGTCTTCGCTTCAAACGAGCAAGCCGCTCAGCGGCTCGGTGCTATCGCCGAACTCGGTCATGCCGGTGCCCATGAGCTGCGCTTGGGCCAGCCACAGGTTGGCTAGTGGTGTGTCTTTGGGGCAGTTGAGCACGCGACCTGTCTTGATTCTTCCGTTGGCAGAACCGGCGACGACGACGGGAAGTTCGTTCATGGTGTGGTCTTTGCCGTCGCCCAAACCTGATCCGAGGGTGACGATGGAGTGGTCGAGAAGGGTGCCTTCGCCTTCGTTGATGGCGTCCATTTGCTCTAGTACTTCGGCAAACAATTCCATGTAAAACCGGTCTACCTGAACGAGGAAGTTCTTCACGCTCTCGTTGTCTTGACCGTGGGTGAGGCCGTGGTGCGATTTGGTGAACTTCAACTCATGGTATTCTTGTGGGGAACCCCAACGTTCGGGCGCGAGCATGAAGGTGGCTACGTGCGTGAGGTCACCTTGAAAAGCCACTACTAGCAATTTGCCCATCAACCGGATGTACTCACCGCGGGTCATGGGGCCTTCTTCGGGTTCTGGCACGTCGGCTTTCTCTCGCGTGCTGTAGTACTGGTTCAGCTTCTCGATTTGCCTTTCGATTCCCCTAACTGATTCAAAGTATTCATCCAACTTTTCCTTGTCCTGATAGGACAGGTTCCTCTTGAAGTTGGAGGCGTCTTCCAGAATCAAATCGGTGATGTCCTTGTCCGCTTTCTTCGTCGTGAAGAGGCGTTCATAGACCTTTCTCGGATCCTTCATTGTGGTCGCCACATGCTCCGGGCCGTACCAGGAAATGTTGTCGAGATAGATCGATTCCTTGAGGTCTTTGAAGCTGTTGCAGTTTAATTCGAGGGATCGAATGGGCGTGCGGTGACTGACCTTGTCCGCGATGAGGTGGTCCAGGGTTCGGTCCATTGGGTAGGCCGACTTGAACTCACCTTGGGCATTGGCCGATGAGAGGAAACAGGAACTGGCCTGATTGTGTACATCGACCCCGTTCACTTTGACGGTGGACAAGCCGGTGATGAGGGAGACCTTTTCGCCGACGTTCTTGAGCGGGCTCAAGGTGGGCGTCGCGAGAAAGTCCGCGTTGCCCTTTTCCGGGAAGAAGTGATCTCGCACGAACCCCATCGGCGAGTAGAAGGAGGCAAATCTCAGAGGCGGCTCTTTGAGCTTCTTCCTGCTCGGGCCGGCGGCATTGATTTCCAGCCACGGTAGAGCCATGGCACTGCCGCTGGCTCCAAGGAGAAACTTCCGTCGATCCATAGATTTCATGGTCTTCTAGTTTGCGTGAAGATGGGGTGAACAGCAATGTTTTTGATGACGTCTCGCATGCGGTAGCCTCCTTCTTTGCTCGCTGCGGTGATTTCACCGACGGCGACGCGATCTGCGAGGGTTAGTTCTCTGCCCAGCGCGTAGGAGAGGAGGTGGCCGATGAAGGCTTTGGCGAAGGTGTCCTTTTCGGCGAGGACGGCGTCCTTGAAGCCGACGACGTCCTCAAACTGGTGCCGGCCAAACAACGTGCCGCTGGCATCTACCTTCAAGCCGGTTCGGTAGTCGTCTCTCCAGCGGCCTAACAAGTCGAAGTTTTCTAGGGCAAAGCCTAACGGATCGATCTTGGCATGGCAGCCAGCACACTGCGGCTCGCTGCTGTGTTGTTGGAGTTTTTGTCGAACGGTTAGACCTTCGCGCTGCAGCGTCTTGTCGTCTGCTCGCAAGTCGGGGATGTCGTCTGGCGGAGGTTCGGGGGGATCATTGAAGACGACGGCGGAGACCCAAGAGCCTCGCGTGATGGGGAGGGAACGGAATGGGCCGGAGGTCATGGCCATGACGGCGGCAGTGGTGATGACGCCGCCGTATCTGCGATCGCTGATCGGCGTGCGCGTGAATTCGATGTCGCGCAGGTTGACGTTGATCGCGTAGGTCGCTGCCCGGCCTTCATACCACTCGGCTAACAAGTGACTGCGGTAGGTGAAGTCGGCGTCTAACAGTTCCACAATCGATCTGTTCTCAATGAAGACCGCTTCGAAATTCAAGAGCGGTTCTAACATCATGTGCATGCCGCGTTTGTAGGAGATCTTGTCATCCCCTCCGAAGTAGTATTCCCGGTGGGTTTTGAAGTCGGGTTGGGCTGAGACTAAGTTGTTCAGTTTGAGCCATTGGGGGGCGAAGCTGTCGCAGAAGTTTTTCACGCGACGGTGGTTGAGCATGCGGTCTACTTGCGCCTCTAACACGTCGGTGTTGTTGAGGTTTCCTTGGCCGGCTAGCGCAAGCAATTCGTCGTCGGGAATGGAGCTCCAGAGAAACAATGCGAGTCGGGCGGCGAGATTGAAGGCGCTTTGGTTTGGCGATGCTTCGTCCGTTTCGTTGTGGACTAGCATGAATCTCGGGGACGCGAGGGCCGCCGACACGACGGCCTTCATGCTCTGCGTGAAGGCGCCGCTTTTTTTGAATTGTTTGTCAAAGTATCCGCCGTAGAGTGTTAGCGTTTTCTCATCGGGAGGTGAATGGAATGCTTTCAGGAGAAACCGTTCTATTCGTTGATGGGCGATTTCCTCGGCCGGGTGTTCCAACTTTGGCTTCGCTTTTGTGGGTTGTTTCCAACTGCCTATCATCTCCTCTTCCGCAACGCTCTCCTTGCCTGCTGCCAAGCTTTCGATTTGAGTTTTCGTTAGGCCTGAGCGGTAGAGACGGATGTCGTTCAAGCTTCCGTGGAAGGGCTCTTCTCCGTGCGCGCCGATCGCCATTGGGCCGGTGCTTTGCATTTGGATCTTGCCTTCCAGCGCTTTGCTGCCGGCCTGTTTGCCGTCGACGTAGAGGGTGATTTGTTTGCCGTCGTAGGTCCCGGCCACGTGATGCCAGTTGCCGTCGCTTAGCGTTTTGGGGTCGACCGAGGCACCAAATTCTTCGTAGCGGCCTGAGATTCCAGCGCCAATCCAGAGGCCCCAGGTGTCGCCGGTTCGGCCGATGGCTAGCAGTCGGCGACGCCAGGAGTCTTCTCGGCGCACGATGGTCTGCCAGTGGTCCGTCACTTTGGAGGGCTGGATCCAGGCGCTGATGGTGAGCCCGGTGTTGTCCGTGGCGACTGATTTGTCGACGGTGATGGACGCGGGCCGGGGCCTGGTTTTGGTGCTCAGTGGGTCTTGGAACAGGTCATCCCAAACGCCGCAGTTCTTGTCGAAGTTCTCGGCATGGACGATGGACCGGCTCAGGTCCATGAACGACTGCATGAGGACTGGAGACAGACTCAAGTGGTCACCACGATTGTTGAATCCATTCTCGGCCGGAGGATCCTTGGGAAAGGCCATCACCCCTAACAAACGGTTTTCTAGCATTTGCTGAAGTCCCATCACGCGATTGCCGACCTTCGCGACCTTGGGCATCTGACCTGATTCCGGTCTGAAGTAGTTATTGTGATCCCTGATGATGCGATCGCTGATGGAGTAGACCCAGCATTCCAGATCAAAGAGATCTCGAACCGCGTTTCCATACTCAAAGCGATTCATGCGCCGCAGCCGCAAAGGGACCACCGACTGGTGATTCGCTACCGCTCTATCAAATACACCGTTCAGCTTCGACAACATGAGCGTGCGTTGGTCGTCACTGGGCTGCGCTTCGTCTTCAGGAGGCATTTCATTCTTGGCCAAGGCCTCGATCATTTTCTCGATCAGCTCCGGATTTGCCTCGAGGTCTGACCAAGAGGCATAACCGGTGAGATCGACCTTGCCCTTGGTTTTCTGCCGCCCGTGACAGTCGTAGCAATGCTTCTCAAGCAGGGGTTGGATTCCGTTTTGGAAGTCGCCCACCTTTGCGGAGGGATTCTCAGCTTGTGTGACCGACGAGAAGACGAGGGCTGCTAGGACCACCGTCCATCGCCAATATGATTTTGAGTAAGTGAGCATACGGTCTTCTTCTATCTCCCAAACATTTAGGCGTCTTGCGCGCCAAGGTCGAGGTGGAAAGACAGGACCATGCGAGAGAAGCAACCACCCTTCGTTTGCGGCAGCTGCGATTTTAGCTACTCTTTCTCGAACAGACGCAGGAGCAGGAACTCGCTTTCTCGGAAGCGGAGGATTTGGATTTCGCCCGGTGTCCGGCAGCTGACACAGGACGGAAAGTCCGCCGAAGAGCTGAAGACGACAGGATCAGAGTGTGTCGATGCGGCCGGTCGGTTTGATAGGACTGCTATTTCGCCTGGATACGTAAACTTAAACCTCAATTTCAACGATCCGAAGGCTCAGGCCGACTCTACGTGGGGAAGGCCTTTTCGGCCGGAGCCTAGATCGTGTAGGGAGCGCGCCGTTTGTAGGTGCGCATGCGATTGGCCTCGTCGTCGTCGACGAAGCTCTCCTTCTTTGGATCAAACGTGACTTTGCGCCCTAACTTCCAGCTGATTGCGGCTGCGAAACAAGCCATGTGCCCGTAGCGGACGGCGGTGGAGTTGCACACGGGCTGTTTGCGAGACTTCACGCAATCCAGGAAATTGCGGACGTGCAGGAGTGGATCGGTGCCGCGGATCTGATTCTTGGGCTTGTTCTTGAGGAATTGGGGATGGCTCGATTTGATGCCCAGGTGATCACCGGCTTCCACCCAGCCTTCATCGCCGACAAAGCGGACGGGGCAGGTGCCGAGTCCTTTGATCCACTTACCTACGCCTTTGCCTGATGAAAGCCGCATGACCAGATTGATGCCATTGGCATACCTGGTATGGATCAGGCTATCGGATTCGGGTTCATATTCGATTGGCGTCGTTCCATCGGCATCGGCAGCCCACTGGCAGAGGTCAATCGTGTGGGATCCCCACTCCGGCAGTCGCCAGGCAGAATACAGTCCCTTGTGGTTGCGCCAGCGACCCCGGCAATAATCAGCGTTGAAAGGAATACTTGGCGCGGGCCCTAGCCATTTGTCCCAATTGATGATCGCCGGATCCGGTTCGGGCTGAGCGGGTAGGGGCTTAAGGTAGTCCTGCAACTTCAGGATGCCGGCATGAACCTCTTTCATCTGTCCCAGTTTGCCCTTCAGAGCAAGATCGGCAGCCAGTTGAAAGTTAGGAACACTTCGCCTCTGCGTTCCCGCCTGGAAGACGCGCTTGTGCTTCTTAATGGCGTCGTCCAGCTCCTGGCACTCCTGGATATTCATCGCACAGGGCTTTTCACACTAGATATTCTTGCCGGCACGGGCGGCCAGGATGGATGCCGTGGCATGCCAGCGGTCCCCGGTGGTGATGATCACCGCGTCAATGTCATCACGTTCCAGGACTCCGGACATGTCGTCGTAAACAACGCAATCCGTGTTCCCGTAATGGCCTTCGGTCTTGCTCTTGATCATTTCGCGCCGTTCTTTTTGAGGATCGGCAATGGCAACGGATTGAGTGTCGTTCTGCTTGAAGAAACCATCCAGGACCTTACGGCCTCGCCCACCAAGTCCGATGCCGCCCACAACAATTCGATTGCTCGGAGCGACGCTTCCATCTTTACCAGAGTGCTCTGGCCGGGATGATGGCGGGTATGCCGATGGTGGCAACGGCAGCGGATTTCAAAAAAGTGCGACGAGTCGTTTTTGTGCTCATGAGGTGCCATGACTTTGGGAGTAAGCGGGTGAATCTGACAAACCAATTTCATTGATTTGGCTCCGGCCGTCCGGTGGACGTCGCTGTGTCCCCAATTCGAGATCGACTGAATCGGCGCGTGGGATACTACTAGGATGAAGCGGCATGAATGCAGGGCGATTCGAGTTTCCGGACAGTACGGCCACGCGCCCCTCTGTCGACAAACGGACAAGCCCATCGCCGGGCTCATTCGCGATCTCAAACAACGTGGCATGTTAGAGTTGACGCTCGTCGTCTGGACCAGTGACTTTGGCAGGACGCCCTGGTCACAGAACACGATCGGCCGTGATCACAATCCGAAAGGATTCACCTTCTGGTTGGCTGGCGGCGGCGTCAAAGGCGGTACCGTGCACCGCGCCAACGATGAGGTTGGCTACCGGGCAGTAGAGCCCCCGCACTACATCGCCGATCTTCAAGCCATCATCCTGCATCAGTCAGGGCTGGATGCCGAACTCATGGAAGTGTCGATCGATGGTCGCCCCGTGCGGCTCGTCTATCGCTTTGCCGAACCGATTCACGAGTTTCTAAGCTGACGTCAGCCGTCTTTCAACGTGATTGAGTCATCTTGAGGTACTTCTGGTGGCCTTGGTCGACCTGAATCTTGAGTTCCTCGACACTCACGGCGAGCGCCTCTGCTTTTGATTGATTCTCGGCGCGTTCGTTGGCGAGTTCCTCAAGGTGTTGGGGATTGGCATTCGAATCGGTGCCTTCGCCGGAGTTGGCTTTATTGAGGGCTTCCTGATGCGCGGTGTCCAACTGAGCGATCATGTCTTGCAAGCCTAACAACTCGGTCTGCTGGTCCTCGAGCTGGCGGCGTTGGGCGATCACCCTGACATTGAAACGTGCGGCTTGCCAGTGCTGGAGCGTTTTCTTGGAGGAGGTCAATGCGTTCAAGAGGGTGTCCGCTTGCTGTCGCGATTCCACGTGGGCTTTCTGAGCAGTGTCGAACGCGGCCTGACGAGCCGGGAGATCTTTGGTCCGTTGGTCGACTAACATGCGAGTCTGCTTTGTAGCATCGACGTTCTTGTTGAGAGCGGCGTTGGCGTTGGCGGCTTGTTCTTGTTTCTTCTTGAGATCCTCTTGGCGCTTAGCGAGTGCCTTGTTCTTCTCATCCAACAAGGGCTGCGTGGTTTCGATGGTGGACTTCTGAGTGGCCAGCTTCTCGTTCATGTCAGCCACCTCAGGTGTCAGTGTCTCGATGGCGCGATGAATGGAGGCGAGTGCGGCGGTGCTTTGTTCTCTAGCCTTGGCCAAGTTGACGTCATCTGAAGTGGGATCAAGAGCTGCGAGGGCGGATTCCAAAGCGGCTTTGGTAGCCTGGCATTGGCTCATTCGCTCTTTGAGGCCTTGCAAACGTTGCTGTTCGGCGTGGCTGGATTCGATGGTCCGTTTGAGCGCGGCTGCTTCCTGATCGATACCTTTCAGTTCGGACGAGGCTAACTGAAGTGTGGCTTGGGCCTCGGCGTTTGCCTTGTTGAGGGCATCGCGGTTTGACGTTAACTGTTGGTGCTTCTTGTTGTCTTCATCTAGGCGAGACTTGAGTTTGGACAAGGCGGCAGCGGCCTCTTCAAATGGTTTCAAGGTTCGATGAAACTGCGTGGCGGCTCGTGGGTATTGTTGGGCGAGTTCAGTCGTGCGGGTTTCCAAGGTTGCTAGCCGTGTCTCGATGGTAGGCGGATTGGCATCGATGGTGCCTAACTCTTTGCCGTCTTTGGCATCGAATGCTTTGATCACCCCATTCCAATCAGACACGAACACCCGTTCATCATTGTGACTAAACTCCACTTCGGTGACGATGTCTGTGAAGCCTTGCAAGGTAACGAGTGCTTTGCCATCGCCAGCCCAGATCACTGCTTTGCGATCGCGACCACCGGTTATTAGGCGACCGTCCTTGGCGAAATCCACGGACAAGACTCCGCCGTGAGCTCCCCAGGCTTTGGCTTGGTTGCCGTTGTTCATCGCCCAAAGTTTCACTTGGCCGTCTTCGCCTACGCTGGCGAGTACGTTAGAGTCGGCTCGCCACGAAAGCCCGGTGACCTTCTTGGCGTGACCACCCAACTTGTAGAATTCGTTGCCGGTAAAGGTCTCCCACACAAAGACATTGCCATTGCGATCGGCCGTGGCCAGGAGCACGCCATCGGGACTGTAATCGACCGCGGTGACCCATTCGGTGTGCTTGTTGATCTCTTTGAAAACTTCGCCATCGGAAGTCGAGAACGCCTTGACCTTCTTGTTAGGGCCGCCGAGTGCGACGAACGCTTGATCGGCGCTGATATCGGCACCGAGCACTGCGTCGAATTCCGCGCCCAAGTCCATCACCTGGCGCCCGGACTTGATGTCGAAGACGTGCACTTTGCCCGACTTGCCACCGCGTCCGCCAGCAGCGAGGAGGAGTTTGCCATTCTCACTGAAATGCAAGTCATGGGGTATGCCAGTAGGGTAGGGGATGATGCCGTTCAGCTCCAAGGTGTCGGAGTGATAGAGTAAGATCTGATGTTGGCCGCTCACTGCGAGGAGAGGCGCCCATGTGCTGGCCGCGATGGACCACACGGTGGTGGCGCGTGCGCTTTGAGTGATTGGTTCGAGCAACAGATGCTCGGGCATCGGCGGCGGTCCTTCTGGTTTTCCAAGCGCATCGGACACGACCAGATCCACCATGACTTTCTTCGGCTTGGCCGCCACACTGCTCTTGGTTTCTAACATTCCGCCTTCGACCCATTTCTCGAGCATGGCGATCTGGTCCTTGGGAATGGGTTCACCCTTTGGCGGCATGAACGGCTCGGCCTGCTTGGTGATGGATTGAATGAGCCGACTGCCCGAGGCATTCCCCGCCTCGAACACCGCTCCGCCGCTCCCGCCTTCCATCGTTGAAGTGAAGGTGGATAGATCGAGGCCGCCTTTCTTCTTGTCCGTGTTGTGACAAGAGAAACACTTCGATTCAAAGATCGTCCGCACGTGGTCTGCGTAGGTGACCTTATCCTGAGCGCTCGCACTGGTCGCGACGGAGATTAAAATGAGACCTGGGAGTGTGCTGATTCGGCAGCGCTTTGGATCGAGCGTCGAGATGACGAGCCTGGCCAAAGAGACTAGCCGCCCGCTATTCCGCAACGAACCAAAGCGGAGCAGAGTCTCCGCACTCCAAAGATTGCCCGATTGCTTAGTCATGTTAGTGATTGAACAAGAATTCCTTGGAATTGAGCAGCGCCCAGAAGATGTCTTCGAGCACCGCGCGCTTCTCTGTCTTCTCCACCGCGTCCACTTCTCCTAACACCTGTTTCAATTCTTCTGGTGAGGGTTTGCGTGAAAGGCAGCGGATGTAGATGTCTTCGATGATGGCGGCGGGCTCGATCCCTTCCTTGAGTTGGCTTGCGATGACGCCTCCGGAGCGGATGCGGGTGCTAGTGGCGTCGCCATTGAGCAAATGCAAGGCCTGACCGAGATTCGGATCCATCCTCACCTCACAGGAGCACACGGTCTCGCGTTCGGCGCGGCCAAAGGTCTTGAGAAAGTAGGTTGAGACATTGCCATCGGCAATCTGAACGGCGCGTGCGCCTTGGGGGAGGCCGCGAAACTTGTTCTTCGTGACGGTGACTTGACTGATGGAGTCGAGCAGGACTTCAGCGCGCTGTCTGCGAATCAACGCGCGGGCGAAGTTCTTGTCATTGTCCGCATTCGAGGCGTTGGCGCGTGTGCTGCGTTGGTAGGTTTGTGAGGTGCCAATGTCACGCACCAAGCGTTTGAAATCATAGTTGTAACTGGTGAAGCGTTTGCCCAGTTCGGCTAACAACTCTGGGTTCGATGCAGGATTGCTGATGCGCACATCGTCAACGGGATCGATGATGCCCATGCCGAAGAAATGGGCCCAGATGAGATTGGAGAGATTGGTGGCAAAGTAAGGATTCTCCTCTGAGGCTAGCCATTCCGCGAGCACCTTGCGTCGGTCTTTGCCTTTCGTCTCGGGTTGTTCACCGCCCAAGAACTTCGGCGGGACCGCCTTCTTGGTAATGGGATGATTCGTTTCGCCGCCACCGCGATTGAAGATGATGGTCTCACGTGGGTCTTCTGCCTTCTTGCGTCCCACTTGAGTGAAGAACGAGGCGAAGCCGTAGTAGTCGTTCATCGTCCAGCGATCGAAGGGATGATTGTGACATTGTGCGCATTGCAGCCGCATGCCCATGAAGACCTGCGCACAATTCTCTGCAAGTTTCAAAGTGTCGCGCTCGACTTGATAGTAGTTCGTTGCCGGCGTGCCGAACGTGCCGCCAGTGGCGCCTAACAATTCCTGTACGATCTTGTTGAATGGCACATTGTTGGCGATGCGGTCTTGCAGCCAATTGAAGTAGAGCAAGGTGGATTTGTAACTCACCCCGCGATTGTTCTGCGTGCGTATTTGCAGGAGCTCGGCAAATTTCATGACCCAGAGTTCGGTGAACTCTTTCCTCTCTAACAGCGTGTCGACTAACTTCTCACGTTTTTTGGGATCCGAGTCCGCCGTGAAGGCATGATAGGTTTCCGGTTCAGGCACTTTGCCGATGATGTCCAGGTAGGCACGCCGCAGAAAGATGTTGTCACTGCAAATCTCGCTGGGGAGAATGCGCAGTTTGTGCAGTTTCTCGTGGACTAGCGAATCGATGAAATTGCTCTCCGCGAGTTCCGGACGCGCGTAGTCGAGGTTTTTGGGAATGACGATGCACTGGCTGCCTTCCGTGAAGGTGGCAAAGCGCGCCATGATAAAGGCTTCGCCGCGAGCATTGGCGGTGACCAAGCCGTCGGGACTCACGCCAGAAGAAATGGCATTATTAGATCCGAACACGGCTAGTGACGTGACATCGCGATTCGTGCCATCGGAGTAGAAACAACGCACCGTCATCTGCTGCGTGGCGCCTTCTCCTTCCAAGACCATCTGCTTGGGATAGATCTCCATACGCAAGGGCTGGGCCACGCCCTTGGGATCGTCCGGTGCGTCGGCTTTCAACCAGCGCAGTAGTGTATTGTAAGGCGCGCTGCCCACCTCAAAACGTTTGCCGCCGGAATGCGGCACGGCCTCGACGACCTTTTCCAAGAGCAAGCTTTCCTCTGGCAAGGCGAGATTGATACGACGTCCACTGAACTCACGCGTGAGACGATGATAGTCTCCGCGCGGATCATACCCAAAGAGCGAGAGCATGAACCCGTCCTTGCCACGCGCTGCGCCATGGCAGGAACCAGTGTTGCAGCCCGTGCTCATGAATACGGGCATCACATCCAATTGGAAACTCACCGGGCGATCTGTGGTTGCGGCGTCGATCTTGACCGGGACTTCACAAGTCTTGCCTCGGTAATCGATCGCAACTGTTGTTTCACCATCTGCTAGTGGGGTCAGCTGCGCTGCTTTCAAGCTTACGAGCGAAGCATCTGCGACGTCGGCTTTCACACTGGAAGTCACATCCTTCGTCGTGCCGTCTTCGTAAGTGGCCATGATCACGAGACGATGGAAATCGTGATTCGTTGTCAGGAGGACGTCTGGCGGGAATGCCTGAATCTTCACAATGGGCTTGGTGTCAGGTTCGGGCATCGGAGCATCGCTGTCGCGTTCGACCAAGACGACGCCCTCTGGCCACACAGCGCCTTCCTCGATCCAGCTATGCAGAGTGGCTTGTTGTGACGCTGTGAGTGAATCGCCTTTTGGAGGCATGATCTCGTCGTCATCTTCCTCCAAAGCCACGCGTTGTATCAGCACGCTGGCATCGGGCTTCCGAGGAACAATGGCGGGCTCGCCGCTCTCGCCACCCTGCGTTGCGTTGTGTGCCGTGTGCAAGGCGAGTTCGCCTTTCTGTTTGTCGGCGCCGTGGCACTGCACGCAACGCGTTTCGAGAATGTGTTGTACCGCTGCGAAGTCGGTTGCTGCCGATAGCGGAAGGACAAGTGCGACTAGCAGTGTGGAAATGATGGCTGTGTAACAGTTCATGGCTTTCGTTGCTCGCGTGCTTGTTTCGCAGCCAAACGCAATTGTTCCAGGCGGCTGAGGCGCTTCTTCGGTTGATCAGGTTTCTTGTCGGCGACTTCGACCTTTGCTGGGTTCTCCTTTGGCGCGGGCGGTGGTTCGTCAATGCGCAACACGCCGCCTTGAGCGACAGTGTGAGGGATAGGCGTGCCTTCATGCAGGATGACCAACGAGCAGAAGAGATTCTTGTGTTTACCTACGGGCGAATCGGTTTCCGTCTTCACGGAAAAGACAATCTCCTCCATGCCCTTCTCGATCTCTAACGGCTCGCTGGTGCATTTGGCAGGGAGTCCGATGAGTTCCAGGCGGGCTTTGCCTTCGAAGGGGAGGTGATGCTCTAGCTTACACACGACATCGGCTGTGGCTCCCTTTTCGGTGGCGGCCATTTCGATCTTTCCGCTCACGTAGGGTGGTGAAATGGTGATCGGTGTGAGGGCAGTGGAGGCGTAGATCGCGCCGTTACCAGCATTGGATTCGCCTAACACAGCGATCTTCCAAGTCTTTGTCTCCGCGCCGCCATTGGCATTGAGGCGGTAGAGCGCTTCCGTTTTCCCTTCGGGAATTTGGATGGTTCCGGGGCTCCCGATCCCTGGTGGATTCCATAGCATTCGCAGCGTGATGGGCTTGGTGAAGCCTTCCTTGCGAGTGGCCGTGATCTTGAGATCGATGGTGCCGTTCCTCACCAGGGGCACCTTCGGTGACTCCATGTTGATGGTGAATGGAATCTCTTCCACCACAGACACAGGCAGCTTCCCGGGATCGGCGATGCCATAGAAGACGGTGTTATTGGGAGGCCCTAACACCAATTCCACATTCTGGGTGAAGCCACCTTGAATGGCCTTTTCTGGATCAGCGTGTTTTGCTAGGACATCGAGTAAGCCACCTGCGATGGGCGCATCGGGCGCGGCTTCGAAGACGACAGGAAACACATTGATGTTAGCGGCCATGGTCTCGGCATGAAACTGAGCACCTTCAGGCAATTCCGGAACTTCAAAGACCAAGTCGCCACCGAACTCGCTACGGGAGGCATTGAATAAACAGGCATAACGATTGCCGCGCGGTACGGGTATCGTTTGTCTCGTTTGACTGTTGTTGCGTTCGAAACGCGGGATCGACACCGCGAGGGATGGTTTCACGGGAGTGATCTCCACACGATACACATAGTCCGGCCCGCCTTTGCCCAAGTGATCTTTGACCCGAAAGGTGAAGTCGCCATCGGCAGGGAGCGTGTGCACGAGTCGAGCATCGGGACCCGCGCCATCGTCATCGCCAGCGAGGTGCTTGCCATCCGGCGCGTAGAGATTCAACACGCTGTCTAACGGAGAACGAATCGAACGCGCATGGACACGGATCTCAAGCTTCTGATCTTTCTTACCCGTGAAACGATGCCAATCCTCATCGCCTGCTTCGCTGATGATGCCATTGAAGGCGATGGGAAGTGTGCCCTCACTGGCGGCAGCTTTCTTTAGTGTATTGTTAGGTTCCTTCTCGAGCACATTAGGAAAATCACTGACTCGGAGAACGTTAGGCGCGGGCGAGCGTAGGCCGTCTTGTTCCAAACGAATGCCATACGATCCGCTCGGCATCTCCGGCAAGGGGATCGTCTTGGTTTGATCGCCATTCGTCGCGTCAAGGTAAGTCACCGCCAAAGCCTCGCCGACCTGACCTCCCGGAGGGTAGACGCCGGTCGGTCTCGGGAAATTTCCCACGTGGGCACGGTAGTGGAAATTGCCGCCGCCAGAGTAGGAACTATCACGAATCTCTATCACATAAACCCCATCTTCAGGCGCGATGATGCTGGCGAAGGTGTCTTGCACAAGCAAGGCGCTGTCATCCCGCACGGCTATCTCAAAACGCTTGTTATTGAGAATGGCCACATAGGGGTCGAACAGTGTCAGACCAAGCCGAATCGCCTCGATCTCTACCGAGAGTCGCTCGCCTTTGGTGAGTTGGACTTCATAGTAATCGACATCCTCATTCTCGGCCACGCCGTGTAGCGTGATATTCTTCTCGATTAGCTGTGGCGCTGCAAAGTCATTGTTAGGCTCCACCTCTGCGGCTGCTGGAAATTGTCCCACCCAGAAGGTGCGCAACTCGGTGATGCCACTGCGGCAGCGCAAGCGCAGCCGTTGTTCGCCTAAGGGGCAATCTTCGGCAATGGCCATCGTGACGGTGACTTTCTTGGCGTCTTCAACCTTGATTTCGGAAATGGTTAGTCCCTCATCATAGAGCAAGACTTCCTCCGCGTCGGCTAAGCGATCGCCGTTGAAGGTGAGCGTCGCGGTGGTGCCAACCTGGGCGCCTCGCGGATGAATCGACGCCAGCGTGGGTGTGGAAGCGCGGACGGAGACGATCCATAGCGAGAGTATCGCTGCGATCAAAGGCAGTTTCATCACGCTAACAGATCGTTGATCACCTGACCGCCGTCAACGATCTCGACGGGGCGACCGCCGGGAGCCATCAGCTCTTTGTCCGCCACGATGCCTAAGCGATCGTAGACCGTGGTGGCGAAGTCCTCGATACCCAATGGGTTCTCTTCGGGTTCCGCGCCTAGGCCATCGGAGGAGCCATAGACACTGCCTGCCTTGGTGCCGCCACCCGCTAACAAGCCACTAAAGACTTTCGGCCAGTGATCGCGGCCGCCATTGCCATTGATCTTCGGCGTGCGTCCGAACTCTGTGGTCACCATGACCAGCGTGCTGTCTAACAAACCGCGTTCATCGAGATCGCGAATCAAGCACGCTAACGCTTGATCGAAGGTTGGCGCGTTGTTCTTGAAAGCGCCTTTGATGTTATCGTGATGATCCCAACCACCCACATTCAAGGACACGAACCGCACGCCTGCCTCCACCAACCGACGCGCCAGGAGCATGCGTTGGCCAGGCTGGTTGCTACCATACTCATTGCGCAGCTTGTCAGGCTCTTGCTCAATGGCAAAGGCCTCGCGGGCCGCTTGCGAACTGACCAGGCTGTAGGCTCGTTGATAGAACGTGTCCATGGCGTCGAGACTGTCCGACGATTCCATCTTGCGGAAATGATCATCGACCGTGGCGAGGATCGAGCGCCGCCGATCGAAACGTTTCTCGTCGATGCCCTTTGGCAAACTCAGGTCGCGCACACGGAAGTTCTTGTTTGATGGATCTGAACCCAGGCTGAAAGGGCCGTAAGCCGAACTCAAGTAGCCGCTGCCAGCGAATTCGTTAGGCTGATCGGGAATACAAACATAAGGCGGCAGGGATTTGCGTGGTCCAAACTCGTGACTCACCACCGAACCAAAGCTGGGAAAGACCAAAGCCGGGCTCGGCTTGTAACCGGTGAACATGTTATGCGTGCCACGCTCATGCGCCGCTTCGCCATGCGTCATGCTGCGACAGATGGTGAGTTTGTCAGCCACTTGCGCGAGATTCTTAAAGTGCTCTCCAAAGCGCACCCCTGTGAGTTTCGTCTCGATATTTCCTAACGGACCGCGATACTGTGAGGGTGCGTAGGGCTTGGGATCGAAGGATTCCTGGGCCGCCATGCCGCCGGGCAGGAAGATCTGAATGACCGACTTTGCCGGACCTTCTTTCGACTCGTAATGCTTCTGTGCCGCCTGGGCTTCGAGCTTGAGAAACTCTGGGAGCGTCAGCCCAAGGCCACCGAGGAGGCCCACATAGAGAAACTCGCGTCGGGAAGATCGATTCAGTGGTGAGCCCGGACAAGGAGAGCAGGATTTCATAGGCATGGGAATTATCGGAATCTACAACCCCCTCAAGGTAAGGAGGTTGCCATCACGCCATTGCAACCCCGCCAAAGCCCAAGTAGCGCTTCTATTTCACCCCGTTAGAAATAAGTCTTCTCGGGTAGAACGAGGCCGACGGCGGCTCGCCGCGTTACCCCAGGACCGGAACATAAAACTCTGTTAGTCTGGCCGACGGCGTGATCCCGCCCAGTGGCTGTGCACTGTCCCGCGCACCCTTCTCCCATCCTCTCCACGCTCCCACGAGCGCCCCGATGACCCAAAAAAGCACTGCCCGCAGCCGCGTGTCGAGGTTGAGCACCAGGATTGCTATGTTCACCACCGAGACGCTTGTCTCACGTAGCTTCGCCATGACCCGAGAGAGTGTTCCTTTGCGTTTCGCGTTGCCCAGTTTGCCATCCACACCGTTGCGGATGGCCTCGTCCGATTTCGTCTGTTTTTTGAGGGCTGCGAGTTCTGCTGCGTTGGCGGCGATTTGTTTGCGGGGGCGCCCGAGGGGTGGCCCGGAGAGCCGGATGCCCCTCTCTTTGCACCAGGCTCGGTTGGCTCGTGTGCGGTAGATCTTGTCGGCGTGCACGGATTCGGGGTAGCTGCCGTGGGCTTTACGGTAGGTTTCGGCTTGGGCGGGGAGGTCGCCGCACTCGTTGTAGGCGTCCCAGCTGAGGCGATGCAGGGTGGTGTAGCCACTGGTGACGCCGATGGATATTTTGGCGCCGAACTCGGTCTTGGCCTGGGCTTTGCCGCGCACGATGGGGCGTACCCAGGGCTGGCTCAGGCTGACTATACGGTCGGGGGTGCTGCGTGTTTTTTCCTGACACATCTGGTGTTGCTGCCGGTAGATTTCGGTGGCGACGAGCAGGCTGCGGTAGTCGTAGGCACCCAGCAGGCCGAGGTCGGAGCCGGCGGCAACGAGGTCCCCGACGTGACGCAGGTCGCGGCGGATGTAGCGCAGCTGTTTGCCGAGGGATTTGCGGATCTTGCGGATCCCGGCACGCTTGAGCTTGGTGACAGCGAGGTAGTCGCGTCGGGCGCGTTTGCGGTAGGTGCGGGGTTTGGGCCGGGTGCCGGTGCGGGGTCGGTGCAGTTCGTCGATGATGTGCTTGAGTTTTTCGCGGGCGGCGTTGAGGAGCTTGAGGTCGGTGGGATAGGTGATGTCGGCGGGGGCGTCCATGAGTAGCTTGCCTCGGTTGGGTGGAGGATCACCTTGGTCATCACTTTGGTCATCACCTTCAGCTTCAGTGGCCATGCGGATGGTCTCTGCGTTTATCTCGTCGTGGTCAGACTGATCGAAGCGCTTCCGGAAGTGCACCATCATCGTCGGGTCGAAGGGGGACTCGGCGAGCATTTCGCGGTAGCCCAATGCCCATGGTGCTGAAGAAACGTCGCTATATCGCTTCTGAAACGTCGATTTCTGTGTCGAACTGGCTCTCGTTAGGGATGAGCGAACGCCACTCGGGTTCTGTTAGCCTGAACATGTCGCTCTGGGTTTCGGCAGCCCAAGCATCGGGGTTCTCTTTGTAATAGAATTGCTTGGCGCGTCTAGGCTGAGCATCGGTGTTCGCCTTCATGTAAGTGCAGTAGCCACGACCGATGAGCCCGCCCTTTGGCGGCAGTGGAACGGGACGTTTTGGGGCTTTCGCTTCAGCGGTGTCAGGCAAGGTCGGCTGGCGTTCGTGCTGAGGCAATGCGTGGAATGTCGCTAACAGAGGCGCTAGGTCAGCTTCGCGCAAGGTCTAGGTGGATCATGGGCTTCTTCTTCAGTTCAGGGTAGCGCCTTTGAGCGAGAAGGGGTTCTCACCAAATGCGCCATCCTCGATCTCAACTTCTGACTCGTGCTGGAATTGCCCCTTGGAGTCGTAGGTTCGGATGGCACATTTGAGCAGCATGCCCTCGGCCTTGCTGTCATCGGCTCGGGTGAGCTGCAGGAAGAAACAGGCTTTCTCATCTTTGTCTGAGCCCAATTTATCTAGCAGTGGCGTGAGATCGATTCCGACCTCGATCGGAGTGTCATCATCCGGACCTGCCATTGGAACTTGGCCCGCATTGCCACCGCGGAACAAGGGCCAGCCGTTGAAGGCCTCGGGGGAGAATTCGTGTTCGGGTTCTATCGCTTTCTTATTACTGGCAACGCCGATGGTCATCCGTAGGTTCGTCCGGTCGTTGCAGACGAGTTTGAGCTTCAAGGTTCGGCGTGGCACGTAGCGGGTCACCTCTGCGCGGCCGAGGTAGTTTCCCCGTTTCCAAGTGGGGTCGATCATGGCGCTGTAGAGCAGGTAGATCTTGCCGTCCTTTGACCACTTTTCGCCCCAGGAGTTCACGACGATGTAGGCGCCGCGTTCCCAGTCGGCGAGAGTCACTTTTCCATCGTCGTTGGTGTCGAGATCGTTCGTGATCTTCCCATCGCCGTTGACGTCGTAGCCGACCCTATCATCGTAACCGACGCAGGTGATTCCGTGACCGTATCCGCTCGGTCCCCAGCGAATCCAGACGTCTTCACTGGCGGCGTATTCCTTCTCAGGGATGGTCTTCGTCACCTTCTTCTTTTCGCCCATGCGACCGTCCAACGCTAAAATCCCACCGATGGTTTGCCTTCCCTGTTCTAGTGGTTGATTGCGGTCGAAGAGCCATCCACGAGCCTCGTTCAATTGGGCGACGGTGTTGGCGGGCGTGTAACGGTATCCCGATATGCGATACTCCATGGCCTCGCGCCAGATGTGATAGCCGTTAGGCCAGACGCCGATCTTGTCGAGCCTAACACCTCCATAGGACTTGGCGGTTGGCACGCCGATGCGCTTGGCGACTTCCCAACCGTGGTAGGCTTCGGAACCGACATTCTTGGCACGGTTCATCATGTTCCATGAGAAGTGGGCGGGAAAGCGGGTCGTGTCGGAGTCGGCAACCGTGCCGTTTAAGACGTTCATCTCGTAGGTGAAGATCGATGCGACCGAAGCGAACTGGCCGCACGCGCCCCATTTCTGTTTGTAGACGGGTGGAAACTGTGGGCGATCTGAGTTGTCGACGCGAAGAGGCAAACGACTTGGGTCGACGTCTGTCTCGCCCACGTCCGGCCCTCTTGCATCAGCCCACGTGTTGTAGTCCTTTCCCTGTGATCGCGGGCGAGAGAATGAGCCTGGGTATTCGACGCGAGGTTGATCAGCATCTAGCAGTAATACAGAACCGCTTGAGGTCTCTTTCTGCTCCAGGCTGATAGTCGGCACCTCACCATCTCCCGTGGGTTCGCCACCGAGCACCCAGGCCAAATTGAAGCGAGCGATGTGGGCTCCTTTGAATGGATCGTGCTCGTAGTGGAGGTAGATCCAGCCAGCGCTCGGCGTGCCATGCCGACCGACCGTCATCGATGAGTAGCCGCTCCGATCGGCATCGACGAGGCGCTTGATCGGCCATGTCTTGCCGCCATCGAAACTTGCCCAAACGGTGACACGTTCGCGGTGCGAGGCGTCGGTATCGAGGTTGCTGAAGAGGAGGATGTCGCGGTCTTTCAAAGGAAGACGGGTGAGGCCGCCCATGCAGCCGTAGGTTCGGCCTTGATCACCGTCGGGGAGGGCATCGATAATGCGATAGTTTTTCCAGGTCACGCCGCCATCGTCGCTCCAGGCTTCCCGTCGACGTTTGTTGCGCGGTCGTTCAGACCAATGCGCTCGCGAGTTGTAGTAGATTCGTCCATCGGCCAGCTCGACCAGAGCCGCTTCACCCGTTCCTTTTTCGGGAAAGGGCTTACTGGTCTTCCAAGACTTGCCACCGTCATCGCTGAAGATCGCGTTGGTGTATTGCAAGGGCCACTCCGCATCGCCGCCTTTGGGTCCGTAGTAGCGTGACGGTCGAATCAGGCGCCCCTTGTTAGGGCCGCGCAGGAGTGTGACGCCGTGTTCGTTCATGTGCATGGAGGGCGTGTTCCCGTTCTCGTCTTTCTCAATGGTCGTGGTCTGAGCTTGCCACGATTTGCCGTCGTCCTGACTGCGGTAGACTGTTAGTAGTGCTGGTGGTTGTTTGTCTTCGACGAAGACTAACATGTCGCCGGAGTTGGCGTCGACGGTGGTGCCTCCGCCATGGTATCCGGCGTTTGTGACGGTGATGCTGTCTCCCCATGATTTCCCTCCGTCTTCGCTTCGACGTACGACGACGCCGTCATTGCCCCATACTGCAAGGACCGTTCCTTTGGTCGTGACCACGACGTTTGGGTAACGTTGGTCATCGAAGAGGCGCTGTTTTTCAAAGGCGGGCTGGCCCAAGAAGGGAGCGAGGAGATCGTCCGCATGGCAGACGGACCACCATCCGAGTTGCGTTAGGAGGATAATGGAGGCGTAGCGAACGAAGTTCATTGCGAAGGAGAGTTCTTCTTACTTCCGACGTGATCCAGCTATTTCCGCGGGATGTTTGTGCGAATCGGCTATCATTTCAAGGATCATGATCCAGGTTGCGAGGTCGGCGGCAGAAATGCGGCTTGAGTTCAGAGGTGAAATCCGTACTGTTTACTCGTGGATTCTGCGTCCAATAGCCCACTACCGCTCATGGCCAAACTCTTGGAGCCTCTAGCTTCTTGTTTGACCCCTGAGGTTGCTCAGCAGGTCGTCGCTTTACGGGCGGATCCTGAGGTCCAAGCAAGACTGGATGACTTGGCGGACAAGGCGAACGAGGGGCGGTTGAGTGCTGAAGAAAGCCAAGAGTATGCGGCCGGTATCGACGCCCTCGACTTGATTGCCTTCATCCAAGCAAGGGCCCGCTCAGTGCTCAATCAAGATGCGGCGGCCTAGATGGTCGATGTTGCCGCCAGAGATCGCGTCTGGAATCGTGCCGAGAGTCGCTGCGAATATTGCCGTCTTCTTCAAGAACACACTCCCTACAACACGTTTCATGTGTAGCACATCATTCCCAAGGTGCATGGAGGAGTCGATGATGACGAAAAACTAGCATTGTCATGTGATCGCTGCAATTTTCACAAAGGCACGAATCTCGCTGGGATTGAGCCTGAAACCAAGGAGGTCGTTCTTTTGTTTCATCCACGAAACCAACTATGGAGCGACCACTTCAAAATGGGCGTCGCCATTAAGGGTCTTACATCAACCGGTCGAGCTACCATCGAAGTGCTCAAGATGAATGCGCCTCGTAAGATTCTGTTAAAGTCTCGACTCGTCGCCAATGGCGAGATCTAGATAGTCGCGTTATTGTTAGGAATGGCGACTGAAAGTCACCACTCCCGTGTATCACTCCAAGGTCATGATCCAGGCTACGAGGTCGGCGGTGTCTTGGGGGCTGAGGGTGTAGGCGAAGCTGGCGGGCATGCCGGAGTTTTTGGCGTCGGTGCGTTTCTCGATTCCGAGGGTGTTGACTTCGAGCTGCTCGCCGTTGGGGAGGACGAGCTTGATGGCGAGTTTCGTCTCCTCGCCGACCATGCCGAAGAGTTCGCGGCCGTCTTTCATTTTCAGGCTGGTCTGCTGGAAGCCCTCGACGATGTAGACGTCGGGCTCGAGGGTGGATTGGATGACGTAGTCGAGGTCGCGCCGCTTGCTGATGCCGACTAGGTCCGAGCCGATGGCGACGCCGCGATCACCGACCTTGTGACAGGCGAAACAGGTTCCGCGACCGAAGAAGATTTCCTCACCGTGTTTCAGGTCAGCCTTGGCGAGCGCTGCTTTGGCTGCGGCGAGGGTGGTTTTGGTGGTTGCTGCTTTGGTTAGGAAGACTTGATACATGGATTCGCCTCCGGAGCCGCCGAGCTTGTTGCCGCCGAGCACTATCTCGCCAGGGGTGACTTCGCGTCGGTAGAGGTCGAAGGTTTCGCCGTTGCTCATGCGTAGACTTAGGTCGGTCTTTTGCATGTCGGCGACGAGCTTGTCTGGCGCTTGGTAGCGGTCGTCGTAGGCTAGGTAGAGCGTGGCTGAGATGTTGATTTCGAAGTGCAGGAACTTGGGGTCTTTGCTGCTCTTGTCTTTGTTGTGGGTGCGGATGTGGGTGGCGCCGGCGAGGATTTCGGGCAGTTCGGTGAAGGTGTATTTGCGATCGGAGTAGACGAGGGTGCCTCGCTGCAGGCCTTCGAGTTCGGCGCGATACGAGTTGGCGCCTCCTTTGCCTCGGATGCCGCGTACGAAGAGTCGGTCGCGCCATTCGGTGTCGGAAATCTTGTGGACTGACAGCGATTCGATGGCGGTGACTCGGCGGTCATTTTTGAAGATTGCTGCTTTGATGGTAGTGTCTTCGGCGATTGATAGAGGGTTGTTGGCGATCTTGGATTTTGTGGTCGGCTCGGAACCGTCGAGGGTGTAGCGGATGTCCCCGCGTGCTTCGGCGGCGAAGTGGACTTGGGTTGATTGGCGAAAATTTGGTTCGCTTTCGGTGAGTGATAGGGCTTTGAGTTCGCCGCCCTGCGCAAGCGCCTCGCCGAGGAACTCGCCTGCGCGCTTTTGCAAGTCGCGGTCGCCTTCCTCCATCAGTCCGAGAGCGATCATGCGGCGGATGCCAGTACGCTCGTCGG
>CALLLI010000065.1 GCA_938082635.1 uncultured Verrucomicrobiales bacterium
ATCGAAGGACGTGATCTTCGATCATATCACGGCGACTTGGGGTGTGGATGGCACCATGGATACCGATCATCTGTCGAACTTCACCCTCCAGTGGTCCATGTTTGGCGAAGCCCTTCACGAAAGCACCCACCACAAAGGCGGTCATGCCATGCTCATGTCGCTGCGCAAGACCACCGGGAAGGTTTCCATCCACCACAATCTCCTCTTCAGCAGTCGCAATAGGCACCCCACGCTAGATGGCCTTCCTGATCAACCGAATGGTGAAGGAGCGCTCTTCGACTTTCGTAACAATGTGATCTACAATTGGGAAGGCTCTCTGAATCTCGGTGCTGGCCAATTCAATATCGTCAACAATTACTACCGACCTGGTCCGAACACCAAGACGAGCGGCGATCGTTTCCCCATCCGGCCAAAGGTCAAAGTAGACCACCAGACCTTTGCTTTTCTCAGCGGCACGGCCTTCGAGTGGAATGAGGCCTGGACCAAAGAGAATCACTTGGCCATGCAGTGGGGAGTCCGGGACGAAGGCTATCCTGGCAAGGTGCCAAAGGAGACTTCCTCAATGCAAGACCAACCCGTCGCGGAACCCGATCGCCCTATTACGCACCTCGCGAAGGAGGCCTACACACAAGTGTTAGCCAAAGTCGGAGCATCCTTGATGCGTGATGTTGCCGACAGACGTGTCGTCCAGGGAGTCCTCGACCGCACCCATCGCCGCATCGATTCCCAGAAAGAAGTCGGCGGCTGGCCGACCCTGAAATCCAAGCCAGCACCGCTCGATACCGATAGCGATGGCATGCCTGACCATTGGGAAAAGGATCACCAACTCGATCCCAACAATCCCGAGGATTGCAACGCGGGCCAAGACGGCGACGGCTACACGAACCTTGAGGAATACCTGAACAGTCTCGCCGCTGTAATTCAGTGACCACGTGGCTTCGGCTTCCAGCCGGCAGTTGATCGCGTCTGCTTTGATTTCGGAGAAATCAAAGACAATGGGCCCGATAGGGATACACGTTAGGGATCCTTCTGGTAGCGCATCACCTCCAACGACTCCACATTTCCAATGCTCACCGGCTGTTCGTTTGGATTAAACGATACCCAAGACACCTCTCCTGGCTCAAACTCGAAACACAGGAGGGTGAGATCGATTTCATCCTGCACCACTTGAATACCGGAAGCGCCCGCAGAAGCCTCCAAGGCGTTCTTGTAAGCGGCCTTCAGGTTCGGATTGGGAATGTTGGAAGAGGGCAATGGGCGGTAAGGGAGGTGTGGGTGATAGACTTGGGTGAAGTGCAGCCGTTGCCCCTTCTTGGCGTCGCCTTCCCAGACATAGCGCAATTGGTTGGGGCAAGCGACCGTCCTTGGGTCCTCGGCAAAGCGATCGATGACCTGCAATTGGCAATCTTCCCGAGGGGCAAACCAGACTAGCAAATCGACGGGAGGCGTGGGGCAACTCTTCCTGCCATTGTCACCCACCGGAGCGCTGATGAAGGTGTTGGCCCAGTGCTTGCCCAACTGCGGGCCGATGTTCTGGGTATTCCAAAGCGGTGCCACGCGAGCGGGAAAACTTTCCTCAAAGGTGAGCGATTCACGCGTGACGAGGAAGCCGTTCTTTACAAAGACGAAGGCGCGCTCGTAAGTCACCGGCAGACCGTCCATATGACGCACCCTCACGGAAGCGTAAGTCGCTTCGGGTGTGTCTTTGAAGTGGGTCACCTCCGATTGGATATCGGGCATCGTTCCGCTTTTCCAGAATTCGTCGATCCGATTCTTGTCAGCATGATAGCGCCGAGGCACTTGGCCACTTCGATCCTCAATGAGGAGCCGGTTCTCGGCTGATGCGCCCTTGCTCGTGACGATCTGCGTGAAGGGCGCGCCCCAGCGATTGAGCCCCATAATGCCACCCGGATTAGCAGGGAAACTGGTAGGATGCAATTCGACCAAGCCGAAGAAATCGCCTGGATTCCAACCACTACGCAGCACTAGCTTGTCCGGCCACACCTTGTCGGTAAGATACCAGCTGCAACAGAGGTGGCCATGGTTCTGCCGTGGATCGGCATCGCCCAAGAGTTGTTCTGTCAGTGCTTTATCTGTGTGAGGCACGCGAATCGCTTCCACACGCTCGTTCCAGAGGGAGCCACCATCAGGCTGCACGGGCGCCACGCGTTCGTCCGCAAAGAGCCAAGCAAGCGCCACCAGCCACGCATTGTTAGGATGCAGCATAGGCAAGGTGGCGTTATCGCCCGGCTCTTGATAGGCCAAGTATTGAAAGAGCTTCTTGGCCACCCAAGCATAACGGCCATCGCCCGTCGTCGCCGCAAGTCGCTCCAGCATCGACAAACGATAGTCCGCCGTGCTATTCCACCCACCATTGGGTCCATAAGGATTCACCGCGCCATCCGGCGTCACCTCGACCATCAACCGTCGCCATAGCCGTCGCATGCCGGGATCGGTGTAAACACGGTCATCATTCACCCACTGATCGCCACCACAAATGAGGATAATGAGAGGTCCCATCATGTAGCC
>CALLLI010000066.1 GCA_938082635.1 uncultured Verrucomicrobiales bacterium
GAGGGGTGTTGGCGAGCTCACCCTCAGGGTGAGCGCTCAATTGGTCTAAAAGCGCACTCATCACCCTCAAGGTAAACGAGTTGTGCCGGTTCATTCAATTCTCCATTCACGCTTCTAGGTTTAGCACTAGTGCAAGATTACTAGCGAAGGTATGGGCTGGGCTGGGCTCAGTTTGAATCGGGAATGGGTGGTCCTCCTGCTGCTTCCGGGCTGACAGGATCAATCGTCGTCTGGCCAGATCGCGGTGTTGTCAGTGATCCCGTCTGGGTTCTGGGTGACGCTAGGGTGAAGTTCGTAGGGGTCTGATAACGTGACCATACGATCAGTCCATCTGACGCTGTCCCAGTCGATGATGTAGCCTTCTTCCAACGGCTTGATCTGTTTCATGAAACGAGATCTTGCAAGAGCACGGGTGTCTTGAGGTGGCTCTGTTAGGCAGTAATCGATGGAAGCCTCGAGATTCTGGGACCAGGGGCCGTCTTTGGCGAGAGGGTGCGCGAGGCTGCGTTCTGGAGAGATGTGGTGGTATTCCAAGTCCTGGGCTTGGAGCCAGTCGTTGTGGAGGTCGATCCCTTCGGCTTCACAGAAGTGCTGGAAGAGGTAGCGCTTGGTGACCCAATCGAGGATGCCGACCATGCCCGTAGGGTCATTGCTGGCAAAGGCGTTGTTGGCTTGTTTCCAAAGATCGAGGACGGCATCGGTTTCGGTATCGCGTCCGGCGAAGTGTTGAGCGGCTCGTTCGCGGTAAAGCTCTAACACGTCGACGGCATTGCAGGTTTCGGCCGGGTTCATGAAGACTTGCCAGGGGCCTTCGGCTTGGTAGGACATCTGCTTGAGCGTGCTGACGGGTTCGTGCAGGCGCAGCTTTGGTAGTTGGTCGAGCTCTAACAGGTCGAGGATGAGAGAGGTGGTGCCGATTTTTAGGAAGGCGGCTCCGGGGAGGACATTGGTATCGCCATGGAGGAGGTGGAGACGCCGATAGAGGGACGGATCGGCGAGGGGTTCGTCGCGCGTGTTGATGATGGCGCGGTTTCCCTGAACCCATCGGAAGAAGTCGTTCTCGACGTAGTCAGCTCGTTGGGTGATTTGAAAGCCATCGAAATTCTCTAACAGAGGCTTAGGTTCTTGGCGCATGAGTTGCTTCTGCGTCTCGAGTCCGCCGACTCGGCCGGCCCCTGTGTAGAGGCTGCGTAGGGTTAGAAAGGTGAGTAGAGAGAAGATGGCCTCGTCCGAGGAGACGGCGTGGCGATCGAGCGAGTAGTTCTCATGGCAACCGAAGGTGGCGCCCGTGTAGTGATCGATGTTATTGCGAATGAGGCTGACAGAATCCTCAAGCTCCAATTCATGAAGCGCCTGGGTGAGCAGGCGATCATTGGCCCGGTCATAGTGGACGATTTCTAGGAAACTGGTGCACTCAGGGGTGCACATTTCCAAATGGCCCATGTCTTCATAGACGCGCCCACCATTGAAGAGAAAGCCGCCGTTGCCGGGTGGTTCATCCCAGTCGCGGCGGTGCGTGTCGATCAGGCCATGGCGTCGGTTCTCAAAGAACCAATCGCGCAATTTGCCGATCACGTGATGCATCGGTAGGTCATCCTCGACCAGGCAACCGTACTCGGTTTCCAGGCCAATGAGTCGGCGACGTACGGTGTTTGCCATGGGTTCGAGCTACATTCTAAGGCAGGTGGAGATGCCAAGCAAGGTGGCCTTCTAATGGTCGAGCAAATGGCCAATGCCTGTGTCAGCCTCGATCCAGGCTAAGCGTTTGCGGCTCGATTCTTCAAAGATAGCATAGCGCTCTGGTCCGAGCACGTTCTGGATCGACTCTGGTGCCGATGATTCTAACGAACCGACGATGGCGCGCATCTCTTCAGCGCTCATGGTGAGTCCACCAATGTTTCGTAGCATGTGGGCGTAGGGGCTGCTGCGCAGTTGGTACTCGGCGATCTCGACTTCGGCATTGGGGTGGGCTTCGGCTAGACCTTTTATCTGTTGCTCGCGGAGTGCTTCGACGGTGGAGCGAAGTTCATCGGAGTTTGGAGGTTCGGCTAGGGCGCGTAGCTGTTCTACTTCAGCACGGCGCTCGTCTCGGAGTTGTTGAAAGCGCTTTGCTAGCGTTGGGTAGATCGGGGTGTGGGTTTCTTCATCCAGCCAGGGACGGTTTGATGGGAGGTCTTGGAAGTGTCGTCTCTCTCCCTTATCGGTGGGTCCGAAGAGCCGCATGAGCCGCACTTCATGCGCTTCCTCGAGGGCGCTCAGATCGCGGGACTCTGGACGCAGGGAGTCCCATTCTGGAGGTGGTGACCACGCCATCTGCGCAGCAATCATCGGAAGGTAGGCCGCCGTCATCTCGCGACGCGCTTCACGCTGGACCTCTGGAGCTAACAGATCGGCGATACGTTGGTCTGAGCAACCTGCCTTCTTTAAGTTACCCGCCATGCTTTCATAGTTAGCCGTTTCGATCGATGCCCACGTGAGGGTGGGTGGGGTCTCTTGCGGCTGAGGGCTTACTTCTGCGGTGGTATGCTGTTCTCCCTCATGCTTGTCTTGATAGAATATCGGAACTGAGGCGACGTAGGCCATGAGCCAGTTTGCGCCAAGAGAAAGTGATAGAAGATAGTGCTTTCCCTTCATGGTGCTGATGGGAAGACCGCATTCTCGAGTGAGCGCTCTTGGTTAAACTTCCGGTAGTGTTCGAGGACATCCTCTCCGAAGACTTCCCGCAGTTGGTTTTCGCTCTCTTGTCGGAAGCCGTCATCCCGAGCGGACTCCAAAGGCAGCTGGAAGAAGTGGTGCTTCATGAAATCTGGGGGCATGAGAATCTTCATCATCGTTTGCTTCTCTTCGGCGTTCAGTTTCACGCCAAATTGCTGCTCTGAATTCCATACGTCGAAGAGTTGAAATTGAAAGATGAATGTTTCTGTTAGGAAGCGTTCTTGGGCACTGACGACCTGACTCATGTCGGTATCGTACTCGGCGTAGAGGGCTTCCCGTCTCAAGCCTTGCAGTGGTAGTCTCTCGAGTTCTCTCGATTGGTCGCGTGCGTGGGTGAAGATGGGAACGACGCGTTCGAACGCCTCGGGACTGAGATAGCCGAAAGACAAAGCACGGTAGAATACCATCTTGCGCCCAGGCCAGTTTTTCTCTGGTGCGTTTGGAGTGCCAATTGTGGCCGCGAGTTCATCTCGGCGGGCTTGGTTGAGGTCCAGTAAGGCCAAACGATAGGCCTGCTTTTGAGCGTTGCGGTCATCCGCGGTCGACCAGAACTTAGCGGGTGTTTGGAGTTTTTGCGCAGGTTTCTGATAGCTTCGGTTTATAGTCGCTGCTTGGGCATTGCGAATCAGGTGCTCGGGGCAACCGATACGGCGCAGATTGGTCGCGAGGTCTTCAGGCGAGGAGGTTTCAACCCGTGACCATTGCGTCGCGGGCTGAGTTTTGAGATTTCCGAGGATAGAAACTGACGGTGGGGAAGGGGGATTCTCTTCGGTCGGTTTCGCGCGAGATCCGAGTAGGTGCCATCCTAACAGAGCATTGCCAAGCAATGAGAGTGTAAGAATGTACCGGAACACGCTGCTATTCTTTGCGAATCTCGTGAACTGGGCAAGAGTGATCTTGCGTTTGGTGCCTTGATCAATGTGGTGTCGACACCGTAGGAGTAGAGAATGGGTATTGAGATCGAGAGGAAGTTTCTAGTGCGCGGAGCCATTCCTGAAGGTGGGTGTTCTCGGATTGTGCAGGCCTACCTTTGTCTGGATCCAGAGCGGACGGTGCGGATAAGGATCGACTCGGAGAGTGCGTTTATCACGGTGAAAGGAGCGACTGTTGGTGCCTCACGATCTGAGTTCGAGTATGCGATCCCTATTGAGGATGCGGCTGAGTTGTTGAAGCTCTGCGTGGGAAAGCCAATCGAGAAGGTGCGCCATCGTGTGGCGATGGGCCCACACCTTTGGGAAATCGATGTCTTTGGTGGTGCGAACGCGGGCTTGGTCGTAGCGGAGATCGAGCTGGCTTCGGAGTCCGAGATGTTCGATCGCCCAGGATGGCTGGGTGAGGAGGTCACCTCGGACAGTCGGTATCTAAACGCGTGCCTCGCCCAGAACCCTTACGAATCGTGGGGATCCTAATTTAGGCGTCGCCGGCGAGGGCTTGGTATTTGACTTTGTGTGGTGTTTTGCGATCTAACAATGCCATTTCTAAGACGCGTCCACCGAGGTCGACGGTGTCGAGCTGGGCGGATTTGGTCGAGTTGCCGATGCGCTCGCCGTTGGCCATGGCTTGCCACATGGCTAACAGGAGTCCTAAGACACGATTGCGGTTGGAGTGTGGCTTGAGGCGTTGTCGCAGCCAGTCCTTGGCTTGGGTGGCGGCGGCGGTGTTGGACGAGACGACGGCGAGGCCATCGTGAACGACGCCGAAGTTGCCATCATGGGTGAACTCCATGAGAATATCGTCTTCTGGGGTCTCGCCGACTTCGGTAAACACGCCTTCAACGATGAGTGGTGGTTGGAAGACACTCTCGAAGCTGGTCTTGAGCGCGGGACTGAGTGAGTAGCTCATGAGGCGTCGCATGGTGACGTCTTGAGGCGAGCGGTTGAAACCCTCCAGATGTGCGGCTTCGATGGCGGTTTGGCGGATCTTCTCGATATCGACCGGGTTGCCGAGTGCGGCCAGGGCGTGCCTGTCATAGATCTCAAAGATCTTCGATTGTCCCAGGCCGACGCCGACTAGCAAGATCCCTTCTGGTCGAGAGAGGGCGAAGACGGGAGTCGCGTGGGAGAGTTGATCGTGGACATACTCGCCGCGGTCACGAATGGCTTCGAGCCATTGGAAGAGTTCGCTCATGCTTTCTTCTCCTTTCCCCACCATTGGGCTTGTTCTTCATCGGTGATCTTGCGCACTTCGCCTGGACTTAGGCTGTAGACGGAAGCGTAGCGATTCACTCTGGGATCGACTCCTCCTGTGGCAGAGTCAAACTGTGCTGCGGTGGTGAGCAAGCGCAGCGCAAAGGTGGTGGCTTGTTTCAAATCCATGGCGTGCGGAGCCGGGCTGCCCCAGCGTTCTTGGAAGGCGAGGATGCTCTTTACATTTCCAGAACCGGAGCCTGAGGAGGCGAAGTTCGCGGTCTCGAATTGCGCGCCTAATGGATCGTAGAAGTGGATGGTGGGAGCGGGCTTGGGCAAGGAGTAGTCCACTCCTGCGAAGATCGGAACGACCGTGCCGATGCCTTGCATGACCATTGGGATGTTCTCTTTAAGTAACTGTGAGAGCGCTCTGGTCTTGGCTTGCAAACTCATGGTCTGCAATTGGCTCCGCCGGTAGAACTCAAAGCTCGTTTCTAACGTTCGCGCCATTTCCAAAGCCACGGCGGGCGAGCCGGCGATCGCCATTAGAGAATCGCTATCGAGCGGGAGAATCTTTTCGACGCGGTCTGAGAAGATCAGATTGTCTGCGGTGGCGCGGTGATCACCGGCCATGAGGACGCCTTTGTTATAGTGAAAGGCGAGGACCGTTGTCGCCTCGATCTGATGCCCAGCGAGCGCTTGTGGGTTGCTTGCTAGGACGCGAGAGAGAGGATGTTCGGGAAGTAGACTGAGGAAGTCTCCATCCATCCGTGGTTGGGGTGCGGTTGAGGGATTCATTCTCCAGTGCGCTGCCTGTAGCGTCTTGCTTGATCGGGGTCGACCTTGCGCATGCGTTTGAGCAAGTCATCGGTGTTCGGCTTCTCCACTTTGGGCGTGGAGGGTCCGTCTCCTTCGTCATCCCCACCGCCGCCTGGCACCGGTGCGGGAGGCCGCGTTCTTCTGGCTGGTTCAGGCATGGGAGAACTCTAAACGGATTTGTAGGGCTTTGCAAAGGGTAGCGGCGAAAGATCTGCCACGTGCTGGGCTCTCTCAATGATAGCGACGGCTGCCGCGACAGCCTCGGGGGCGAAGAGTCGGCGTAGGTCCAGCTCGAGTGAGGCGGTCTCGTCTCGTAGGCGCACGTGGTCCCACTGGGCGGCCTCCACGTGTTGCCCAAAGCGTTGCACACAGAGTCCACGGACATGTGCTCGCGTGTCGGTTGGTGGTGGGAAGCCGTTCTCCTGGGTGGTGATTGCTCCGGGAGGTTGCCTAAACTGGCCTTGATCGCGGAGGCCGTAGTAGAGTCCTTCACTTTCATCTAACAGATGATACGAGAGGTCCAAACTCATGAGCCAAGGATCTACATCGCTAAGATTCTCCGCATCACGAAACTTGGAAACGATGTCGAGCTTGGCGGTCCAGTCTAACCGGTCTACGGTTGTTTCTGGTCTTGTTTCGAGATCGTCGAGGACCTTCTTCCAATCGTCTAACTGAAATCCATCTTCGGGTTCTGGAAGAGCTTCGCGGACCAAGGCGAGGTATTGGCGTTGGACTTCAATGGCTGTTGTCGGAGAGCCATCCGTTAGATGGCAGTCCCAGGACCAGCGCGGGTCACGGGAAATCTCGCGCATGGTGCCAACAGGATCGTCGAGCTGTGGTATGCGTGTTGGGTCAACCTTGTTGAGCATGGCCAGTACGGCAGCGGTGGTGCCGACTTTCAGGTAGGTGGCATAGGGTGACATGTTGGCATCGCCTACGATGACATGGAAACGCCTCCAGGCGTTTGGATCGGCGTGCGGTTCGTCGCGCGTGTTGATCAGGGGCCGTTGTTGCATGGTGTCCACGCTTTCCATGACAGAGAAGAAGTCACTGCGTTGAGATATCTGAAAGCCCGGGCCGATGTAACGATCTTCGTCTTCCCAACCGAATTTGCCAGCCCCACAGAAGATCTGTCGTGTGGCGAGGAAAGCGCGCATGCCTTCACTGACGTTTTCCCAGGCGAGGTCTCGTGGGAGCAGGTAGTTCTCGTGGCAGCCATAGCTGTGCCCTTGGAAATCAGTATTGTTCTTGTAGAGGCGGACGCGTCCTTCTTCTCGATCGGTGGTCTTTGACGTCAATGCTTCAGCGCATTCCATGACGAGTCGGTCGCCTAACTGATCTTGTTTTACGAGGTCAGCAATCTGCCGGCACTCAGGCGTGCAGTACTCTGGGTGAGCGTGGTCATTGTAGAAACGAGCGCCATTTTTGAGAGCCAGGTCACTCTTGATCTCTGAGAAACTGAGAGGGCGCGCGGCATCTTGGGCAAAGTAGTTCGCTTCATCCGTGTCTTGGCGCAACGCCTCGACCCGGAAGCCGCGTGCATCGACATGTGGATCCTCGCAAGAGTAGTCCCAGCGCATGCGTACGCCAGATTGCGTGGCCGCGCGCACGAGAGCGATGGATTCGGCAACGACATCGTAGTCAGGCCCGGGCGTTTCCCGACTGATGCCATACTCGGTTTCGATTCCGTAAAGGATCATGGCTCTAGCTGCTAGTCAGAGCTTCAAAGAGATAGCGGATCTCCTCGCGGATCTGTTCTTCGGTTGGATGATCTAGCAGATCGGCGACTTCATCTTTCAAGAGTCTTCCGTAGCGGGCTCGCAGCCGATGTGCGGCCACGCGGACGGCATTCTCGGTCATTTCAAAGCGCTCTGCTAGTTCATTGTAGAAATGATTCTCAGGACGACCTTGGATGACGTCTTGTAAGGAAGCGAATAAGGTTGCCTTGCCTAAATGCTCGTAATCGCTACGAAGTTTGTCCAACACGGCTTCGACAACCGTGACAGCCCATTCTCGATCAAAGAGCCGCTCGGGAGAGGCCTCGTTGGTTGGCAAGGGCTGGGCGAGACGGGCCTTGGCTTCTTTCTGGTCGAGCGGGAGTCGAGTCACATGGCCACCGCGGCGTTGTGTATGTTCTCGTAGGTGATTGCTGATGAGTTGATTCTTTACAGCTTTCAGGACGTAGCTGCGAAATTTGCCTCGTTCCCGGTCAAGTTGTCGGAGCGTGTCCTCAGCAAAGAAGCGTCCGAAGAAATCTTGAGTCACGTCCTCGGCATCGGCAGGAGATTGGCCCGCGCGCCGAACGAAGGCATAGACGGGATCCCAATAATGGCGACACAGCTCATTGAGAGCATCTTTGGCAGTGCTATCATCTTTGCCAGCGCAGGAGATTAGACTCCAGCGAGTTTCTCCAAAGTGTTGTTGTTCGGGGTTCAAGGGAAGGGGAGCATTGCCACTTCGGTAGATTAGCACGGTAGACGACGAGTGCCGAGCGAATTCCGTAGCGTCTCGGGCTTGCCATCACGCTGAGAAAAGGTTCACTACTTGTCTTGATGGCGATGGCTGATCCAGATTCCGGGAAAACGTGTCCAACGTGTGGGTTTGCTTGGGTACGTCCTGGACTGACAATCTGCCCGCGCTGTATTCTCTCGACTCAATTCGCAGAAGGTCAGGAAGATGAGAGGAGTCTACCCTCTGAGGACGGGGTCGAAGGCGAGCGTGCTCATTTGGTGCCGGGCTATGTGATCGGGGGAGTAATGGGGAGAGGAGGAAGTGGCACTGTGTATAAGGCTACCCAAACGGCTCTGGATCGACCGGTGGCGATCAAGTTTCTTCGTCAAGATCGGGCGGTTTCGCGGGAACGGCTGGAGCGGCTTCGTGGCGAATCTGTGAGTTTAGCGCGGTTACAGCATCCACACATCCTGTCAGTCATCGATTCAGGGGAGATCGCTGGAGAGAGTTATATTGTCATAGAATATGCTCCGGGAGGTGATTTGCGTGGGATGATGCGAGAGGGGCCACTCGCCCATGAGAAGGTGGTGGGCGTGATCAAAGAAGCTGCTTCTGCGTTGTCCCAGGCTCATGCCGAAGGATTCGCTCATCGCGATATCAAGCCGGAGAATATCTTGTTGGATCGCGATGGTCGCGTCCGAGTGGCGGATTTTGGATTGGCCGCCTCTTCGGAGGAGTCAGCTCAGCTGTCACAGGCGGGGGCGCCTCTGGGCACGCCAGGATACATGGCACCGGAGCAGCGAGACCAGGCGGATGCTGAGAAGATCGACCAACGGGCGGACATCTACAGTCTTGGGTGCCTCGCCCATGAGATGCTCTGCGGGAAGCTGCCCACGGATGAGGCGAGGCGGACGTTGAGCGAGTTTGGTGTGCCCAAATCGGCTGAGGCAGTCATTCTGAAAGCCATGGAGGAATCTCCGCTGAAGCGCTTTGAGCCGGCGGATGCGATTGTGTGTGCGCTTGAAGAAGCCTTGCTCAGTAGAACGCTAGGAATGTACTTCTTGTGGTCGGCGGCCGCTGGCTTGATAGTCATTGTGTTGGTCATCGTTTGGGGCGCCGCGAAACCTATGGGAGAGAGTCCTCTACCGTTGGGAGTTGTGTCGGGGCCGCCGCAGCCCTATTGGTCAGAAGACGATAGGGCTGAGCAAAGAGACAGATTGATGCAACGGTTAGAAGGGGTTCCCGAGCCTGTCGGTGTTTCAGTGAACGAGATCGTGGCGCGCTATGATCGAGGGCTCGACGTGGTTTCTTTAGAGTAGAAGGGCAAGCTCTCCTGGGGAGAAGAAGGTGCTGTGCAGCTTGTGCAACGCTTTCTGCAGTCGCCGAAGGCCGAAGGTGAAGAGTCGTGGTTTGATGGGACGGTGGACTACTTACAAGAAGGTGCTGTGCCTCGTGAGAGAGTTCAGGAGGTGTTGAAGAATGTTCAATCTATTTGGCCCGAGCACTGGCAGTATCTTCAAGAGTCACCTATAGCGAAGCGAACGGAAGAGGGACTGATTGAAGTGCGGGTTTGTTATGTTCGTCTAGCATTGGACGCTAGACGTTTGCGCAAGTGGAATTCGCGCCAATGCTATGGTATCAAGGAAGGGCTCGACGGCGCTCCAGTCATTTCAGTCTGCCATGACGAGGAGAGAAAGATATTGCCGCTGACAGAAGTGGAACGTCACTTTCTCCTAATGCATTTCTGCGAGAATTATTATCTGGCTGGGTGCGCGAATAATGAGATGAGTCAGCTCAATTTCCTCAGGGATCCGACTTTTTACATCGATGCGGACAAGTCGGTGACTGAGATCAGTCAGTCCTTCGAGCACTACCATTTGATCCGTCCGAATCGCAAGCTGGTACTCCTAGCCATGCCGGAAGTGGAGCGTCTGAACGAGGATCTCTACCTGGTTGCTTGCCGCTTTGCCGCAAGTCGGGGCGAGGGAGAGGAGGCCGTCAAAAAGACGGACATCATCCTAATTCTCTTCAAAGATGATGAGCCTCATCTGATTTACGTTAAGCCGATAAACTAACCACATGCTCGTGCTGCGGCGTTAAGAAATCGCCGATGAGCGTCGATGCGGTCTGTGAGGCTGAACTCTGACGGTGTCTCGAAGGTGAGTGTCCGTTCGGCCAACTTGTTCACGTAGAAGAAGACGGCCTCTGGTAGCCCCGGGACGTTTCGCATGTCCAATCGCTGGCTGTGGAGGACGCCGTTCTTTGCCTTGCGTCCATCGATTCGCATGCGTCCGTCAATAGGGATGCGTTTGCTAGTCGCTTTGGCCAGCAGGGCACGCCCAACGGTATCGCTACCCGTGCGATTGAGGTCATAGAGGTAGGCACCCTGGGCGTCATAGTCCTCGTGGAGGCAGATCGCGGTATGAAATTGGAGCCCATGGATGGCGGATCGGACTTCGCGGATGGGCGAGACCTTCACTTGATCAAAGATACGATTGAGATCGCGGCCATCGCCATCGACGCGATGATTCTCGGTGATGCCTAACGGGTTGAGACAGGGAAAGAGGAGGATGGGGCGATCTCCCAACGGTGCGTAGCCACCTTTAAGAAACCATTCTAATAATCCCCAAAGAGGAGCAGGCTCATCTCCGTGAATGCCGGTAGAAACGTAGAATCCGGGGCGGGCGCTGGGCTTGCCATTGCTAATTTGAACAAGAGGAAACCCATCTTTCTTTCCGACCGTGGCTACTCGAAAGGGTGTGCCCTTGACGGCATTTCTCCAAGCGCTGAGGAGCTTTCGGACGTCATGCGCGCGGTGTTGACGAAGGTAGGCGGACACACGCGACTCAGACATGGCATTGCTAGAGTTCGTTGAGCAGGCGGTCGTGAATGCCGCCAAAGCCACCATTGCTCAACACGACGATGGTGTCGCCGTCCTGAACGAGCGGTTTCAATCGGGCGATGATCGCATCGACGTCAGGCTCGAAGTAGCATTCCTTTCCAGCGGCACGGACGGCAGCAACGACCGCCTCTGGGTTGAGCCGATCTTCCGGTTTAAACTTCTCGGGTGCGGAAATGGGGGGGATGATTGAGCCATCGGCCTCTGCTAGAGCTTCGCCGAGCTCTTTCTGGAAGATGTTTCTTTGTGAAGTGTTCGAGCGTGGCTCAAAGACCGCCCAGATCTTCCCGTTGGGATACTGATTGCGCATGGCCTGAATCGCCTGAGCGATGGCCGTAGGGTGGTGGCCGAAGTCATCAATGACGCGAACACCGCGAACGATGCCACGTAATTCTTGGCGGCGGGCGATGCCTTCAAATTTGGCGAGGGACTCTAGGACCTGCTCTTGTGAGAGCCCAGCGTGCCGAGCTGCTGAAACAGCCATGGCGGCGTTCATGACATTAAACTCACCTGCCATGGGGACTTCATAACGCTCGCCTGCGAGGGTGAAGGTCGAACCGGTCTCCGAGTAGGTAACGTCCGTTAGACGACGATCACAGTTCTCGCCGAAGCCGACGAGGCTGACAGGAGCGGGGGCTGCGCTGGCGACGTCGATGCAGTTGGCATCATCTCCATTGATAAACGCGGTGCCGTTGCGTGGGACAATGTTGAGCAAGCGGCGGAAGGAGAGCTTGATTTCATCAAGACTATCATAGATGTCAGCGTGATCGAACTCGATGTTGTTGATGACGACGACTTCAGGAAGGTAGTGGAGAAACTTAGACCGTTTGTCGAAGAAGGCGGTATCATACTCGTCACCCTCGAGCACGGTATGCTGGCTTTCCGTGAATCTTGCGCCGACGCCGAGATTTTTAGGGAGGCCGCCGATCATGAAGCTTGGGTCGAGGCCGCCGTCGAGCATGAGCCAGGCTAGCAGCGATGTGGTCGTCGTCTTGCCGTGTGTCCCAGCGATGACGTGGTTGCTCTTGCCGCGGAGGAACTCTGTCTTAAGGATTTCTGGCAGAGACACATAAAGGAGCTTTCTCTCCAAGACAGCTTCAGCCTCATTATTTCCGCGACTGATGGCATTTCCGATAATGACCTGATCTGCCGTTGCCGGAATATTCTCTGCTGCGAAGCCTGAAGTGATCTCGACACCCTGGTCTAACAGAAAGGTGGACATAGGTGGGTAGACGTTGCTGTCTGATCCCGTCACGGTGTGCCCGCGCTGCTTCATTGCCGCTGCTACGGAACCCATCGCCGTGCCGCAGATGCCCACAAAGTGAAAGTGTTTGTTCGTCTCCGCCATGATTGGCGAGCATTCTAGGGCAGAAGGTGAATTTGGCAATCAGAGACCGTTAGCAGCCTGCGCGATGCCGGTAGAGTTGTTGAGGACCGCCCCTGCGAAGCTGGCGCCGCTCAGCCTTGTGCCTCGGAAATCGGCCCGATCTAGGCGGGAGAATCGGAAGTCGGAACTACGGACGTCCCCGAGCCGGAGATCGACGTAGATCATGATCGCCCATTTGAATCTGTTAGGGTCGCAGAGGCGCGATCCATGTTGGAGTACCGTAGATCGGCTGAACTGAAGGAGGCTTGCGTCAGCGAAGCTTGTTGAAAGTTGCTATAGCTGATCTGTGTCCGGAGGAAGCTCGCTTTGGTTAGGTTTGCGAGAGTAAACAGGCCATTGTAGAGAGTGGCGTCGACGGCAGCCAAGCCTTCAAGCTGGGACCGTGAGAAATCAGGCCGCAGGTAGAAGGCTCTTCCGAATTGAGGATTCGCGAAAATGACGAAAGTGAATCGAGTGTCTTCGCCCTTGCTGGCCTGGAAATTGATATTCTCGCCTGACGCTTTGTTGAAATTTGTTCGGTCCAAGGTGGCTCCAGTAAAGAAGCCGGACGTTAGCTTGGCACCTTCTAAGTTGGCATCCGAGAGATCGGCTTCGATGAACTTTGTGCCGGTGAGGTCGTAGCCTGAGAGATCGAATCCCGAGAGGTCTCGGCCGCTGAGATCGGTGTGGCGGAATAGAGTCGCCTTGTCTAGGCTCGTCGCGAAGCGATAGAGTTGAGAGCGTGCAGTCAGGCTCCGTTTCACGGTCGTGTAGCGCCGACGCGAGCTCGGTAGTCCACCTGCGGTCTCCAGTGTCGCACGGAACACGGGTTGAGTGCTTCGTGTCCAGTGGCGCCCGCCATCGCCGCTCGTTTCTAGGTGATAGGTGGGTAGGAGCAGCGTGCTCGCGTTCTCTTGTGCCGGCTGCGGCGTGTAGCGGATCTGGACCTGATTGTCTTTGGTGACGACGAGCCGGAGGTCTGTGGGCAGGGCCAAACCAGAAGAGGCGTGAATTGGCAGAATCCAGAGGCCGGCGGATAGGAGGACCAGGGACCACGCGACTTTCATAGACGTGAGCATAGACGAAGAAATCTCTAAATTCTTCATCATGTCAAAGAATTAGATGTAAGCTGTTAGCTATTAATGGGTTATTGGGTTTGAGCGATACGTGGGCGTATTCGTCGTTGTCGATTGCTCTCAATCGTGCGAACTTGGGTTTTAGATGACTAATTCGAAAGGAATTTCCGAGGAAGAGGTGAAGGGGTGAGGATCAAGGCGCGTGTAGCGGCTGCTTAAGGAATGGACTGGAATCAGATCCTTCAGTGGTGGGCGGACAATCCGGTTGTTCAATGGCTGGCGGTGGCGTTCTGCCTCAGCCAATCCGCGATGTTTTCAGGGTTGAACCTAGCGTTCTTCTCCCTCGGACGACTGCGTCTTGAGGCTGTGGCAGAGCAGGGGAACGAAGGTGCTAGGCGAATCCTCGCGCTTCGCAAGGATTCGAACTTTCTGCTGTGTACAATTCTTTGGGGAAATGTGGCTGTAAACGTGGCCCTCACCTTGGTGACTCAGTCTGCCATTGTCAGTGCTTGGGTGGCCTTCGCTTTCTCTACCTTTGGTATCACTTTCTTCGGAGAAATTGTCCCTCAGGCTTACTTTTCACGCCATGCGCTTACAGTGGCGTCTCGGTTGGCTCCCGTTATACGTATCTATCAGATTCTCCTCTATCCCTTGGCAAAGCCTAGTGCGTTCGTCCTGGATATGTGGATTGGGAAGGAAGGGCCTAATTACATGCGGGAGCGCGATATTGAGATCATTCTGCATAAGCACATCAATGAGGAGAACTCTGAAATCGGTGAGACGGAGGGTCAGGGTGCTCTTAACTTCCTCGACCTTGATGATCGGAAGGTGATTTCGGAGGGCCAGGAAATCGATCCTGATACGATCCACTCTTTTCCTGTGCGGCTGGACCTGCCGATTCTTCCGCAGTACGGCGAAGAGGGGTCGGATGCGTTCATTGAGGAGCTGAAGAAGAATGATAAAAAATGGCGGATCATCATCGATGAGGCCACCAGGCTCCCTTTGCTTGTTCTGGAGGCAGAAGCCTATGTCTACTCGATCTTCTCTGAGGACGAGGACCTAGATATCTACGAGAGTTGCCATCGACCTATCATTGTTACGGACGCTAGCGTCACCCTGGATAAGGTGCTCGATCAACTTCAGGTCGAGGCTGAGCACCGGGATGATCTTGTTGTCGATGATGACGTGATTCTCTTCTGGAGTGAGTCTAGCAAACGGATCATCACGGGAGCTGACATCTTGGGGCGCTTGCTCAAGGGAATCGTTCGACAGACGATTACGGAGGACGACGATGGTCGTGTTGTTACAGAGCCGCCTGCAGAACATGCCTCGGCAGCCAAGAGTTAAGGGCATCGCCCTGCTCTTGAGATTGCCTCGTCTTGGATTGGGTATAGGATGGGCTGTGAAGATTCTAGTTTTCTTATTAATTCTGGTCGCCACAGTATCGGTGTCGCTGGCTGACTTGCCGACAACGCGGCCTCAGGAGGGGCTGCGAGAGAACATCCCCACGGTTCATGCGCTCACGAAGGTGCGGATTGTACCCCGCCCTGGGGAGGTCATCGAATCGGGAACCGTGTTGCTAAGAAATGGGCTTATCGAAGCCGTGGGAGCAAATGTGCCCATTCCAGAGGATGCGAGAATCTGGGACCTTAGCGGGCTGACCGTGTATCCCGGATTCATTGATGCCTATGCGCACTTTGGTAAAGGAGTAGAGTCACCCAAGCGAAACCAGCCAGCCCATTGGAACGCGAGCGTGCATCCTCAACGATCAGTCTTGGATGCCGTGTCTATTTCTGGAGATGACGTGAAGAAGCGCCGGGAGTTGGGATTTACGACCGCGCATCTTGTTCCCTCGGGAGGCATCTTTTCGGGCAAAGGCGCGGTGGTCCAAATGACTGCGCCAGATGCTGCGAGCTTTGTGTTGAAGCGCCGTGCGTCGCAGAATCTTGCGTTCGAGACTCTGGGGAAAGCGTACCCCAAATCGCTCATGGGGTGCCTAGCACTGATCCGTCAGACCTTGTCGGATGCAGAGTGGTATCATCGGTATCAACAAGTCTACAAACAACATCTTAATGAAGTGCGATCAGGAGACCATCTTGCGCTGAATGCTCTTGGACCAGCGGTGACCAGGAAGGAGCCAGTCTTCTTTCGCCTTGGGGATGAGGCCGATGTCCAACGCGCGCTGCAGATCGCAGATCGGTACAAGTTGCGTCGTGTCTTGGTGGACTCGGGACATGGTTACCGGCAAGCGAAGCGCTTTCGGCGAAGCGGTGCTGAATTGGTTCTCTCGTTAGATTTCCCTGAGGCCCCTATTGTTTCTGTTCCAGACCGTGCGCTAGATGTGTCGATAGAGACGATGCAACACTGGGAGCAAGCCCCCACGAATGCGGCTGTCCTAAATGAGCGAGGTGTGAGTTTCGCCCTATCAACGCATCGATTAGGTTCCAAGCTGAACAAGTTCTGGCCGAACGTGCGCCGAGCGATCCAGCATGGATTGGATGAAGAGGCGGCGCTCGAGGCGCTGACCATTGTGCCAGCCCGGATGCTCGGAGAGAGCGCTCGGCTAGGAGAGATTTCTAATGGTCGTGTTGCGAATTTGGTGGTGACAGACGGCAATCCGTTTCGTGAGAAAGAGGCAAAGATTAGCCAGGTGTGGGTCGATGGACACCCATGGCACAGTGCCCTTGAGCGTGCTAACGATAGCCCAGTGGGCACGTGGGAAACGGCTTGGACTGGTGCGGCTGGGCCCGGACGCCTTGTGGTGACTGGTTCTAGCAAGAAGCCTAAGGTGAAGGTTGGTGACGATGGTGACGATGTCGATATGATCATGGCAGGAAGCGATGAATTGAGCTTCACCTTGCCAGGTAAGCATTTCGGGCTTGAGGACGGGAAAGTTCGTTTGAATGCCTATCTTAATGCCAAGACGATGGTTGGACAGGGTGTCTTACCGGATGGTCAGCGCCTTTCATGGTCGGCCAAACGCCAACTTCCAGGCGATTCAAAAGGGAAGAAACAGAAACTTATTGAAGAGATCACGGTGGATTCAGTCGCTCAGTATCCGGCAGGCGCTTATCCTGGACGGATGCCGGGGATGACTCAGCGGAAGCGCCGTGTCTTCATCGAGAATGCTACCGTTTGGACCTGCGGGCCTCAAGGAGTCCTCACAGATACAAACGTTATTATCGAGGATGGGCGGATCATTGCCATTGGATCAGAGGTGCAAGCACCGAGGCGGTCCTATAAGATCGACGGTAATGGTAAACACGTGACTCCGGGGCTTATTGACTGTCATTCCCACACGGCAATCAGTCGTGGGGTCAATGAAGGTTCTCACGCCGTGACGTGCGAAGTTCGGATTGGAGACGTTCTCGATCCGACAGATATTAGCATTTACCGGCAATTAGCAGGTGGGTTGACCACGGCAAACCTACTGCACGGTTCGGCGAATCCGATGGGTGGCCAAAGCCAAGTCATCAAGTTGCGCTGGGGGCAGGATGCTGAAGGTCTTAAGTTTAAGGGATCAAAGCCTGGGGTGAAATTTGCCCTTGGTGAGAATGTGAAGCAGTCGAATTGGGGTGCCAGTTCTAACAATCGCTACCCGCAGTCGCGGATGGGTGTGGAGCAGCTAATGCGCGATACCTTTCTGGCCGCCCGTGAGTATGGCGAACGAAAGCAACGCCATGCGGAGCAAGAAAAGGCTGTCCCCTTTCGATCGGACTTCCGTTTAGACGCGGTTTTAGAGATTCTTCGCGGTGAGCGCATCGTGCATATTCACTCCTACCGGCAAGATGAGATCTTGATGTTTGTTAGGTTGGCTCAGGAATTCGGATTTACAGTGGGCACCTTCCAGCACGTCTTGGAGGGCTACAAAGTGGCGCGTCACCTTCGTGAGATCAATGCGGGGGCCTCGACCTTCAGCGATTGGTGGGCTTACAAGTTTGAGGTGTATGATGCGATTCCATACAACGGTGCCTTGCTGCAGAGGGCTGGCGTTCTGACGTCGTTCAACTCCGATGACAATGAACTCGCGACGCGCATGAACACGGAAGCGGCTAAGGCTGTCAAGTATGGGGGAGTTTCTCCTGAAGAGGCGCTCAAGTTCGTCACGATCAATCCAGCGAAGCAGCTGCGGATCGCGAACCGGGTGGGCTCGTTAGAGGAAGGAAAGGATGCTGACTTCGCTGTCTGGAGCGGGCCGCCGCTGTCCACCTTGTCGCGTTGCGAGCAGACGTGGATCGATGGCGTGCCTTATTTTCAGCAGTCTTCTCATACTGAACGAAGAGACTGGGTTGAGACAGAGCGTCGACGGCTGATCAGTAAAATTCTGGACGAATCGAAGGCTTCAGAGAAGGAGGATAAGTCTAAAGATGATAAAGCCGAAGAGGCGCTGAGTATTGCCGAGCGGCTTCGATTACTAAGTCCATGGGGGCAATATCAACAGATTGACTATCAGAGTCTTTATCATGATGGTCAAAGTCTCCACACTTGCACGGGTTGCTATTGTGAATTTCGCTAGTCCTATGAAGATGCATTCTCTAACGATATTTTTTATTGTAGTTCTGTTCAATTTCGGGCGCGCAAATGATGTGCTGCCTGCCGCGAGCGGGGATCAAGCGATTCTTCTACATGGTGGTACCCTGCATCCCATTTCGGCAGAGTCTATCACTGACGGGAAATTGCTCATGGATCGGGGCCGGATCGTCGCGATTGGTCGGGCTGATGAGATTCTTGATGGGGAGGAGGCCGCTCTCAAGGTGTCTTGCAGTGGAAGCCATGTTTATCCCGGACTGATTTCAGCCAATGGGACGCTCGGCCTAGTGGAGATCTCCGCTGTCCGCGCCACCGTTGACTTGCGAGAGCCTGGCATGATCAACCCCAGTGTGCGTGCGGAGAGCGCCGTGAATCCCGATAGCGAACTTCTCCCCGTGGCGCGAGCCAACGGAATCCTAATTACCCTGACGGTACCACAAAGTGGAGGGCTGCTGAGCGGGCGTTCTGCTTTGCTGCAACTCGATGGATGGACGTGGGAAGACATGGTTGTGAAAGCGCCTGTTGGAATGCACTTATACTGGCCACGCATGCGCTACGGCTCGAGTGCCTCGGCTGATGCTCAGAAGAGCCAACGGGAGAATTGGGAGGAGCGCTTGAAGAAGCTCCAGACGTTCTTTGAAGAAGCCCGTGCCTACCAGAAAGCTAAGTTGAACCGCGATGTCGCCTTTCGCTCTGATGTGAGACTGGATGCGATGATGCCTGTGCTAGAAAAACGGTTGCGTCTCTTTGTGCATGCGTTGGGAGTGGTCGAGATTCAGCGCGCGTTGCAGTTTGTGGAAGAGCAGGACCTTGAGGTTGTGCTCGTCTCGGGACAAGACGTGGCGCGGGTGACAGCGTTGCTCAAAGCGCGGGAAATTCCGGTCGTCTTGAGCACCGTCCAGGCGTTACCCCTGCGACGATGGGAGCCGTATGATGCGGCATCCCGAGTGCCAGCGGCTTTGCTAGCTGCGGGAGTTCCTTTCTGTATTGCGAATGGCTCGGGCAATTCCTCAGGGGCTTCGAATGCGCGGAACCTGCCCTACATCGCTGCGGCTGCGGTGGGTGAAGGTTTCACTGCCGATGATGCTTTGCGATCGATCACGCTATCACCTGCCGAGGTCCTCGGTGTGGCTGATCAGTTAGGTTCGCTCCAAGTGGGCAAATTGGCCACCCTGATGATCACGGATGGGAATCCGCTAGAGATTCCAACAAACGTGCAGCGAGCCTTTGTGCGAGGCCGTGAGATCGACTTGTCGAGTCGACACACGCAATTCTACGAGAAGTACCAAGAGAAGCAGCGTCGCATGCTGAAGCCATCTGAAACGCCATGACAACATTGAAAGACCGCGAAGGTTTTAAGAATTTGCCGCCACTCGCTGGCGTCGCGGATTTCGAACAGGCTGCGTCTCCTGGTCTGAGTGTGCAAGAGTGCGTGGCTCGTCACAAACGCTATCATTACGGTTTGCAACGTGTTTGGAAAACCTGCTTAGCTCGTCTCACGGCCGAGCCGATTTATGAGATCAAGATGGGCCTGAGCCATCATGCGCATTTGGTCGCAGAGCACATTGGAACAATCCGTGCTCGCGTCGCTGAGATGCGGCACCCGCCGCTTGGGCTCGACGCTGTGCCGGACCCCCATCTAGAGCATTGCTTTGATGAGATCCTCAATGCCCCGACTACCTACGCGTTGATTGTAGGGCTCTATGGGAAGGCGATGCCGGCGATTCTTGAGGGCATGCGCCATCATCTAGAGAGCACCAATCTCCTGGTTGATTCGCCAAGTGTGAGGATTCTGAAGCACGCCATGGCTGAGATAGAGGGAATGATTGCGTGGGGTGAGTCCGCTGGTGCTGCGCTGAAGGTCGATGCTTCGGAGGAGCTTGTTGCAGAGGTCGCCGTTTGGTTAGGTGAACTGGATGGATGCCTCGCTGCTGCGGGCGGATTGGATGGGACGCTAGAGATTGACACGGAACGTGTCTCTGAGCTTCCCGCGCCACGTTATAGCGCGGGAGAGTTTGTTTATGATAGTGACCCGCAACGTGATGAACGCTTTCAAGATCCCTACAACATGGGTGTGCATGCAGAGGTGTTTCTCCATGATGATCACTTTGCGGACCGCGACAAAGTTCTGATGATGTACTATCGGCGTCTTCGAGAAATCGATGTGCCTGAGATGATGGCGTCCATTCTTTATGAAATGGTCCAGGCCAAGGGCGATGAAGAGTCCAGACGCTACCCATGGAAGTTTCACCAGGAAATGACTCGTCAGCTATGGGACGAGGCGCGCCATGCCATGATGGGGGAAGTTGGCTTTGCCAAACTTGGCATTGATTGGGCGAAATTGGTTAGAATCAACTTCACTTGGTCGAAGGGACTCAACGAGCAGCTCACGCCGAAAGAGCGGCACGCCGTCCTCTGGTACATTGAGCAAGGCCAGATGGGCAAGACGGGCAAACGTTATGAGTGGGAGGTGGGTCGCGATTCTGGCGATCACTTTGCCGAGCTCATTCAAGACTATGATTGGGCTGATGAAGTGTTGCATGCCCGCGTCGGTAGAGACTGGTATGTCGAGGGATTCGAAGATGTCGCCGAAGCGGCTGCTTATGGGACGAAGTGTTGGGACAAGGTAGTTTCAGGATGGGAGGAATGGAAACGCGAGGGCCTCACGGAACACTATAATTGGTGGCCGGATCTCTATGCTGAGGCCTGTCGTCTCCGAGGGGAGACGCCCGATGAAGACACGGCTGCCTACAAGGCCTCGTATGCCGAGACCCGCGCGGACCTTAAGAGAATCTCTGGTGCCTCAGGCTAGTAGCGTATTGTAACGCTAGTCCGAAGGGCTTCCTAACCTACTGACAAGGACAATGATAGCGATGGCTTGAACACAAGCTAGAGCATTTTAACACGTTCATTAGAAATACTGACTACTTCCAAGCTCAGAAAACACTTCGAATTCACCTACATTGAACGCGTCCAACTGCCTGAATACCAGTACGTCCTGGCGTAATCAAGTTTTAGGACAGTATGGGGTCAAAACCAAAGTTTAGGGTTTCAGCGACAAAAAACGGTATCACGGGGACGTCAGCAGGCGCACCATTTCTCGGTTCTTGCGCGTACGAGCGAGATCCAAGGGCGTCATGCCACCCTTGGATCTCGCAATGTTCTTGTCTGCCCCGTGTTTTGGCAGTACGCGAACGGACTTTGAAGCTTTGTGATAGAGGGCGTGGAACAGGGGTGTGGCTTCCACTCCCTGCTGCGCGTTGATGTTGGCACCATTCTGAAGAAGAGTCTCGACCATCTTCGCCTGATCGGGTGGTCCCGCAACGAAGTGCAGTGGCGTGAGCTTGTTCGTATCCGGGGCATTGACATTCACACCGAGTGCGATCACCAATTCCAACATCTCGTGACGTCCGCGGATGGCCGCCCAAATAGGTGTGCGGTCCAATTGCATCGCATTCTTTGCCTCGATGTCCGCACCCTTCTTCAGCAGCAAGTCTACTATGGCCCGCGAGCCGAACTGTAGAGCCGTCTCGAGTGGTGTTGAGCCTTTCAGATCGCTGTTTCCACCTTGCTCGGTTTCGGCGTCGTGTTTGATGAGCAAGTGGGCGATGCGAAGGTAATCATCGTCCGAGGCGCCTTGAGAAGCCTTGAATCCTTTCTGTGGTGTCTTGCCGAGGAATTGCCCGCCTCCTGAGGCGGCAGCTCCGAGTACGGTGACCCTGGCATTGGTGGCATTGACGTTGGCACCGGCCTCAAGCAAATGGGCGACCATTTTCGGCCGTCCCAATCCCGCTGCCGTCATGAGCGGCGTCCAACCGAGGCGGTCACGAGCTTCCAACTTCGCCCCCGCCTTTGTGAGTAACCCGATGGTTTCCACATTGCCACCATATATACAGCCAACGCTTAAGGGTGTGCGCCTGTCTGTCGTCCGACTCTCCAAGTTAGCACGACGCTCGAGTAGTAGCTTCACGTTTTCCGCGCGCCCTTTCTTGGCAGCATTGTGTAGAGGCGTGAAACCCTCGCTATCTTTTGCGCCAACATCAGCACCGGCATCCAGTAACAGTCGAACAGACTCGGGTATATCTCGATTGGCGGCGACATGAAGTGCAGTCATTTTCCGCTTGTTCGTCGCTCTGAAGTCAAAGCCCGTGGCCAACGTCTTCTTTAGCCAACCGGGATGTGGTAGAGCACTAACTAGAACTTCGAAGTGCTTTGGTTTCGCCAGTTTGTCTGCCTTCAGTTCAGTGAGCATCAGTTCGAAGGCTTCAACGTTGTCGATAAACCCCGCCGTGTTCATTGCAGATATGCTGGAGACGTTACCTAACTTCCCTTTTAGGAGTGGATCCGCTCCTGCTGCAAGTAAGAGCCGGACCAGCTCAGCGGGCGCATGGGTCATCACGGCCGCTGCGAGCCTAGTGCCAGTGCCCGAATTAACATTTGGATCCGTACCCCTTTTGAGAAGAAGGCGCACGATTTCTGTTTCGCCGGACCCCGCCGCCTCGCCTATCGGATTGATTTCGCTGCCTCTGTTCGGGTCAGCCCCGGCATCGAGGAGTAGCTTTACGATTTTGCGTTTGGCCGCTCGAGTCGCTTCCGGCTGGTGCACCCAAAGATCCTTAATATAATCACCGATAGGCTGGTCGCCGACTTCGCCGATGATCGCTGCGGGCCCACCTTTTTGAAGGGCGGCTACCATGCTGTCCCAACGTGCGTTCTTTGAAATCGTCAACGCCGCAGCGCTTAGCAGTGTGGCGAGCATAAAAGGCCGACTCTCTTCCGGTGATGTGGGGTGAAGCTGCGCATCATGCTTTAGCAGAAGTTCGACAGCCTCCACGTGGCCTCGCGATGAAGCGAGGTAGAGAGCAGACTGAAATCCGTCTGGAGGCGTTGCATTCACATCTGCGCCACTTTCAATGAGCAGCTTCAAGACAGCGATGCGGTTCTCCATTGCAGCCACCATGGTCGCCGTGCCACCGGACGCATCCTTCGCATCGAGCCATTTCGGGTTTTTATCGAGTTGCAAACCGACCTCCTTCACGTCACCAGCCAAGACGGATACCATGAACTGCTTAACGCCCGGTAGCACCGGGTGGAAGTTCAACAGCACATCGCGAATTTCGTCAGTTCTTGCTGTCCTCAGCGGGGTATCGGCCACCTCGTTGCGGGCACCTCGTTGCGGGCACCTCGTTCCAACAGAAGTCGGCAGGTCGCTGCGTGATCACCGCTTGCGGCAAAGTGCAATGCGGTCCAGTCACCAGAATCGCGCGCTGCGATGTTCGCACCGCGGTCAAGCAGCAACGTGACCGCCTCGTCATGGCCCTCCCACGCCGCCATGTGTAACGGCTGGATGCCGGAGTCGTTCTTGGCGTTGATCAAATCGGGATCCTTGTCGAGGAGGGCCTCCAGGCGTTTTGTATCCCCCGCCTCGGCCGCTTCATGCGCTGGAGTCGTGGCAGCATGCACGAGGGTAGGAAAGAGCAAGACTGTTGCCACCAGTGTGATGACGAGGGTGCCCAAGGGTGGCGCGCCTTGAGATCGCAAGCTGGAGAGGGCGAAGTGACACGTTTGGCGGAAGAATGAAATAGTTGTCATATTAGTCTAATTTTTCCTGGCAGTAAATTATGATTCGTCTTAACGATTCTGAAGAGATTGGTGGGTTTTCCTGAAACCATCCGATTCAACGTCCCAACTTCTTAGCAAAGGCGTCAAGTGACTGTTCAAATTGGGAGAGATCTTTGTCCGTCATTCGCTTCTTGGTTTTTTGGATCATATGGGTGAACCATTTTCTCTCCTTCGGCTGGACGGGGCAACCGACATTGCCGTCCGGTCCATCGGAAGTGATGAGTTCTTTCCCTTTCTTGTCTTGGATGACCATCCAGGGAATTCCGCCGCTTTTTCCTTTTCTGAGTTTGGCCGCCACCTCTTTTCCCTTATTCATCTCTTCGGTGTCGATTTTGAGATCGATGAAATCTTTTCCGAGAACGGAAGTAACTTGCTTTTGCCCGAGGAACTCCTCGAGTTTATGGTACCAACCTCACCAAGGGGCTCCGAGGTGAACCAATATGTTTTTGTTTTCTTTGCCGGCGCGTATCAGCGCCTTGTCGAGCAATTAAGAGGCATCGGCTTTTTTAGTTTCCGTCTTCTTTTGAGTGGCCGGTTGTTGGGATTGAGCTTGCAACGCGAAGGTAGAAATCACGATCAGTGATATTCCGATTAAGATGTGTGATAGATAATTGTTTTGAGTTTTCATGGTTAATGTAAGACAGGATTGCTTTCTGATCTCTTGTTCTAGTCATTTCGATCGAGGCCGGTGACGCTGACGCTTTCGCAATCTAATCCGGAATCTCCAGAGATGGTCGCAACGCGGACGAGGGCTATCGCCCAGCCGACGGACGGAATCGCTGGTCGAGTGCCACGGCCTTCTCCTTCACAACGCTGAATGCACCCTCATCCACCCGCACGGTCTGCAGATCCATTGCCAGGTCGCTGCTACTGCCATTCGTGCTGATGCACACTGACGGCGATGACGTTTTCCCCTTGCCGCATTTTTCGGATCGATCTCAAAAAACCAGTAGTGCCTCTCGCGACGGTCATTGCCTCCTATGGTCGAACTGGCAAACTGCTTTTCGTTAGGCTCACCTGGCTTGGCCTTGTCCACATTGTAGCGGAAGACTTCCACTCCATTGAGGTAGACGACGGCGCCGTCGTCATAGCGAATGCCCGCCGCATACCTGCTAGAAGCGTTTGCATCGCTCAAGGCAAATTTCTTCCGGAAAAAGGCAACGCTGTTCTTGGCCTTGGCGTCGCCGCCAAAGCCAATCGTCGTTTTCAAGTCGTCGTCTCCGTACCCCAGTGGAGCCGTCCCGGTCTTCAACGTCGAGTCGTTGAATACGGGCGTCGTCCAGGCGTCGCCAGGAGAGCTGCCACCCTCGAAGTACTTCCAGCCGTGCTGGCCCTTCCCGATGAGTTTCTCCCCTCGATCCGCAATCTCGGGGATGCCATCGAGAGCTGCGAGAGAGCGCCACGGCTCCAAAACCGCCACCCGCACGTTGGATGAATTGTCGGCGGTTGGACCTGCTAGGGAAGTGAGGGGACATGATCGGTCGACGCGATAACTGCTCACGATGGACTCTTCGGGGGCTCTTGATCCAGGTTATTCCCGCTAAAGTCACCTTTTTGCGGGGATACTGGCTGAGATCGTCTCCTATATGTGTGGATGCTAAGACCGGGAAACCGCACTACATCCGGCAACAGAAAGGCGCTCCGTATCTTCTGGGTTGCCTTGGCGTTGTAGGGGGCATGAAACTCAAGACATGCCTGACAACAGTGATTGCTTCTTGTGTGGTCGGTAACGTCGCCATTGGCCATCCGAACGATGGAGAATTGGAAGACGGTTCGCGGGCCACGATTGAGATTGCCCAGGTTCGAGAGGGCGAAGTCCTGCTTCGCTTCTTTGGTGACACCGCGACGTCTCCCATGGTGTGGGCTTCGAGCGATCTAAGAACGTGGGAGAAGATTGGCTCAGCCACGGAGACAGAGTCAGGCGAGTTTCTCGCGGTCGATGTGGCCGCCCCTGGTGGAGCAAGTGTGCGATTTTATCGCGCAGGGTACCTGACGGATGCTGAGGATGCTACTTCAGAGAATGAGGAAAGGGTAGGGGAGATTAGGGAAGTGGTAGAGCCGGACTCACGGTCGGTTGATGATGGTGTGATTCAGACGTTTTCATGGACGCAGATGAGCTCACCAATCACGATCGCCAACACAGGCTACCTTGATGGGAGTGGGACTTCCAACAGGGCCCAAGGCGAACCCGATGCCCCTTGTGTCGAGCTTCCTGATCCACCTGATGATCCTGGCGTCGTTCAAGGCCTGACATCATCGTCCAACAAGGGAGGCGTGCGCTTTATAAGCGCCTGCTTCAAGGTCAAGGTCGAAGGGAAACCTGTGATACGAATTCCGTGATTGGAAGCGCTTGCTAGGAAGCGTCCGGCTGTGATCGAGATACAACGTGTTGACGATATTAAGAACGGCATCGTCGACCAAACGATTCACATCCCTTGTTCTTTGGTTGGTGGGGCTTCGTGCACAGTCCCGGTTCCGCGACGCGGAAACCTGCAAAGAGACGATGAGCGACTGGTTCGCGCGATGCTTTGATCGGCGTGGGCCACAAACCCATCAGGGATTACCGTGATGTCGTTCGCTTTTCCCCAATCACTCAAATCCCGATTCTAAGTGCCACTGGGCACACCAATCCTTCTTGGAAGAGACAGCCCAATGTCATAGGCTTGCGATGTGATCGCCAATCTGTGTGCCAGTATTCGAGTCGAATGGGCGTTGCCCCTGGCGTTAAGCTTTGTTTTCTTACTGAGTTCGCTCTCTAGCTGTTCCAAGGACGCTCGTCCTACGCCATCTGAGCCGCTAACGCCTGAAACGAATGCCACCACCGTGCGTATGGATGGTGTCTTTGACGACTGGAATGATGTCGCCACCGTTCTCGATGACTCGGGGGACGCTCCAAATGCAGAGCTCGATATTGGCACGCTCCAGATGCGGAGTGATGCTCAGTTTGTCCACCTATCGATCGGCCTGAATCGGGAGCTCAATGTGCAACGGCTGGATGGGACGCTGGAATTGCTGATGGATGGTGATGCGAATCCAGATACGGGAAAGCCACATCATGGGTTTCCCGGCGTTGACCTGATCGTTCGTTTTTCGCCGGAGAATCCTGATCGGCCTGAGGATGACAACATGGGAGTCAGCGTAGCATCGACGACCTACGAGCCTTCGGAACCGTCGGCTTCTATTCACCACTCGGCTATCGGATTCCTCGCGGCTCCAACCTATGCCAGCGACCGGATTGAGTGCAGGTTCAACCGCGATTCGTCCTTGCCGGATACACCTCCGTTACTTCGGGGAGATTCCGTTTCCTTCAAACTCGTTCTTATCGGTGCCGATCGAAGTCTCTCGGATGAGACGGAGGTCGTTTACCATTCCTTGCCTCCAATGGCCTCTTCGGAGAGATCCAGAGCCCTGGCGGAGCATCTTCCACCAAAGGCAGACGGTTCCTTCCGCCTCATGTGCTGGAATGTGTTGAATGGCTCAATCCTGGAGAAGCCTGATCTTTATTCCAGGATGCTGGCGGCTTTGAATCCTGACATCGTTCTGTTTGAAGAACTTGGAGAGGATTCAGCTCCGGCATTGGAAAGCTTTTTTGCCGATCGGCTGTCTCCCGACGGCGATGCCTGGCAGATCCTTTTTGGAAGAGGAGGCGGCCCTTCCCGATGTGCCATCGCCAGTCGTCTTCCGATCGAGTCCGTTGCCTCGTTGGAATGGATTCCTTATCCAGAGCGTCTGGACCGCGCAGTGAAAACGTTAGGAGGCGTGGTCACTGTTGGTGGCCGATGTGTTCTCGTAGCTCCAATGCATTTGAAGTGTTGCGGGAGAGTCGATAGTTGGGAAGACGAGAGACGCCTTGAGGAAGTGGGGCTCATCAATGGAGCCATCGCGGAGGCGATGGCCTCGGCGAGTTTTGATGCCGTGGTCATCGGCGGCGACCTCAATCTCGTGGGCGGTCGACGACCTATCACCCTACTTGGTGCGAAGCTCGACCTTGATCAGTCCGACCTGTCCATTCTCGATGCCTATCATCTCCGAGGCGATGAGAACACGACTTGGGCGTCTGACAGAGAGCGATTTGTCCCCGGGCGTTTGGATTACCTGCAGTATTCCGACAGTGCGATCATGGCTGCCAATGCGTTTGTCTTCGACACGGCCGATCTTTCTGATTCATGGCTCGCCAGTCGCTCTTTGTCTCAGGCGTCCTCCATGGCAGCCAGCGACCACTTCCCGGTCGTGGCTGATTTTGCTTGGAGGGACTGATTCAAATCCAGCAAGAGCGTTCGGACTCGTGGGATCTTGAGCGCGACTCTGGCGCTTCAGGCTAGCTCTTTCGCCTGATTGACCCAACCAGTGCGATGCTGCCGATGAAGGAGAGGAGACAACCGGCTCCAGTGATGGCTACGGGTGTCCATCCGAAGCCGGTTTGAAGGGCGCACTCCGTGGGCTTGTCAGGATCATAGTGGACGTTGACGATGGTACCCACGGGATACGGCGCGAGGACTTGCTGCATTTGGTCTTCGTTCGAAGTGGCGTAGTCGCTAAAGCTGAGTCGCGTGCCTGTATAGCTTTGGCCATCTACTTTGAACTCGTAGGTGATCCGAGGTGTGTAGGTGAATCGGTTTCGGCGCTGAGTGGAGGCGGCTCCGCCTTTTTTTCGCTGTTTCTCGAGTTCTGACTGAGTGATGGTGCCTTCTGACGTGGGCCAGTTCTTGGAGGCTAGAGAGGCAAGGCCCCCTTGAATTCCCCAGGTGAGAGCAAAGAGCCCTGCTCCTAAAGCGAGAAGACCGAAGAGCAGCCCACCGAGCTTGCCTATCTTCATGAGGGCATTGGTAGTGCCAGCCTATTATTTGAGGCCATGATACTAAACTTATCTTCGCTGTTGTCGAGGTTTGCTAGAGTGACCTGGCCGCCTGCTTCTTCGATCAGCAAGACACCTGCGGCGATGTCCCAAAGGCTGATGAAGCCTTCGATGTAGGCGTCAAGCCGCCCTGTGGCAATGTAGGCTAACCCGAGAGCAGCACTGCCCATGATGCGAATTTTGCGAACTTGTGAGGCCAATTCAGAGAAACGTCCTAAGCCCTCTTGCATGGCGGCAGCAGTCTTAGAGAATCCGACAGTGATGACGGCTTCTTTGAGGACGGATCGGTCACTGACAGAAATCTTGCGTCCGTTGAGAAAAGCTCCTTTGCCGCGTTCGCCAGTCCACAGTTCCTGGGTCGAGGGATCATAGATGACGCCGAGTTGGGTCACTCCTTCATGGCGTAGCGCGATGGAGACACAGTAGTGCGGCAGGCCATAGAAGTAGTTCACCGTACCGTCGATGGGATCGACGATCCATTGCCAAGGACTGTCTTGATTCCCGGCAAGGCCTTCTTCACCGTAGAGGGCGTGATCGGGGAATGCGCCTAACAAATGCTCGGTGATGAGCGTTTGACTGCGAACATCGAGTTCTAGCTTGATGTCGTGTTGGCTGGCCTCGTTGACCACGAGGGATTCGGTGTTCTCGAAATGTTCGCGTAGGAACGCGCCGGCTTCTTTGGCCGCTTGGATGGCGATGTCTAGGGTTTCACTCATAGGGAAATGGATTCAATGCGATCACAAAGGAGCGTCGCGAGTGCTTCTTTGGTCTGCTTTGGGACGGCTTCTTCGCGCCCGTCTTTGAAAAGCAACGTGACTTCATTGTCAGGCTGATCGAAGCCAATGTCGAGGCCGCTGACATCGTTGGCGATGACAAGGTCACAACCTTTCTTGGCTAGCTTCATTCGAGCATTTGGAAGCAGATTCTCTGTCTCCGCAGCGAAACCAACCAAGATCCTGTCGTAATTCAGGGGATCTCTCATGCTCCCAAGAATGTCAGTCGTGCGTTCAAGGGCGACGGTCCATTCTTCGGCCGCTTTCTTCACTTTCTCGTCATGAACGTCCTTCGGGCGGTAGTCGGCGACGGCAGCGCTGTGAATGGCGATGTCTACACCTTCCAATTGGTCGATCACTGCGCGGTACATGTCTTCGGCAGACACGACGTCAATTCGCTTCACATTCGCTGGCGTGGGCAAGCTTACGGGACCTGTGATGAGCGTCACTTCATGGCCTCGACTAGCAGCTTCACCAGCAAGGGCGAATCCCATTCGCCCAGACGAGCGGTTGCTGAGGTAGCGCACAGGATCGATGGCCTCACGTGTAGGACCGGCGGTGATCAGGACTTTCAAAGGGCTCGTTTCGGTCGATTCTCTGCTAGGATGGCTTCGGCTGCAGCGACAATGTCTTCCACGAGCATCAAGCGACCGACTCCCTCATAGCCGCAGGCGAGCATTCCTTCGGTGTCGGGTCCGATGAAGTCGACGCCCCAGCCTTTGAGTGTGCTCACGTGAGTTTGGGTTGCTGGATGGGACCACATGTTCCCGTTCATGGCAGGAGCGACTAGCATGGGAGCCCGAGTGGCGAGGGCGATGGCAGTGAGTGCGTTTGGTGCAAGGCCCTGACCCAATTGAGCTAGCGTGTTTGCTGTGGCCGGAGCGATGAGCATGAGATCGGCTTCATCTGCGAGCTGGATGTGCCCGGGCCGCCAACTTTCTTTCTCGTCATAGAGATCGGTGACCACGGGCTGTTTTGACAGCGTCTGCAGGGTCAGTGGGGTGACAAACTCTTGAGCATCGCGAGTCAGGACGACTGTGACCTGATGGCCTGTTTTAGTCAGCTGACTCGCCAAATCTGCTGCCTTGTAGGCAGCAATCGATCCAGTGACTCCAAGAACAATACGCTTCACTCCGCCGAGTATAGCGCGTGGCACTATGGGCACAACCGGCGATCAGGCGTCGTCTGCTCCCCAGTCAATGTGTGTCATCCGGCCAGAGGCACATCTGCGTGTCTCCGAACTCGGGATGGTAGAGATTCTCCGAATAGTAGCCACAGAATGCCGAGAATTGGATGCCCGCAGAGGCATTGAAAGCTGGTAGCATGAGCCGATCCTCGCCGTCGCTGTGCCATGGACGGTCCATGTTCAGTCCACCTAGATCTCCTTCGGTGTCTGAAGTAGAGAGGTGAGGGAGAAAGACACTCCCATGACGTTCGATGTGGATGCTGAGTCGCACGTCAGTACGCTCGCTCAGCGGGAAATCGAGTTTTCCTGCAGGTTGGCCCTTGCGGAGGGTGTCGAGGACCATGCCGGAGTCGGTATCGATTTGAATTGAGACACCTTCCAGCTCTTCTAAATGGCCATCGCCTGAGGGATCAAGAAAGACACCGACAAGAAGCTGTGCCGCTTTCGGAACGAAGTCGATCTTCTGATCGAAGAACACAATCTCGGTGAGCTCACTGCTTTGCACCGTCTCCACTTTTTTAAGATGAAAGGAGGGGCTGAAGTGAGCGGACGAAGACATTAGAGAGGATTTGTATAGTTAACTATGGCTACTATGAGCAACTTTGATCCGCATATAAACGTGCTGAAAACTTTATGTAAACGAAAAATTATTTAAAATTTATAGTCTCGATATCCTTGAAATCAATGTAGCTCTTCACAAGCCCGGGAAATCCTGAACTTCTGGGAAATCGGCCGCTGTTCTACGAGAGCAGGCTCGGAAATGTGCAACCAGGACCGTTAAAAATCGGGATTCTGTTTCTCTTCGAAGAGAGACCTCCAATGAGCCAGACGCTCTTTGATTCTCTTCTCCATGCCGTTGTCGGTCGGCTCGTAGTAGCGCTTGCCTTCTGGAAGGTAGGCTTGGGGAACATAGCCTCCTTCATAGTTGTGGCTGTAGAGGTAGCCTTCGCCATGCCCGAGGTCTTTCGCGCCTTTGTAGTGGCCATCGCGCAGATGTTTGGGAACGGCTAGGGTTCGGCCTTCCTTCACGTCTTTCATGGCAGCCGTGAGTCCGGCGTAGCTTCGATTACTCTTGGGTGCTGTGGCAAGATACACCGTTGCGTGGGCGAGCGGAATCTGGGCTTCGGGTAGACCAATGAACTCGACCGCTTGCTGAGCAGCCACGGCGACTCGGAGTGCGTTGGAATCTGCTAGGCCCACATCTTCACTCGCCGCGATCACCAAGCGCCTAGCAATAAACCGAATATCCTCGCCGGCGTAGAGCATCTTGGCCAACCAGTAGAGGGCGGCGTCTGGATCGGAGCCGCGCATGCTTTTGATAAATGCACTGATCGTGTCGTAGTGTTCATCGCCATCGGCATCATAGACGACGGCTTTCTGTTGAATGGATTCCTCGGCGATCTCTAGCGTTATTTCTAAACTGTCCCCATCCTTGCGTGGTGAGGTCAGGACGGCGAGTTCCAAAGCCGTTAGGCACTTGCGAGCGTCACCATCGGCGATCGTCGCAAGGTGACGTGCGGCTTCGGGTGTGACGGTGACCTGGTCTTTCCCAAATCCTCGCTCCTCGTCGGTCAAGCTGCGTTCGACAAGTTGAACGAGGTTGTCTGTGGTCAGAGGCTCTAGCTGAAACACCTGAGAACGCGAGACGAGCGGGCTATTGATGTAGAAATAAGGATTGTGCGTGGTGGCTCCAATGAAGCGAATCGTCCCGTGTTCAATGTGAGGGAGGAGCACGTCTTGTTGAGATTTATTGAAGCGATGAATCTCGTCGACAAAGAGGATGGTTGCGCGTTTATGCAGCCGCTGGTAGGTTCGTGCTTCATCAACTTTTTGTCGAATCTCTGACACATTGCTCTCCACGCCGCTGAGATTGACGAATCGCGCGGAAGTGTGGCCGGCAACCAAGCGAGCTAAACTCGTCTTTCCCACGCCAGGAGGGCCATAGAAGATCAACGACGAGAACCGGTCAGCTTCAATAGCGCGCCGAAGCAACTTGCCCTCGCCCAAGATGTGCTCTTGTCCGCAATAGTCTTGGAGCGAGCGCGGGCGCATTCTGGCGGCCAGCGGCATTCCTGCAGAATCACTGCGTGGCACCTTGGTGGGTTCTGGAGCCTGATCGAACAGTGAATCTTCCATAGAAACCAATGGTCGTTCGGAACGGTGATGTCTACTCCCCTTTGCTGGCCTGCTAGGCTATGTCTGAGTCAGGGAAGATTCTCCTGACGGTGTGGGCACCTTCTCAGCGGCTGCGGCTTCTTGCTCTTTGGCGATGCGCTCCCGGAGGTCGTTCATCTTCTCTTCGAGTGCTTGGATCTCGGTTTTCTTCTCAAGGACCTTGTCTTCCAGAGCGAGCAAATACTTCTCTGGATTCCGTTCCATGAGCCGCTCAATCAGGTTGAAGACCATCGCGAGCCTCGTGGTGCGAGCAACGATGCCGCGCATTCGGTAGGCGCGGAGGAGTTTGCCAAACTTACCAAGCCTCAGGATACGGAACGCACGAAGGAATGCGCAGAGCGGCAGGAGAATGATGGCTAGGTTCACCCAGTGCTGCTTACAGTAGGCGAGTTTCTTGCCTGCTAGGGAAAGCATGATGATAAACTCTAACGCAAAGGCAATCCAAATGATTGCTGTTAGGGTATGAACGATGACGGCAGCCCAGAGATGGCGCTCTAGCCATGTGCCTAACATCAGTTCTAGACCGAGGAGAGGTAAGACGAGCAGCGTGATGCCGAGCATGGGCAACGCGAGGCGAAGCTCGACGCGTTCTAAGTTCAACTTGCCGACTGCGAGCCAGTCGTGCTTGGGTAGCCAGACAAACTTTCCAGGATAGCCAGGTGAGACGGCGGCGCGGAAGGGGGGGCAGACAATGACCAGAAGGAAGCGTTTGAACGCATCCCAGTGGTGATCATGAGTCATGGCCATCCCTAACAAGCCTTCTAGGACCACGATCACCCAGAGAGCGAGAAGTGGAATTCCCAGCCACCAACCGAACATGACACCGTTGGCGTCTCCAGAGATACCATGCCCTGCCATCAGACCGATGATGATGAGTGTTCCGAGAGCAACTTTGAACATGAAACAGGCACGCTTGTTGCTGGTCCGTTCGTGAGGTTCTGGAAACGTGTCTTGCTCCCAGACGGCAAGCTTAGCCAGTGAAGGCTTGGCCGTGGTAAGGGGATCGGGGTTGCCGGAATCTTGTGTGGTTTCCGAAGGCGACATAGGAACCATTAGATGTTCGTAAGGACTATCTCCATGACAACCTTGATCTTAAGTTGTAAGGGAGCGATCTCGGCTAGGGGGTGGCGTCCCAGCTTGCACGAATGAGTCGAGTGATCCTGAAGAGTGGTCGTGGATCATCATGGAAAGGCTCGCCGCGCATGAGGTCCGCGTAGACTTTGTAGGTGGAGCTGTTTGGAAAGCGTTCTTTGAAATCCGTGGCCATCGAAGAGAGCCCGTCCACATAGCCGATGGCTTCGAACTCGGGATCTTCTGGGGCCGTAATTTTGTAGTAGAGATTGTCCAAGACGCTTCCAGTAGGGAGAGTCGTCGGATCGATGGGTTTGATCTCGACAAAGAACTGAGTCCAGCCGGTCCAGGATGTTTCTGCATAATGCCGCAGCAGCTGATTTCGAGACTGCTCAAAGCCGTACCAGCTGAAGCGATAGTTGTCCGAAGCGTCCTTGATGAGAAGGGCGTCGGTTTCACGGTTATCGGCCCATTGCGTTTTAACGACGACATAGGAACGATAGGTATCTGCAAACGTGCCGCCGTTGACTACCTGACGAGGCGCCCCGGCTTGCATGGGGAAGCTCGCGTAGTGTTCGGTCATGCGGTCATGCAATTTTTCATCTTCAACCAAGTACTGGTCGCGAATTTCCTTGGTGTCAGCGCTTAGGAAACCTGCTAGGGTTCCCATGGCATCTGATAGAGATACCTGGGGGGCTGGTGTTAGAATCGATGAGGTCTCCCGCGAGTTGTTTGCTGAAGGCTCCTCTTGGATTGTTTCTTCCTGATGTGGCCGGATGATAGTGGGCTTGTTTTTGTTAGAGCCGCTCAGTGTTTGGTAGATCTCGAAGAGATACACTAAGAAGAAGATGCCGCAGACGATGCAAAGGACCCAAGTGAGAATGCCCCAAGTGTTGGGTTCTGGGAGTGGTCGTTGCGCACGATCCGTGGCCGGTTCTGGCAGGGGCGCTTTCTCTGGTGAGGGCTGCGTCGCTGGCGTGAAGGGGCCTGGAGGCCTGGGGGGCGCGGGAGGTGGGACCTGCGCGTGTACGGCTGCTGCTGTCATCGGTGTTGGTGGTGCCGCAGACGGCGCTTTCCCCTGCGCGGAGGGGATCCCCATCGTCGCGAAGGAGTACGTTGGAGCCGGTAGTTGTCCCTGCGCTAGAGCGGCTTCCTGATCCGGGTGGGTGCCTGGGGGGCTGATGGGCGCGATTCTCGGCGCGCTGGTGGAGCCTGAGGTTTGTTCTGAGGTGTTGTTCTGACGTTTCTTGAGTGCCGTGGAGAAAGGAGAGGCGAACACTTTCTGTTCGGCATCTGCTGGGGCCTGACTAATAATTCTAGAGGAGTTGGCTAAAGTGAAAGGGCTTTCCTGTGAGCCTGGCGACGGAGATGGCCTAATTTGCTCGCGCGCGGCTTTGGTGAAGGGAGAGATCGGAGCATCCTCTGCGATCAACGTTGTAGGAGCCGTGATCTCAAAGTCCGGCTGGTCTAGCGCTGGAGATACCTGCTCGGCGTCTGTCGATGCTAGTGCCGCGTCGGTGTCTTGCTTGCTCAGTGCTCGAGGGACGAGCTTCGACGCGGAACGTGATGGTGGCGCCGATTGATCTTCGGAGAAAGTTTGTCGGAGCTCGACTTTTGGTGTGAGAGCATCAGCCGGAGGGCTTTCGTTGGGCGATGTTAGAAAGGTGGATTCTAGCGTCTTTGCTAGTTCGCCGAGCGTCTTGTTGATGTGCTCGTTTCGATCTTGGCGGCTTTCCGTTCCTTGCAAAGGGGCGCTTCGCTTGGCTGTCCAAGGATTTAGGGGAACCCGTTTGCGTCGCCTGCGTCGGACCGGGACCGGCGGAAGTGTCCTGCTCTCCTGAGCAGAAGGAACAGGCGAAGCGGCCGGCGTCTTTGGCTTGGACTGGACAGGCTCTTGCTGGACCGTTAATTCGGCTTTGGGCTTAAGAGGCGGCGTTGGTGGTTGTGCCGTCTCCACGGGAGGAGACAAGTCTTTCGGGGCGATGTTCGTCAGTCCCTTTGAAGGTTTAGGCTTCGGCTTGGGCTGTGGCTGTGGCTCGGGAACTGACGGCTTGGCGACTCGGTTCCTAGGTAGCTGGATCTTGACTGTATCGAGTTCGGCAAGGTCCTCCTGCGCTGCAGGTGCCTGGGGAGTGGTTGCTTCCTCCTCCTTTGGTTCGGGAGCTACCTCTATGGTTTCGACGGGGGGCTTGCTATCCGTGCTTTCAGGAGCTGATGGCGGCGGCGAAAGACCAGCCTTCGCGGATGGGGCGTCCGTTTGAGGCAAGTCTTTTTCATCCTCGGGCTCATTCGATAGAGACTCGAAGATGCGGATCGCCTTGTTGATCGGATCAAACGATGCGGGTTTGTCGACAGGAGCCCCTTGGAATCCTCGTCTCGGCCACTGCTGATTGCTCGGTGGTCCTTTGGTCGTAGGCTTCGGCCGCTCTTGGCGCTCTGAGAAAGGGTTTGTGGACGCAGAGAACCGACGGCTCTTTGGGCGAGGCGGCGGCGGCGGAGGTGGCAGTTTGTTGGAGACCTTGGGGAAGTTCAACGGGAGAGGCTTGGGATCGGTATCAGAAATTTCCCTGCTAGCCTCGGGGGCAGGGGCTTCTGAATCTTTAGCTTTGTCCTTGGCATCTGCGACTAAAGGAGCGGCTTCATTCTTCGTAGTAGGAGGCTCCGCCATGGAAGTGAGCGGTTCGGAGACCTCTTCGGGTTCTGACGCTGGTGCGGCAGGGGTGTCGTCGACATCGGCACCGACTACGAGTTTGTCAGGGACGGAAGCCTGCTCGTCTTGGGGTGTCTTGTCCGTAGGTTCAGCGGCCTCAGGTGGGTCAGACGCCCCTTCTGAGGGCTTCGTTTCCAGCGTGATCTCTTCTAGCTGGGCTAAGGGGGGCGGCTCGTAGGGCACGGCACCATCCAAGCCTTCCAGCAGCGCATTCAATAACGAGAACGGGAGCGTATCCTCAAGGTCTTCCGGAGGTTGGCGCTCGAAGGACGCCGCCGTATTCGTGGGCGGTTGGTCCTGGATTGTGGAGCGAGCCATGAGGGTGGGAGGCCTGGGTTGGCGCAGGTTTCTGCGAACCTCAGACTGGAGCGGTGTTTCTCGAAATTATAGCCCGATGTTAATAGATCCTCTTAGGGTGGCAACCCGTTTGTGAGTCCTCCAGGCCCCCTAGTCGAGCAAACCATCAATCTCCTTCGCCAGTTCGAAGTCCTTGAGAGTAAGGCCGCCAGCGCTGTGGGTCGTCAGGCTGAACGTGATGGTCGTCCAACGAATATCGATGTCTGGATGGTGCTGCAGGTCCTCGGCGAGCTCAGCAACGTCACGCACCAGGTCGATCCCATCTGAGAACGATTGGCGCTTGGTAGCCCGAATCAGCCGTTTCTCGGCGGCATCGTATTTCCATTTGGGAACGGTTCGCAACGCCTGATCGAGCTCTTCATCTGATAAAAGACTGGCCACCAAGGCATCTAAAGTACGGTCGGATAAATGGCTAGATCTGTTATGGTGGAAATGGGCCAAAGGTTGACGCAAATTGACAGGGCTCGGAATCTGGTTGCAGGCATCTGGCCACTAAGCTAATAGATGCCTCCCTTGCGCCCGGTGATCGGGCGTGAGGACTGACTCTTTCTTTCCCAGACCCCACTCTACCCCATGGTCAACAAGCCCGATCCAGCACCAGCTGCAGCCACTTCTGAAATCCCCGTTGCAGCGATTGACCACGACAACTCTGCGTTGGAGGATTTCGTGGAGGAGAATAAGACCATGTTGATGCTGGGCATCGGCGCGGTCCTTCTTGCCGTCATCATCTACCTCCTGATTTCCTTTAAGAGCGAATCTGGGAAGAGCGCTGCTGCGGCAGCATTGACTGGTGCCGAGAGTATCGACGAGCTACAGGCGGTGATTGGTGAGTTTCCCAATAGCGTGGTGGCGGGTTCTGCAGAACTCCTCATCAGCGAGAAGCTGATGGAAGAAGACAAGGCCGAGGAGAGCCTGACTGCTTTGCAGACGTTTTATGACACAAGGAAGGGGCACCCTCTTTACTTGAAGGGTGTTTCGGATCTTGGCCTTAAAAAGCATGTGGCTGGCGATCTTGATAAGGCTGTGAGCTTGTTAAAGGAAGCTACGGTGCCAGGAGAAGCTCCTGGTTTCATTGCGCAAACAGCGCTCCTCCGTCTTGGTGATGCGCTTACGGCTCAGGCTGTGGCTGCCTTGGCCAGTGGTGACTCGAATGCCGAAGCTTTATTTACGGAGGCTACACAGGCCTTTGAAGATCTCGAGGCCAAAGCTGCCGAGAATAGTACATATAAGCGCACGGCTGCTCAGCGCATAGAGCGTTTGCCTCACTTGAGCGTCAAGCCGATGAGCCCAGAAGACGCCGCCGCGGCTTCTGTTCCTGTTCCTGCTTTGACTGAGCCGCTCGTGACGGAGCCTGTTGAGGCTCTGCCAGTAGCCGATGATGCGAGTCCTGCTACTGAGGTTGCCCCGGAGGGGAACTGATGCACATCAGCGACATTCTGGGCGCGTATCGGACGACGTTCTCGTTCGAGTTCTTTCCTCCCAAGACGCCAAAGTCGTCTGAGTCGCTTTATGCGTCGATCGCGGAGCTGGAGCCTTACAAGCCTTCCTTTGTTAGTGTGACCTATGGCGCGGGTGGTTCTACCCGTGAGATGACGCACGATTTGGTTGTGCGGTTGAAGAATGAAACGGCTCTTGATCCTATCCCGCACCTGACGTGCGTGTGTCATCAAGAGGGGGACATTCAGGGGATTCTCCAGCGTTACGCCGAAGCAGGCATTTCTAACATCCTCGCTTTGGGTGGTGACCCGCCTCGAGATCTCAAGAACTACCGCAAGGAAGCCGACGCCTTTCAGCAAGCTGCGGATCTTGTGCGGTTCATCCAGAAGTTCAACGAGTCTGGTACCCACGAGGACAAACGTGGCTTCGGCATCGGTGTAGCCGGCTTCCCGGAGGGCCACCCAGGCACTCCAAATCGGGTGTTGGAAATGGACCACCTAAAAGCGAAAGTCGATGCGGGCGCGGATTACATCTGCACTCAACTCTTCTTTGATAATCACGACTTTCTCGACTTCCGGGATCGTTGTGTGCTCGCCGGAATCGAAATTCCGATCATAGCTGGGATCATGCCCATCACCAGTTCCAAGGGCATGCAACGCATGGCCGAGCTGGCAGCGGGAACGCGTTACCCTGCCAAACTGCTTAAGGCGATCTATCGTTGTGGTGATGACGAAGATGCCGCGCGGCGCGTGGGGATTCACCACGCCACGGAACAATGCGCTCAGCTCATCGATGAGGAAGTAGATGGCATCCACTTCTATACTTTGAATCAGTCCACGGCGACGCGTGAGATCTACGCTAGTCTCGGGATCAAGGATTCCGAGTTCCTGAAGATTGTCTGATCGGGTAGCGTTCGTTTGATTTCCGCTCGGCCAACCGCTATCTGAGAGGTATGAGCAGCATTTGGGACCAAGCCAACCCACAGTTACGCGACCTCGTCGCCTACGAACCTGGTAAGCCGATTGAGGATGTGGCCCGTGATCTTGGGTTGGATCCTAACGAAATCGTGAAGCTGGCGTCCAATGAGAACCCTCTGGGCCCGTCTCCGAAAGCGGTGGTTGCCATGACCGAGGCACTGGCGAAGGCTCAGTTTTACCCAGATGGCGGTGGCTACAAGCTCCGCCAGGCCATCGCAGAGCAGAACGGCTTAGCGCGCGAGAACGTGGTTCTCGGAAATGGGTCTAATGAAATCATCGAGTTCATTGGGCACGCCTTTCTCAAGCCTGGCGATTCCATCATCGCGGCTGAACACGCGTTCGTGGTCTACAAGCTGATGGCGACACTGTTCGGCGCGGAAACGATCGAGGTGCCTGATCCTAACTTTATCCATGATCTCGACGCCATGGCTGATGCCATTCGTCCAGAAACGAAGCAGCTCTTCATTGCGAATCCTAACAATCCAACGGGAACGCTCGTCGATGAAGCCGCGATTGATCGATTCATGGAGCGTGTGCCTGAGCATGTCATCGTCATCTTCGATGAAGCTTATCACGAGTTTCTCAAAGAGCCGCCTAACACGCTCAAGTATGTCCGTGAAGGACGAAATGTCATCATCATGCGGACATTCTCAAAGATCCAAGGGCTTGCTAGCCTGCGCATTGGCTACGGACTGGGTCCTGCACCGTTGATAGAGGTACTTCAGAAGACGCGCCAGCCATTCAATGCCAATGCAATTGCTCAAGCTGGGGCCTTGGCGAGTTTGCTAGACACAGAGCACCAAGCCAAGACCTGTGAGAACAACGATGCTGGCTTGCGCTACTTCGAGGACATGTTCAAAGAACTCGGTCTCGAGTATGTTCCTAGTCACGCCAACTTCGTCTTGGTGCGGGTGGGTGATGGCGATGCCCTCTTCGCTGATTTCATGAAGCGCGGCGTGATTATCCGTGCGATGCGCGGCTACAAGTTACCTGAGTGGATCCGTGTTTCCGTCGGCAGGCCTGCTGAGAACGAGCGCTTTGTCGCTGAGCTGAAGACTTGGCTTAGTGATCATCCTGTGAGCTAGCCATACATGATTGACGACACCATCGCGGCTGTTTCCACGGCCCTTGGCGAAGGCGCTATTGCTGTCTTACGTGTTTCCGGGCCCAAGGCGCGAGAGATTGGTGCCCAGTTCTTTCGAGGAGCGGATCTAGCAAAGGTCGCACCTCGGTTCGCGAATTATGGCGACTTTGTGGATGCGGATGAGGCGGTGTTAGATTCGGGCTTGGCCACCGTGTTTGCTGGGCCTGCAAGTTACACGGGAGAAGATCTCGTGGAGTTTGGTTGTCATGGTGGCGTGCTCGTCACCCGCATGTTGTTTGAGCGCTTGCTTCAGTTAGGCTGTCGTCCGGCAGATCCTGGTGAGTTTACCCAGCGTGCTTTCCTAAACGGCAAGATGGATTTGACACAGGCCGAAGCCGTGATGGACTTGATCCAAGCACAAACGTCGCTTGCTCTTCGTGCTGCTAATGAGCAGCTGCGTGGTGACCTTGGAAAAGAAGCCCAGAGGCTGCGTGAAGATCTCATTGGGATCATGGCGCACGTTGAAGCCTACATCGATTTCCCTGAAGAAGACATCGATCCCGACACGGGCCGTGCAATCGGCGAACGCCTAGACGGCGTCATTGTGCGGATTAAGGCATTGTTAGCGAGTGCGGATCGCGGACGTGTTCTTCGTGAAGGCGCACGTGCCGTCATCTGCGGCGAGCCGAATGTCGGGAAATCGAGTTTACTTAATGTCTTGTTAGGTTTTGATCGGGCTATCGTCAGTGCCACAGCGGGCACGACGCGTGACACGATTGAAGAAGTCATCAGTTTGGAAGGCATTCCCCTGCGCCTCATTGATACGGCGGGTCTTCATGAGTCGAGCGACGATATAGAGAAGCTCGGCATGGAGCGTACGCGAGAGGCCATTGCCCATGCGGACGTGGTCATTGAGATGATCGACGGTCATGCGCCTGCGCAAGTGTCCGATCTCCAGGCCACCAACTCCCGTGGAGTGCCGTGGATTCGCCTGCTCAACAAGGCGGATCTTGGCCTTCATGGTGATCATGCGGATTCCGAAGGGATCGCCTTCTCTTGTGAGAAGCGCTCCGGGCTCGAGCAACTGATTGCCGTTCTAAGGAAGTCCTTGCTGGCACAAGAGGAAAGCGCCCAGACGCAGCTAGTGGCGATCAATGCGCGGCATCAAGATTGTCTTCAGCGTGCGCTGGCTCGTTGTGAAGCCGGACGAGAGGCCTTGGCGAATGACACGGCTCCCGAGTTTGTGGCGCTGGACCTTAGGGAAGGCTTGGAAGCCGTCGGAGAGGTGGTCGGGAAGGTCGATGTCGAAGAGATCCTCGGAGAGATCTTCAGCGCCTTCTGCATCGGTAAGTGAGACGTTAGCCGATGATCCCATGCACGACTTTGCCGTGGACATCCGTGAGGCGATAATCGCGCCCCGAATAACGATAGGTCAGTTTCTCGTGATCGAGTCCTAGCAAATGTAGCATAGTTGCGTGGAGGTCATGCACATGCACAGGATCTTTGGTCGCGTGCATGCCGAATTCGTCAGAAGCTCCATGAATGTGACCGCCGCGCACGCCGCCACCGGCGAGGAGGGTGGAGAAGGCCGTGTGATGATGATCGCGACCTGCTTTGCTGTCGTTGCCTTGAGCGTAAGGAGTGCGACCGAATTCGCCAGTCCAGACAACGAGAGTGTCCTCTAGCAAACCGCGCAATTTGAGATCTTCAATAAGAGCGGCGGTGGCTTGATCACTGTCGGCACAGAGTTTGGCGTGTCCTTTGTTATGGTTGGCGTGAGTGTCCCAAGGTTGCGTGCTGTTGTCTTTCGTATAATAGACGCTGACGAAACGCACGCCGTTCTCGACGAGTCGGCGGGCCAGTAGACAGGAATTTGCGTAAGAGGAATCCCCATACATCTTGCGGATGGATTCTGGCTCCTTGCTGACGTCGAAGACTTCGCTTGCTTCCATCTGCATGCGATAGGCGGTCTCCATGGATTGAATCTGCGCTTCCAATTGCTGATCTTCATCGCGCACTTTGAGGTGTTCCCGGTTCATCTTGGCCAGCAAATCCAAGTGCGCCCGCTGTTCGCCGTAGCTGTATCGCGGATTCTTGATGTTCCTCACCAGGCGGTCCACCTGCATGTCAGTCGTGGAGACGGTGGACGCTTGATACTGTGCAGGTAGAAAGCCACTGCTCCACAGTGCGGGGCCGACAACGATGCGTTTGCCAGGGCGCAACACGACGTAGCCTGGCAGATTCTCATTTTCTTGGCCGAGACCGTAAACGGACCAGGCACCGATAGAGGGTCGCGTTGGTTGCAAGTGGCCAGACTGCATCATGAGGAGAGCGGGCTCATGATTGGGAACGTTCGTATGCATCGACCGTATGATGCAGCAGTCGTCGATCACACGACTCAGGTGCGGCAGGCTTTCACTGACATCAATGCCACTCTGTCCCGCCTTCTTGAAGGTGAGCGGGGAAGGCATGAAGCCACTGCCCGAACTCTTCTTAAAGAGTTTGCCCGAAGGGTGCTCGCCTGCGTGGCGTGCTAGCGCTGGCTTAGGATCGAACGTGTCGACATGCGACGGTCCCCCATTCATGAAGAGGAAGATCACGCGCTTGGCCTTGGCGGGAAGCTGTCGCGTCATGGCGCCCGATGAGAGTAATCCTGACATGCCTACCATGCCGAAACCGGCGCTCATCCGCCGAAGCATCGCGCGGCGAGAAAGTGAAGAAGGCTGGCCGAAGTTCATAGGATCAGTCTAGGTAAAGCATTTCGTTCGAACAGATCAAGACTTGAGCCAAGGCAGGCCAACGTTCTTCTCCTGAATCGAGGAAAGCTTGCGCCCGATGGCGCTCGTGTTCCTGGGGGAGTCTGGAGAGCAAGCTGTGGTAGAGCAGAGCGATTCCGTCGTCGGCTGCTTTAGCGTGTTGGCCTAACAAGGTGGCTTGCTCCAGAACGAACGGGTGATTGAGCAAATAGAGTTTCTGCGTGGTCGTCGTGGTGTCTCCTCGATCTGCTGCGTGGATGTTAGGATCTGGGTAGTCAAACTGCTCCAACACATCGTTGAGATCCAGCCGACTGATCATCGCATAGACGGTGCGTCGTCGATTGTTCTCGTCTTCGATTTCTAAGGAGCGTCCTCCACGGGGATCGAGCGATTCCGAGGCTGTCAGGATGGCATCACGCCACATCTCGAAGCTGAGCTTGCGGCGGCTCATGCGGCCAAGCCATTGGTTTGCTGGATCGCGCTCACCCAAGCTTGGACCTGATACGGACTCGCGATGGAACGCGGTGGTCTCTATCATCTCGCGAATCATCCGCTTGATCGAGTGATGCTGATCGAAGGAGACGGCGAGGTCATCAAGTAAGTGAGGGTGGGTAGGGCGCTCTCCCAGGGCTCCAAAGTTACTTGGCGTGCTGACAAGTGCTTGGCCGAAGATCTCCTTCCAAAGGCGATTCACCATGACGCGGGCGGTAAGTGGATTGTCAGGATGCACGATGGCCTCCGCTAGCTGTTTGCGTCCACTGCCTTCACCGAAGTCCTGGGGCTTCCCTTTCGATAGCGCCGTGAGGAATCCTCGTTGTACCTTATCTCCTTTCCGAGTCACATCGCCACGAATGAAGACAGGCAGGTTCTGAACCTTACCTTCCTTCACAATGTGTCGAGTATGGGCAGGCGCAGCGCCCTTCTTTGGTTTGCCGTCTTTGTCTTTGGCAGGTTCTTGGCCTGGCAAGGTCTCGTTCGACATTTCAGTGCTCGCAAAGACGCCAGCCATGGCGTGGTAGTCTTCTTTCGAAATGGGATCGTATTTGTGATCGTGACAGCGTGCGCACGCGACGGTGAGCCCGAGGAAAGATCGGGTCACGGTGTCGACGCGATCTTCCCACTCATCGGCCTTTACTTCGAGTCGTCCCCGGTTGTAGTACTTGGGACCGAGACCGAGAAAGCCCAAGGCATCCCGATCGGAATCGGCTTCGTGTAGGTCAGCGGCCAATTGAAAGCGTACGAAGTCGTCATAAGGCAGGTCCCGATTGAAGGCATCGATGACCCATTGGCGATACAGATGAGCATTGGGATAGGTGAGTGACTTGTTATCACCGACCTCATGCGCCTGGTCTTCGGCATAGCGTGCGATGGGGAGCCAGAAACTCGTTAGACGTTCGCCGTAGCCGTAGGAGGCTAACAAGCGATCTGCCCAACGCTGGCGCTTGTTAGGTTCTTCGTTTGCCAAGAAAGCTGCTTGGTCCTCTGCGGATGGCGGCAGTCCCGTGAGCACGAAGTGCAACCGACGGAAGAAAGCTTGATCGGTGGACTTGTTCTGGGGGGAAAGCTCGTTCTCAGCGAGCGCAGCATTGAGGAAGATATCCGAGCGAAGAGACGAAGGCATGGCCTTGCCTGACTCCGGCAGGCTGGGACGCGTGGGTGCTTGGAAAGCCCAGAACTCCTCCGCCGCATCAGCGAGGATGCAGAGCCAGCCCAGGAAGAGCATGCAGCGGAAGACCATGGCCAGAAAGAACCCCGAGCTTTGGATGCCGACTCTCTAGTGTCTTGGATTGGTTCCCCGGCTTTGACAGAGGGCTCGATCCTTGATCCAGTGGGTCCATGCCGGTCGCTAACAGTTTTAAACTCTTTGGTCTAGATCATCTGGTTGCCTTGGCGCTGACGGTGGTCGTTGCTGCAGTGCTTGTCGTGATGGCGCGACGCCATGGCGAGGATCATCCGGTGGTGAACGGAGCATTGCAGGTGCTTGCCTGGTTGTTGCTTTTATCGTTTCCGCTGAAGTTTGCGGCGTTCTATTTCTCTGGCGCCCGCATGAACGAACATGCACTTCCGATGCACTTGTGCAATTGGGCGGCGATCGTCGGTGGGCTTGCGATTCTTACCAAACGCCAGCTCTTCTGCGAGCTGCTCTACTTCTGGGGACTTGCCGCGACCTTGCAGGCGGTGATCACCCCCAACTTGCCCTTTGGATTTCCGCACCCCATCTTCTGCACCTTCTTCATCACGCACAGTGGCGTTGTCATCGCGGCGATCGTCGTTGCCTTTGGACTGCGTCGGTCGGCTGGGCCGGGTGGTGTGTGGCGTGCCTTTCTATGGTTGCAGGTCTACCTTGTTGTGGCGGTCATTGTGAACTCGCTGACGAAGGCAAACTACGGCTTCCTGCGAGAGAAGCCGACGATGCAGTCGCTCATCGATCACTTGGGTGATTGGCCCTATTACATTCTCGGACTGGAAGCTGTCGCTTTACTGTCGTTTGTGCTGCTGAACTTGCCGTTTGTTAGGAGGCGGCGCGTAGGGTGACATTCCAATGTCGCCACAACTTTGGAAAGTTGAGCTACGAATCGTTAAGCTAGGATGTCGTGGACGACGTTTCCATAAACATCCGTTAGGCGGAAATCGCGCCCGGCATGCTTGAAGGTGAGCTGCAGATGATCAATGCCTAGCAAATGCAGCATTGTCGCGTGAAGATCGTGGAAATGGACTCGGTTCTCGACGGAGTAGTAGCCGAACTCATCGGTATTTCCGTATTGGATGCCGGGCTTCACCCCGCCGCCTGCCATGAACATGGTGAATCCGTGTGGGTTGTGATCGCGGCCATCGCGGCCTTGGGCTACTGGGGTTCGGCCGAATTCGCCGCCCCAGAGAACGAGAGTTTCGTCTAATAGGCCACGCTGTTTGAGATCAGTGATAAGACCGGCGACTGGCTTGTCCATCTCTGCGGCAAGGCGGGTGTGATCGCTCTTGAGTTTGCTGTGCTGATCCCAATAGCCGTGAGTCGCTTGGACGAATCGCACGCCTGCTTCCGAGAAGCGTCGTGCGAGTAGGCACTGTTCGGCAAACTTGTTCGTGTTCTTCTCGTCGAGCCCGTAGAGCGCGCGAGTGGAGGCCGTCTCTGACGAAATGTCTTGGACCGTGGGTGCTTCCATTTGCATGCGGAAGGCAAGTTCGTAGGAGGCGAGTCGAGCTTCTAACGTGGCGTTATTTCCAACGCGAGTCAGGTGGGCCTGATTCATCGACTCGAGGAATGCGAGTTCCTGTCGCTGTGCCTTGCGGTCCGTTTCGTCTCGTTGGATGAAGGGAATCTGGAGGCGTTTGTCTTTGTTACGAGCGATACGTGTTCCTTGATAGTGTGCAGGAAGGAAAGAGGATGACCAAGCGTTGGCACCGCCGTGACCCATGGAAGGATTGATCGTGAGAAAGCCTGGCAGATTCTCATTCTCGGTGCCGAGGCCATATTGGATCCAGGAGCCCATGGCGGGGCGAGGAAAGGTATCCGAGCCTGTGTGCAGTTCTAACAAAGCACCGCCATGGCGGGAATTGGAACCGTGCATGGAGCGGATGATGCAGAGGTCATCCGCAATGTTGCCAATGTGAGGGAGGATCTCACTGACATGAGCACCGCATTGGCCATGCTGCTTGAAGCGGAACGGTGAGCCCAACAAATTCCCTGTCTGGCCACTGACAATGCGTGGTTTGTCGAAGGGCAAGGGCTTGCCATCCAGTTTCGTGAGCTCGGGTTTGTGATCGAAGAGATCCACCTGCGAGGGACCACCGTGCATGAAGAGGAAGATGACGCGCTTTGCTTTGGGAGCGATGAGCGACGTCTTGGGCGCGAGTGGCTGGCTGCTACCCTGAGCCTGGCTGAGCAAGCCGTGGAAGGCGACTGCGCCGAAACCAGCGGCAGACTGCTGCAGCATGGTGCGGCGCGACAAGGGGAGGTTTCTTTGATGGCAAAGGGCGTGACGCATGGCTTAGTCCAAGTAAAGAAACTCGTTCGAAGCCAGGATGACGCGGACAAAGGCCGCCCAGGCACCGTCTTTGGTGTAGCTTTCTAGAAAGACCTTCGCTCGGCTGAGTTCTCCGGAGGTGGCCTGGCGATTAAGAAGTTTCTTGTAGAGGTGATGGATTACTTCGGAGACAAAGCTGTCTGGGCGGGTAGCCGCGATGTTGCTCGCGGCCTGATGGACGAGCTCGCTGTTCATCATGTAGAGGGCCTGAGGAGAGACGACGGAGTCACGGCGGTCTCCATTTGGTGCCGATGGGTCCGCCATATCAAAGGCGACGAAGGCGTCGTAGAGGGCACTGCGCACGATGGGCATGTAGACCGCGCGGCGAGGGTTCTCTAGATAGTCATTCAAGCGCGAGCGATTCACGTAGGCGCCTTGTTTGTCCTTGAGCAGTTGCCCGCCCATGGCGAGGTCTAACTGACCGGCGTGTGTCAGCAGAGTATCTCGCAAACTCTCGGCGCTCAGGCGCTGGCGTTCGTGTTGGCTTGGCATGACGGTATTTGTGTCGATCTCTGACGTTTCACGGCCGCCGCTCGAACTCATGCTGTAGCGCGCTGAGGAAATCAGTAGGCGTTGCATGCGTTTGATGGACCAGTCGCCTCGGATAAGTTCCTGGGCGAGATAGTCTAACAAAGCGGCGTGGCGTGGTGTGGCTCCTAACTTGCCGAAGTTGTCCGTCGACGTGACGACGCCTTTGCCAAAGTGCCAGCGCCATAGGCGATTGGCCAAGACGCGAGCGGTGAGAGGATTGGCAGGGGAGCCGATCCATTGAGCCAACTCCAGGCGACCGCTTTGTTTGTCGTTAGGGATGGGGATGGACGTGTTGTGAAAGATCTCTGGAATCTGGCGGGGTGTGGATTCGCCTAGCGTCTGATAGTTTCCTCTCAAATGCACAGGCACATCAGCCACATCGTCTTCGGTCACCGCCATGACGAGAGTCTTAGCGGGCGTCTTGGCTTCGAGAGCTTCCATGGCCGACTTGGCATTCTTGCGAGCTTCTTCGTCGAGTTTCTTGTCCTTGGACTGCTTACGCAGTTTCTCAATCTCACCGTGGGCCAGTCCGACGTCCTCTGGTGAGAGATCGTAGGTGTGCCACTGAGCCACCACTTTGTAGTTCACGAGGGTCTTCGTTGATTTGAAGATGCCTGCTAGACCGTAGTAGTCTTCGATAGAAACGGGATCGAATTTGTGATCGTGACAGCGTGCGCAACCAAAAGTCATTCCTAGAAAGGCACGGCCTGTGGTGTCGACCTGCTCATCGACGATGTCCATGCGCATCTTCACCGGATCATCGCAGGCCAACATCTTTGGCCCCACGGAAAGGAAACCGGTTGCCACTTTGTGAGACATTTTTGACTCAGGTAGCAGGTCGCCTGCCAGTTGCTCAATAGCGAATTGATCGAAGGGCATGTCCGCATTGAAGGCGTCGATGACGTAGTCGCGATAGCGCCAAGCGTTCGTATACGCTTTGTTCTCATCCATCCCGTTGGAATCTGCGTAGCGTGCCACGTCTAACCAATGCCTGCCCCAGCGTTCGCCATAGCGAGGTGAGGCTAACAAACGGTCGGCAAGTCGTTCACGAGCGTCTGGTCGATCTTCTTCGGGATAGTTAAGCGCCGCTGGAGGAAGGCCTGTGAGCGTGTCTGTCAGTCTTCGTGTGAGGGCTGCTAGAGAGGTTTCAGGCGCTGGTGATGCCTCTCGGTCTTTCCATTGGTCTAGCAGAAAGGTGTCGAGTGGTGAGCGGGCCCATTCTTTGCTTTGCGGTGCGGGTAACTTGGGAGCGCGGGGCGCTTGAAAGGACCAGAAGGCGCGTTCTGCATCCAGATCGCGTTCGGCAATGGGCTCCGCCGGTGACGGAATGGCCGTTTCCCGAGGATCATAGGCACCGTCTGCGATCCAACGCTCGAGGACGGCAATGTCTGCCTTTGCCACCTTCTTCTTCGGCGGCATCTGCAGATCGGGATCGCGGTAGAGCACCGCTTTTAGTAGAAGGCTGTCTTTCGGCTTTCTCGGAATCAGTGCGGGCCCTGAGTCACCGCCGACCTGCCATCCCTCACGATGATCCAGCCGCAGCCCGCCTTTGATATTGGCCCCTTCCTCTGCAGAATGGCATTCGTAACACTTGGCGACGAGCAGTGGTCGGACATGTGTCTCAAAGTAGGCCTCTGGGCTTCCCCACACCACGCCCGCTGCGAGCCAGAGTAAAGAAACGATACGGCCAGACAGCATTTTACTAGGAACACCGATGGACCGACGATGTCGCTCAGAGGCGATGATGACTCATCGTCATCATTATCTCCCTTACCGTAATCGTCTTGCTCTTCATCTGGGAGAGGGGCGCTAGCCTCCGATGTTGTAGCTAGAACGTATCCGAAAAGGGGTATGGCCGGGTATGCTCCCAATCTGATTTTCACTGGATTGATGGATTTTATAACGCATGCTTGCGTAGTGCATTGGTGAATTCCTAACCGAACTTGATCTATCACTGTCCATGTATTTCAAAGGCTCTGCCAGTCTTGTCCGTACGTTTCTCTTCTGTTTTTGTCTCTGTAACATTCCAATTCGTTAGGAGACTTTCTGCCTTCCCCCGGGCAATCCGGCGTTCCATCTCTTGCCGTTCTCTTCCTCGTATTTCTGTTTCCGCAAGTTCACAATTTTTATTGCGTTGCAACTGATCACTTTCTCCAGGAACTCTCCTCGCACATTCTCAATTCCACAGGTGGCTAGCTGACCAAATCTCTCCGCTGCCTTCAACACCCCGATTCCCGATTCGGCTCCGTTGCGCTCTCTTCGAGCTTCCTGATAGGGCTCGGAATTCCACTTCTCTTCTCC
>CALLLI010000067.1 GCA_938082635.1 uncultured Verrucomicrobiales bacterium
GAACCTGGCAACTTGAGACCACGACAAGGACTCAGAGAGAATGCTGATGCACAGGCATCGAGAAGAAGCCCTCCTCTGAGGTCATTTGGCAGCCCCAAACGGCGAAACCACGCCGGAATCATGTCCCAACTCGACGAAGACCGCCTGCCCACCGTCCTTCCCACGCACAAACCTGCCACCGCCCTAGAATAGGCATTATTGATAGAGGCTTATGAGATATGCGGGCTAGAAGTCTTCTATAACGACAAACGGCGTCATGGCTCACTGGGAAACGTCTCTCCCGAAACTTTCCTCAATCAACATTTCCAAACTCAGAAACACACCTAAGCGTACAGAGTGATATGTCCGGTCCATGTCCACTTTTTTTGGGGGCTCCAATTCCACTTTCTCGTCATCTGAGGTCCACTGTGTCGGTTCCCGAGTCACCTCGAACCGCAATACAGCCTGGTTATTGACGGACAGTGAGAATCCTTCGGTTTCCGATTCGGTCTCCCAGCCCAGTTCAGCTGCGAAACACCAAACGCCAGCCGAGTCTTCGCCGTCAAGTTATCAGCCTATCTCCCGATCCCTGACATTCTGACGAATGAATACACGCTTGCGATGATCCCCGGCGAAATTGAACCAGGCCGTTTCTTCGGCGTTGCCTCGAATGAGTTTTTCAACCAAGGGGCGGGCCGTCCTCAGTGCGGCTTCGGCTTCGGATTCGGTCTTGGCCCAGGTGGCAGCGAGTGGGCCACTCATGGCTGCGAGAATTATAGGTTCGTCATTGGACTAGGCATAGACGATGGCACTTTCGAGATCCTGTTCGCTCCAATGCTTCATCACACTAGCAACCAGCTCGCGACGTTCTCCGCCAGTTAGAGGCATATGCGCGTGTTCGAGTGCAGCTCCGGGATCTTTGGTTGCCCACTCCTTGCCAAGTTCTTCCATGGCCTCTTCTCGCATATGACGCGAGGTGGTTAGTGTGGATCGGAGCTGCTGCCAGGTTGCCAGTTCGCCCTTTCGCCGATAGCTTGTGTAGGCTTAGGATGTCAGAGAAGCAGCGGAAACGATGGGGCGCCGCACCTTCAGCCAGCGGGCGAGAGTTCGAGCGTGCGAATGCTGTGGTGGGTGTCTATCTGTCAGATGGAGAGGTCGTTCAGTGGGTATGGACGCATTCGGACAATCTGAGTTACGTGAGTGGCTATCGAATCGTTTCAAGCCAAGAAGATTCTGCCCAGTTGACGAGACTACCGCCGATTACTAGGCTTCCCGAGTGAACTCGATTGCTCTCAAATCCATTCTCATACTAGCATGGCTCCCATCTTTCCACGCCGTGGAGTTGGTGGACGAGCTGGAACTTGGTGTGAAATCGCCGATCAAGATCTCAACCGCGACGCTTCCTAAGGGCCTCGTGGCCGATGCGAACCTCGGTCTCCTTCGGCATCGAAGCCTAACGGGACAGGTGGTCCACACTGCGCGCGAGGGGTTGCGTGGGTTGTTTGAAACGCGAGCCGTCCGGACGCCGAAAGGAGATCTCCTTCTCTTGTTTCCCGAAGGAAACCACTATGCGGCAGGAGAGGGGAAGGTGAACGACTTGCTTGCCTATCGATCCTCTGACAATGGCAAGACGTGGAAGGGACCTAGCATTGCCTTAGATATTGATTATAGCCAGCACGGGTTCATTCCACTCATACCGAAAGGGGCGAGTCGCATCTATGCCTTCGGCACGCAGGCGATCCCCAGTGAGTACAGCCGAGACAAAGGAAAGTTTGAGAACACTCCGATCGGATTCCGCTGGTCCGACGACGATGGGCATACGTGGAGTGATGTTTCGCTCATTAAGCCCGAGAATGATCCCAATTTCTTAGGAATGTCTGTCACGCGTATGTGTGAGACGGATCGTGGAACCTGGATTCTCGGTTCTCATGCTGCGGACTGGTCGAGTAAGCCGTTGACGACGCAGCAGTATCTCCTGCGCAGTGTAGATAAGGGGAAGACGTGGACGCTTATTCCTGACAAGCATCCAAATGGGTGGTTCTCGCCAGAGTACAACCGGATGGATGAAGGGCGTCCTATTGCTTTGGGAAAGGGAGAGGTCTTCTTTATGGCGCGCACCCCTGCGGGTAGCATCTGGACTAGCCGAAGTCTCGACGACGGATTGACCTGGGAAGACCCAACGGCGTCGTCACTTGTGCATCCAGATGCTCCACCCATGGTCTATCACTTGAGCGATGGGAAGACCTTGATCACGCTGTTTCATAATCGTCATTTCGGCACGGAGTATGTCGGCCTCAACGGCAAGATGGATGGGATGAAAGACCGCTCTGAGATTTGGATCGCGTTATCCAAGGACGGTGGTCGCTCTTGGAGTGAGCCGCAGTTTCTCTTTGCCAATGCCACTGTGCCGAATCCTGACAAGAACGGCTGGTTTAACCACCAAGTGTCGTATTTGGATGCCGTCATCGATGATGGCACCATTCATATCTTCTGCCCACATCTATGGAATAGGGCAGTCTATCTGCAAATTCAGGAGAGCTCCCTTGCTTCGTTACCGACGGCAGCGCAGCTGAGAACGACTGGCTATGACAGCGTACCTGTTTGGAATGGTTGGTTAGGCCCTGAAAGAAACGGGCAGGTGCCAGGATTTGCAGTGCCAGAGTCGTGGCCGCAGGGGTTGAGCGAAGTCTGGAAGGTCGGGGCCGGGACGGGTTACGGCACGCCGATTGTGGTGGGTGATAGCGTCTTTCAACATGGGCGAATCAAGGGATCTGAGGTCGTGACGTGCTTTGATCTGGCTACTGGCAAACAGCTCTGGCAAGAAGGCGAACCGGTGGCCTTTAAGATTGGCGGTGGTGGCGATTTACACGGGAAAGGGCCCAAATCCAGTCCTCTGTATGCCGATGGGCGGATCTTTACCTTGAGCATCACTGGGGGGCTCACTGCGCGTGCAGCGAAGGATGGCAAGCTACTCTGGCAGAATGACTATCGGAACGAGTTTAAACCCAACCAACCCTATTGGGGCGTGAGCACCTCGCCGCTGGTCGATGGCGAGCAGTTGGTGGTGCATTTGGGAAATGACGAGGAGGGGGCGTTGTTTGCGTTCGATGTGGAGACAGGCAACGTGGCGTGGCGGTATGGTAAGGATGGGACAGACTACTCTTCGCCAACGATTGTCGAGATCGGCGGTGTTCGGCAGATCGTGGAATGGAACCATGAAGATGTGGTCGGCGTCGAAAGTCAGACGGGCAAGTTACTCTGGTCCTTTCATTGGCCTCATCGGGGTAACCAACAAAACACGCCCACACCTATCTTTCATGAGGGGCTTATCATCGTAGGTGGCGAGAAACGTGGGATTCGTTGCCTGGAACCTCGTTTGACTGATGGCCGCTGGGAAGTCAGCGAGCGATGGCATCAGGAGGAGGTTTCGTTGAACATGAG
>CALLLI010000068.1 GCA_938082635.1 uncultured Verrucomicrobiales bacterium
ATTCACCGCGCCATCCGGCGTCACCTCGACCATCAACCGTCGCCATAGCCGTCGCATGCCGGGATCGGTGTAAACACGGTCATCATTCACCCACTGATCGCCACCACAAATGAGGATAATGAGAGGTCCCATCATGTAGCCTGTGTCATTCTGCGGCACATCTTTCGACATCCAGAAGTCACGAAACACAAGTTCCGAATAGCGTTTCCAATGCGCCGCTTCAGTGATGTCCGGATACCACTTGGCGGCCAATCCCTTGGCGTAGCCTTCCGGCATGGACCGATGACAGCTGCCACGCCATTCGATTGGCTCGGAGTCCCAGACATGCAGGTTCCGACAATAACAGAGCCACATTTCCCGAAACCATTTGGCGTCGGGGGCCATCGCCCCACCAGCGATGAGGTGTTTCCTGTAAAGTGGGATCAACGCGGCAGGATCCTCAAACTGCCAGAACCACTTCCGTTCGTCGATCTGCGCGAGAAGCTCGCCGTGAAAGGCTTCTAACATCGCCACGCAAGCCTCTCCCCATTGCTTCTCTCCCGTATGTACATAGCGCACGAGCACGGGCATGAACGTTCTCGGGCCACTCATGCCACGCTTCGGATTCGCCGCGACCGCTGCAGGATCCAGGGCCTCAAGCGCATGCCGATAATGCTCCCGCGTGATCGACTCTTGCGGAATAGGATAAAAATTAGAATCACTGATGTTAGGCTGGTCAAACCGATAGCGCTCCACATCCACCATGTAGCTGGGCTTCAGGTCTTGTCCTTGCAGGCACGACAGGCAGATCATCATAACGCACCATATCATTTCGACTGGCGTTCGTGCTGAAAGGGAATCCTTCATGGATCCAAGCGTAGTCTGCCCACCCGATACTCTGCAACATCATCAACTGCTAACCGGAAAGAATGCCCAGGGGCTACTTGCCTGCTTCGTCGCTTTGCCCGAGTCAATTATCTCACTGGCCGCGTGATTCCAGGGCAGGCGAAGCTAGCCGTCTATGTGTAGAGAGCAGGTGACCTGGTAGAAGCCGCTGCCGGGGCCTCGAATCTCCGCGTCACGGTGTGCGACTTCCGGGCTGAGAGCTGGAGGGGCGTGGAAACGTCGGAGAAAGTTTCTCGGTGTTCGACTAGCCAGGTATCGCTTCCAACCTGCCACCGTGCCCATTCCGCGCAAAGCTAGGCCGCAATCCAATGACACCTCGCGAAGATTAGTGACAGGAATTCCAAGAGGCGGTAGATAGATTTTCCATGAACAATTCACCGCTTCCGCAGGGACCGATCAACCGTCGCCATTTCATCAAGCGCACCGCCGCAGCCGGCGCTTTCATCACCTCGGGGCTCCGCGCGCAATCGCCTAACAATAAGTTGAATGTCGCGGCCATCGGCGTCGGAGGGATGGGCGTCGGTAACATCGAGAAATGCGCGGGTGAGAACATCGTGGCGCTGTGCGATGTCGATTTCAATCGAGGTGCGGAGACGTTTAAACGGTATCCCAAAGCGAAGCGATTCAAGGATTTCCGGGTGATGTTCGACAAGATGGCCACTGAGATCGATGCGGTGATCATCGCGACACCTGACCACACGCATGCCGTCGCGACCATGGAAGCGATGCGGCGTGGCAAACACGTCTACACCCAGAAACCACTCACCCATAGCATCTGGGAGGCGAGGCAATTGACCGAGGCGGCACGCAAGTACGGAGTCGCCACGCAGATGGGAAACCAAGGCCACTCATCGGAAGGGGCGCGCCAAACCGTTGAGTGGATCCGTGCTGGCGTGATCGGGGAGGTGCGTGAGGTGCATTGTTGGAGTGATAGACCGCTTCGTGGCACACGCTTTGATGGCCGTCTGTATTGGCCGCAGGGCGTTGCCCGACCTCGAGATAAGCCGCCCATCCCAGACACCTTGGATTGGGATCTTTGGTTAGGGCCTGCGCCATTGCGAGATTATCACCCGAGCTACGTGCCATTCGACTGGCGCGGCTGGTGGGACTTCGGCACGGGCGCTTTGGGTGACATGGGCTGCCATATCATCGACCACCCCTACTGGGCGCTCAAGTTAGGGCACCCTCAGACTGTGGAAGCCAGCAGTTCTCACATTAACTCTGAAACGGCTCCTCTTGCTTCCATCATCACCTACCAATTCCCCGCCCGCGAAGGACTGCCACCTGTAAGAATGCATTGGTATGATGGCGGTCTCAAACCACCGCGTCCCGCAGAACTCGCCTTGGAAGATGAATGGCTGGTCGATGGCGTCCTCTATGTCGGCGACAAAGGCAAGATCATGCACAAGTCTCACGGCGGCAAACCAACCCTCATCCCGCTGTCACGCATGGAGAACTTTGAAAGACCCGCCGAGACGATCCCACGCATCAAAGGCAGTCACGAACAGAACTGGGTCGACGCGTGCAAGGACGGCGATCCTGCATGCTCCAGCTTCGACTACTCTGGACCGCTGACGGAAGTTGTCCTGTTAGGCAATCTAGCCCTCCAAGCCAAAGGCCCACTGATTTGGGATGGGACTAACATGCGCGTCACGAATAACGATGCAGCGAATCGGTTCGTCCAACGAGAATACCGCAAAGGGTGGGCCTTGTGATTATCCGGGCTTCAGCGACCTTTACCCATCCAGCCTAATGAAACGAACACAGCGACGAACGCCCAGCGCCCAGCTCAAGACCTGGGTTGCCGTTCTTGCAGGATTGCTCTCCCTTTCTGAGG
>CALLLI010000069.1 GCA_938082635.1 uncultured Verrucomicrobiales bacterium
TCTCGCAGAACTGAAAGCGAATGTGATGTCATTTATGCTCAGCATTCAGAAACAACCTGAGCGAATCATGAATTACTTCAATGGGAAAAAGATAGCATATGCTTCTTAGGGCGTAATGTATTTGAGGGCCGGATTAATACTACAGCAAGCGGCTATTCTGTCCAAACGCTTGCAGGATGAATGTGGGGGCGATGTGAGTCAGCAAGTGCAGCGAACGTTTGACCTGTTCTGCAGCAGGCCTGCCGATGGCTATGAACTGAAAGCCTCAGCTGACATGATCCAGGCCGAGGGATTGCCAGCGTTCTGCCGAGCGCTTTATAATACGAGTGAATTTCTCTTTGTGTTTTGAACTCATCGTGGTGGTGACTTTTAGTCGCCGCTGAAATGTTAGACTGTGGCGACTAAAAGTCACCACCACCGAATCTGTCCATGAATCCCCATCCGCTTCTTAATCGTCGCCGCTTTCTCACGGAGAATGCGACGGCACTCAGTGGTATCGCGCTTGCTCAGTTACTTCAGAACGAAGACTTGTTAGGCGCCACGAGTCAACTACGCGAAAGTACCTCAGGAAAGACGCCTATTCGACCTGACATTGATTCATCAAATCCCAACGCACCTCGTCGTCCCCACTTCGATGCAGAGGCGACCAATGTGCTGATGATCTTCTGTGCAGGCGCCTGCAGCCCGCTAGATACCTTCGATTACAAGCCCGATCTCATCAAGTATCACGGCCAGCCGATGCCTGGCGGCGACAAGTTGATCACCTTTCAAGGCGAGCAAGGCAATCTCACTAAGAGTCCTTGGGAATCCCCGAGTTTTCCGTCCGCGCGGTCAATGTGGAAAGATGATCTCGGATCTAATGCCGCATTTGGGAGCTTTGGTCGATGACATGTGCTTCATTCATTCCCTAACCGGTAAGACCAATACCCACGGTCCCGGCGAGAACTTCATGAACACCAGCTTCACACTCGATGGGTTTCCCAGTGCCGGATCCTGGGCAACGTATGCGTTAGGGAGCGAGAACGCCTCCCTCCCTGCCTACGTCGCCATACCCGATCCGCGAGGCTACCCGCAATCGAGCGTCAATTGCTGGGGGCCGGGCTTTCTTCCAGCTGCCTTCCAAGGGACGGATTTCAATGCGACGAACCCAGTGCGGAATATCAAACGCCCCGACGGAATCAATCCATCCAGTGATCGAGCTGCTCGCACCTTCCTTGATAAACTGAATCAGCATCATTTGAAACGCTATCCAGGCGACACCGAGCTGGCCGCTCGCATTTCAAGTTACGAACTTGCTGCAAAGATGCAATTGAGTGTCCCTGAGGTCAGCGACATCAGCACAGAGCCTGCGCTCATTCTTAAGATGTATGGCGCGGATGACGCAGGCGATTCCGTAAGGGATTTGAAAGCCGCGTATGCTCGCAACTGCATCCTAGCAAGACGTCTCGTCGAGAAAGGCGTGCGCTTTGTCCAACTCTTCAACGGAGCCTATCAAACCGGTGGCGAAGGCGTCAGCAATTGGGATGGGCACAAGTTCTTGCATGAACAGTACGGCAAGCATGGTTCGGTCCTCGATCAGCCAACCGCGGCCTTGATCAAAGATCTCAAACAGCGCGTCTTGTTAGACAACACCCTGGTCCTCTGGTGCACCGAATTTGGCCGCATGCCCACCTTCCAGAAAGGTGCTAGTGGCCGCGATCACAATCCAGCAGGCTTCACGGCCTGGATGGCGGGCGCAGGAGTCAAGGCACCCTACACATATGGAGCCACGGATGCCTTCGGTCACAAAGCAGTCGAGAAGGTCATGACCGTCTACGATTTCTACGCCACCGTGCTCCACATCCTCGGCCTTGATCATGAGCGCCTGAGCTTTTACCACAACGGCATTGAACGCAGACTAACCGATGTTCACGGCAAAGTAGCGCACGAGCTATTGGCTTAAGCTTTGGCCGTCCAAGTAGGTCCGGAATAGCTTGGATATAGGGGCAATTCACCTCAGTATGATGCCATGAAAACGCAAACGCTTGCTCTGGGTCTCTTAGTGAGTCTTTCTCAATGGGTCCCCGTGATTGCTCAGGAAGAGGCTCCGGCTGCAAGTGAGGCCATCATTTCTGGACCCAAGATTGGGACAGCGCTTACGCCGATTCGCTGTTTTGGAAGCGACGAAGAATTCGATGTGGCCGAGAAGTTGGGGACGGCTCCTGGTGCCATCCTCTTCATCCATGAACTCACGCGCAACACAGCACCCGTGATCAATGGACTCGATCAGCTTGCGACGGATCATTCGATCCATGGATTCCGTTCATATACGATCATGCTGAGTGCAGACCGAACAGCAGGCGAAGACCAAGCTCAGCGCGTGAATGGTTCGTTAAAACTTCGCACCCCCATTGTCCTCTGTCTCGACGGTGCTGAGGGACCAGGCAACTACGCGTTGAATCGGAACGCGGCTCTCACATTGCTCTTCTTGAAGGATGGCAAAGTGGTACGCTGCGAAGCCCTCACGGATACTGGACCTAACGATGTGCCGAAGATTCGCCAATGGACTGAAGAGATTGTCGGTCCCTTGCCTAAAGGGAGGGAAGCCTTGCTTGCCGCGCTCCCTACCGATGCCGACGCGCTACGCGAGTTTGCGGTTGATCGAGCCGTCGAGGTCCAGCGGCTTCAAGGAAAGCTCAAACGACTTCAAGAGAACAACCGCAAGCGTGGTGGACGCACGATGAACAAGCGCCCCCAAGGGCCGAAGCCAAACGCTGACAGGCCTGCTGAGAAAACGGAGGATGCCGCAAAGCCGAAGCGTCAGGGCAAGCCTCCAGAAGACTCGGAGTTGAATGCTCTCTTGAGATCCTTCATCCGACAAACCAACGATGAGACAAAGGCCAATGAGGTGTATGCGAAGATCACCAAGCGCGCTGCCGAGAGTGACGCGCTCAAGGGCGAAGCGGTCCAGATGTTCAAGCTGATGCTCAGCTTCCGTGATCGCTACGGCATTGAACACGCCCAGAAGCTCGCCGAGGGGTTTCTCAAAGAGCATGCCAAGTGAGATCAGGTTCGCGAACGTTGCTAGTGTCCTTGCCTTCGCGGTAATGGCCCTACCGGTTCGTGCCGATTTCCGATACGAAATCGCGCCGATCTTTGCTCGACACGGTTGCGCAGCAGCCGATTGCCATGGAGGGGCCACCGGGCGAGGTGGGTTTAAGCTCTCGTTGTTTGCGACGGAGCCACGCGCAGATTTCGAGGCGATTACCCGTGAGCTCGGCGCAAGGCGAATCGACTTTCAACATGCTGAGGACAGTCTTCTGCTCAAGAAGCCGACCAAGACAGTCAAACACGGTGGCGGCCGGGTCTTTGACAAGTCGAGCCATGCCTTTCAGCAATTGAAGCGTTGGATCGAGTCTGGTGCTCCCTATGAAAGCGATAGACTGAAAGGAGCAAGCCTCAATGAGCTCCAGGTATCCAATGACAAAGAGCGACTAACAGTCATTGCCAACTTTTCCAAAGGCGAAGATCGGGACGTCACTCACTTGGCGATGTTTGAGTCAACGGCTCCTGCGGTCGCCGATGTTGATGAGCAGGGTCTGGTGACTCGGCGCGGACCAGGCAAGGCATGGCTACTCGCCAGGTTTTCCGGCATGAGCGCGCGGACTCGTCTCAACATCCCCTTCCCCGGCAAGACGATTGGTTTGGAAACTGGCGAACATCCGTTAGACCGAGCTTGGGCAGCGGCCTTGCAGGAACAGAATCTTCAGCCCGTAGCCGCAGCACCACCGCATGTGTTCGCACGGCGGCTCTATTTCGATTTGGCTGGTCGACCGCCGACGCCAGATGAGTTAGCAGCCTTCGTTGCTGTGGCGCCGAACGCCCGAGCGGCAGTCACAAGCGAACTGCTGCTTGCTCGCGAGGCATTCGTAGAAGCCTTTCAACCTCACCTAAAATCGTGGTTCGTGCAGCCCTCGCGTGGCCGAGATCCCTCACGTGTGGGCAAAGCTCTTGGAAAGAACGAGCCGCTCTCAAACCTCGTAGCCGATCTCTTTCAGCCAGGTTTGAACTTGAGAGGAGATCCACGTGATCAGGCTGAATTTGTCGGGTCCAAGCTGCTTGGCATCAGCATCGGGTGCGCTCGATGTCACAATCATCCGCATGATCGATGGACGCAGGCTGAGCACCTTCGTTTCTCAGCCCTCTTCCGCACTCGCGAGAAAGATGGGCAACTGGCACTCGATCCCTTCTTCGTTCCCGGCGAAGGTCATCGCCCGGTGCAACCCGCCCTATTACCATTGAGCAATATTAGTCATAAGCCAGGCACTTCACCGGATGCGGTCCTCACCTCATTCATTGTGGATGGTGGCCATGATTTGTTTTCAAGGAACATCGCCAATCGCGTCTTTGAGGTGTTAATAGGGAGCGCGCTTGTGAATGCCCCCGATGATCATCGTATGTCGAATCCTCCCATCCATGAAGCCGTTCTGGAGGTGCTCGCCTCACACTTCAAGAACTCAAGCTATGATTTACGCAAGTTGGTTCGGTTCATCGCCACGTCGAAGGTCTATGCTCTGGCCAGCGATCCACCGGATGCTGAATCACTCGCAGGTGATCCCGCCCTCAAATACTTCGCACGACGAGAGGCACGCTCCCTGACGCAACCCCAATTCGAGCGAGCCATCAGGTCGGTCATCGGCCATGATCACTCCCGGGCAGCGGACAGGAGACGAGGCTCTTCGATGATGGAAGCTGATGATTCATCAGAGACGACGTCGCCTCTAGCCGATCAATTGGCGATCTTGAACAACGGTCTCATTCAGCGAGGACTAGCAACCAAAGGGAACGAAGTGGAGGCGATCTTCATCTTCTCAGCAAGTGCCGAGCAAGCGCTTGAAGAACTCTTCACCCTCGTGCTAACGCGACGGCCCCGAAATGAGGAAGTTCAGCAATTTCTGCCCGTCGCGACGAAAGCGCTTTCCGATTCGCAAGCGCGCGACGACCTTGCGACTGCACTTCTACTAAGCCGAGAATTCGGATCCATCCGTTAACTGCCATGAACTCTCCAAGCCGCCGCCAGTTTATCGGGACCTCCATGGGTGCCCTCTCCTTTCTCCCGGGATTGCTTCATGCCGCGCCACTGCTGCGCGGGAGCAAGAAGAAGGCGTTCATTCTGCTTTGGTTAGACGGTGGCATGTCTCACATCGACACCTTTGATGGCAAGCCCGAAGCGCCGCCGGATATCCGTGGGCCGCTCGGAAGCATCGAATCTGCTACTGAAGGCGTCTTTGTCTCCGAACATTTTCCAAAGATTGGAAAGCTGATGGATCGATGCTCCTTGATTCGGTCTATCACTAGCCCGGAGGGAAACCATGATCGTGGGTCCCATTACATGCTCACGGGTCGAAGGCTGACGCCACTACTGAGCTATCCGTCGTTTGGTTCGCACCTGCATCTCGATGGTTCCGGCGATGACCGCGTGCCGCCTTACATTGCCATACCAGATGCACACGTCTACGCGCGGCAAGGCTTCCTGCCAGCCATGCATGCCCCATTCGAACTGGGAAGCGCGCCAGGCAAGCCCGGCTACCGCGTCCGCAATTTGCAGCCGCCTCCACAGATGGAGAGGGCCATGAAACTCCTCAAAGCAATGGATCAACTGGATGGGCCCCCGCGCTCAGAGTCCGAAGCCGCTCGGGATGCCGTGCTCCAGCAAGCTGGCAGTCTTTCCTTAAATCCAAAGCTCCGTGAGCTGTTTGATCTCAAGAAAGAAGATGCGGTCACGCAGAAGCGTTACGGCAATGGGACGATTGGTCAGTCATGTCTCCTCGCCCGGCGATTGATTGAAGGAGGCGTGCGCACGGTGCTAGTGCGCGACAAAGGATGGGATCATCACACGAACATTCTGAGTTCGCTCACCACCGGGTTTCCGCCCAAGCTCCCTGCGGTTGACACTGCGGTCTCTGCACTACATCACGATTTGGAATCTCGTGGCATGCTCGAGGACGTTGTCGTGTTAGTAGCGAGTGAATTCGGACGGACGCCTCGTATCAATCCATCGGGCGGCCGAGATCACTGGTCGCGTGCGAGTTCGGCCTTGCTCTTTGGTGGTGGCATCAAAAAAGGTGCCGTGGTTGGAAAGACGGACGCTCGTGGCGAGGAACCGATCGAGCAGCCTGTGAGCCCAGCAGATCTCTTCTACACCGTGCTCTCGGCTCTCGGTGCGGATACTGATCGCATCCTCACCACACCGAGCCGCCGCCCTATCCGAGTGCTCGATGAAGAAGCGGTGCCAGTTCGAGGTGTGTTGACCACCTGAAGGATGCGCGTCGTTTTTCTAGCACTCTATCTAGCGACCTCTTCATTCGCAGCGGAGAAGGTTCGTCATGTGGGCCCGGTGACCGGAATAGCCGTAACCGAGAAAACGGTCTACTCCTGTTCTCAGGCAGGCATTCTCCGTCGCGACGAGACTTCCAGTACCTTTGCAAGAGTCGTGATTCCAAAGTTTCGCGTAATCGATATCGCTCCCATGGGTAACGGACGTTTGGCTGTTTGTGGCGGGCACCCTGGTACGTCGGGTATGGTGGGGATTCTCGATATCGCATCGAGTGAATTGAGCACTCGAACCGTGTCCAAGGACCTCATCTATGCGCTAGCGTTCGCCCCTTCGATGGAAATGCTCGCAGTCGCCTGCGCAGATGGCCACGTGATGCTTTTTAAGCTTCCGCTAGTTTCGGCCAGGGAACCGGTAGTTGTTCACAAGCACACAGCCGCCGCGCGCGCCGTTGCCTTCTCACCCGATGGAACATTACTAGTCTCAGGTGGCTTGGATGGCGTCCTCCTGATGACATCTCTTGACCAAGAAGGAGCCATCGCGGGTAAACCAAGCGTTCTTCAAGAGCACACCGCCGGCATCGATAGCCTTGCATTCTCTACAGATGGAAAGCATTTCGCCTCTGGAGCGCGCGATTCCAAAGTCCGTCTTCATTCGACCAACGGGCGATTGATTCGGACCTATGTCGGCATTGGGATGGAGGACGAACTCGCTGCAGAGCGCCTGCCTGCCCGCGTTTGGGCGCTGGCTTGGGACGCTAGCAAGCTTGTTGCAGGAACGTCGAAAGGGCAACTCTATCACCTATCCACCTCGGATGACCAATGGTCTCTGTTAGTCAACCTTGGCGAGTCGATCTACGATCTAGCCATTGCCCCTAACGGCATGCTATGGACAGGCAGCGACGGGTCTCTTGTTCTGAAGTAGCTATTGGAGGTCCTCGGAGTTGCGCGCAAATCTCACGGCGCGTGTGTTGTGTTCATTGCCAGTTGACGTCGTCAGTTTGTCATACAGCTCTGGTCGACGAGCCTTCATCCAGCGGACACCCGTGGACCAGTCACGTAAGGCCGGATCGAGATCGGCAATCACGATGTCGTTTTCGACACTGTTAGACTCTTCTAACACACGGCCGTAGGGATCCAGGATCATGGCGTTTCCGGTGCGAACTTCATCGTCGTCTACACCGATGCCATTGCTGAAGATCAGAAAGAGACCGTTGTCATGGGCGCGCGAGGGAAGCCAGCGCATGAGCCACTCGCGCCCGTCTTTGCCCTGACAAGCGTCACTAATAGCTTGTGGGTCTTCCTCACGGGCATGCCAAAGAGCGGGATCGATACACTTCATCCCATGAGGACTGCGCGAATCACAACCGCCGGTTTGGTGCGGAGCGATGATTACCTCTGCACCCATGAGTGCCGTCATGCGAACGTTCTCCACAATGTTGTTGTCATAGCAAATGAGCACGCCTGCACGAACGCCGTTTGGCAGATCAAACACGGTGTAAGCATCACCCGATTCCAAGTGCTCGCTGATAAAGGTGTGCAGCTTGCGATGCCTCGCCCAATTGCCGTTTGGCATGGCGACCACATAACTATTGTAGAGACGGCCATCGATGTCGCGCTCGATGAGGCCCGCGCCGATGCTCACCTTGGTCTCTCTGGATAGCGCAAGCAGTGCACTCGTGGTCTCACCATGAGGAATTTCCTCCGCCAATGCCTCGATGTCAGGGCGATCCAGTTTGCGAACATGCCAGTATCCCGTCACGCACATCTCAGGAAAGACGATCAACTCGACGCCCTGCTGAGTAGCCGTGCGCACAAAGGACTCTATGAGCTGGAGATTGCCAGCCTTGTCGCCTGGCAAGTGGTTGAGTTGAACGGTCGCGACGCGAAGAGGAGACATGGGTATGCGTTATTAGAGCAAATAATCAGTCAAGGGCGGCATCTTCGGTCATCTGCTTCAATGATTTGAAAATGGCCGGAATCGGTAGAATCCTATTGTCGTTGCTACCCCTGACGGGCAATTGGAATCCAGCAAGTTTGACGTCTTTGTTAAACACGGGCGCGCCGAATCCAAGAATCTCGGTGCGATAGACGAGTCCCGGCTTGCGCTGTATCGCCGTGACGTGGCCACTACGAACTTCTAGCTCACGGTTGAGGTCCTCACCCAATCGGCTGAGCGCGAGCACTTCTTCAAACAGCCCAAGCTCGACGTGCTCGTCTAGATTGACAGGGGTAAAGGCCACTCCCTCTGCTTCCTCGCTGTCTTGGTTCGGCAGAATGAATCCCAGGTTCAGGTCTCGGTCCTGGTAGACCGTCTCACTTGGAATCTCGGTACCATCACCAAGCACGAGCTTGATCTGTTTAGGCTCTACCTTGACATTCACTTCTGCCCCGCCCGCTCCGCGTTCTAACTGTGATCTCACTTGACTAACGATGGAACTCGTCAGGTCAGGTGTTAGGCAAAGTCCATCCGCACGGATGATGGTGCAGGGTGCGCTTATCGTTTGCTCCAATGTCTGGCTTTGTTCGCCCACGGCGACGGCGATCTCAAGTTTGATTCGAGCCATGGCGATGGACTCCCCGTAGGAGGTGACCAATTTGCTGGCCGCGCTCTTGAGGGGATCAGGAAGATTCACCTCGGACTCACCAGGCGTGTCGCCACTTTGGTTAGGCAGATTCTGCGACGATCGAAGAATGGCAGGAGCCGGCAGAATGACACGATGGTGGGCTTTCTCACCTTGCACCCGCCTCGCAAAGATGCCGACGAAATGGCCATGCACATCGAATGCTGGAGTTCCGGGAGGCCGCACATCGGTCCGATAGTAGCGGCGAGGCGTGTCGACGACCGTCTCCACGTGCCCGATCAAGACGGTGGCTTGACGCCGGAATTCTTCGCTATCACGAGAGAGGATAATCACCGGGTCGGCGGCTTGCAGATCGATCAACGCGTCAGAGACTGGCACGTGAGTGAATTCAATGTCCTCGCCCTCGACGACTTTCTTATCCACCACGATGAAGGCGATGTCCAAATCAGGATCCGTGAGCGCGACCTTGGCCGGCACCTCCGTGCCGTCTGCGAGGACCAATTTCACATCCTTGAGCTCGTTGCTGGTGAAACGTGAGTGTGCGACGACGACGATGCCAGACGAATCAATGACCGTTCCCATGCTCTCAACCTCAACTTCTCGGCCGCGACTTTCGGTCACCGCTTGCACATAGACCACGGCATCTGCGTACTGGGATTGGAGCTTGGCAGCCATTTCAGGCAAGGCGGCGCCGAAGCCCGTTAGAGTGAGCGCGAGCCAGGCGCTGCTAGGAATGAGTGTCGTTTTCATGATTGTAAGTGTGTGCTAGAGTTTCGCTTCCGGTGTCTCCGTCTCGCTTGGAATGGCTTCATCAGGATCATTCTTGTCGGCCTCTTCTTGAGCGTCTTCTTTCTCTTCAACCGGTGCAGCGATTTGCTGCGCGGCTTTGTGGATCGCCTTCGTCGGTAAGATGATGAGGGATCCGAGTTTGCCTTGGTGGATCTTCCTGACAAACACGCCGACGAAATCGCCAGCAGCGTTGAAGGCGGGATTTCCGTGCGGGGCCTCCGAAGTTCCCGAGACTCCGTAGACAAGGCGCGGACGTTTCACCACGGCGGTGACTCTTCCCACGTGTAACGAAGAAAGACGTTCCAAGTCCTCCTCCTGTCGGCCGATCATCACAAAGTGATCAAAGAGCTCGAACTTCGGCCCCTGCTCTACCAGAGTGACGTGCTTGAACGTGACCTCGTCAGCAGTGTTGTCGATCTGCACAAAGGCGAGATCGAGATCAACGTCTTGCAAGACAAGAGTTGCGGGCAATTCATCGCCATCCGGCATGAGAACCTTGAGGTCTTGCAGTTTCGGCATGTTGCCATCGCTGTCCGGCGTCTGACCGAGATTGGAGTTTGCCGTGACGATGAGTCCACGCTCACTGATGATCGTCCCGAGAGTTTCTAAGGAAGCCTCACGCGTGCCTCCACGGCGCTCAATCTCGATCACGGCACTCAAATAGACCACGGCGTCCTGATTCGCGTCTTGAATCTTGCGGGCATCCGCCTGGATATCTGCATGGGCCGTGATGGCACCTAACAAACTGGCGGCAATGGCTAGGATGACTCGTCTCATTCTCGAATTAGTGTGTTGTAGGGGAGGCGTTATTCCCAGTTAGGTTCGATTTCTTTGAAGCGGGTATGCACGCCGCGTTGCACGAAGAGCACGACCTGGCGCGGCTTGGCCTGTTTGATCTCATCGATTGCTTGGCGAAACGCTTCAAGACTCACAATGTTTTTATCCTCGATGCGCTTGATCACATCGCCAGCAGACAGTCCCGCAAGGGCGGCCCAACCGGAACTCTCAACCTGTGACACGAGCACGCCTTGATCACCTTTCTCCACACGCTGAGCCAGTTGGTCTTTGAACGAAAGTTCGCGCACGGTGAACTCGAAATCCTTGTCTTCGTACTCTTCGAGTTCGGAGGTGGAAACGGGTTGCTGCTCAAGCGCGGCGGTGATCGTCTCCCTCTTACCATTCCGGACGATATCGAATTCGACTTCTGAATCGGCATCATATTGCCGAATCAAGCCGTCAAAGACATCCCCATCTTCAGGACGCCGCGCATTGACGACCATGCCGTCCAGCTTGAGAACGACATCGCCAACCTGTAAACCGGCCTCGGCTGCGCGCGTGTCTCCGTGAACTTGGGTGATGCGGACTCCTCGCTTTCCTTTCAAATCCAAAGCACTTGCCAGATCCGGGCTGAGCACTTGGGTCTCGACCCCTAACCACGCCTTGCGTGATTGCTTCGGTTTGGCGTTCTCCCCGTCTGGCCCAACTTTGACCACGGTCATTAAGCGCTGCCCCCGGCGCTCGAAATGCACGAGCACGGGTTGCGGATCGGCGTTATCGCCTAACAAGAGCGCGGTCTGCTTTTTGAGAGCAGCCGTGTTCGCCACAGGCTCACTGCCAATCATCACAATCACATCGCCACGTCCAATCTCGGGCCGCGCTTCTTTCGCTGGACCGCCTGACAAGACGGAATGGACTTGCACACCAGCCTTGTCAGGACGTTTGTTTTCAATGGCCGACATGCGTGTGAAATCCCTTGCGGTGATGCCCCAATTCTTGAGTTCCTTCGGTTGATCGATAGTGGCTTCACGCGCCTCGGTCGTGAGCTTCCAAACCATGGCTTCACCCTTGCGGAGTCCTTCGAGCGTCACCTGACCACCCACAGGCACATCAAAAATCATAGCATTGAAGGGCGGGATCTCGTCCTGACTGCGCGCCTCCACGGGGCTGCCGTTGAAATTGGTAATGATATCTCCTGGCTGAAGACCGGCTCGATCGGCAGGAGAATCTTTGACCACACTGCCGACAAGAATGCCGCGTTTGTCTGACATCTTCTTCAGTAAGGGCTGGCTGAGAACGCCTAACCAACTCCGGCGCACCTCGCCATAATTGAGGATCTCGTGCGTCACATGTTTCGCAAGATTCGAGGGGATAGCGCCACCGAGACTGCCGATTCCGACTTCATTGACGCCAATGATCTCGCCTTCCAAGTTGACCAAGGGGCCACCACTATTTCCACCAAAGATGATGGCATCATGCCCGATCCACCGCACCAATTGTCCTACATTCTCACCATCCAGTCGAAAGGCGCCCCCACCGGGCAACATCATCTCGGCGTTCGCCACGATGCCTAACGTGACGCTTTGTGAGAGGCCTGCAGGACTTCCCATCGCGAGTACGGTATCGCCGACGGACACTTTCCCAGAGTCGCCTAACTTGGCCGTCGGTAAAGGCGTGTTGTCTTTGCGATTACTCAGATCGAGTTTGAGGATTGCCAAATCGCTCAGAATATCGGTGCCGATGAGTTCCGCTTCCAATTCCTCGCGACTCGACAAGCGACAGATGATGCGCGTGGCTTTCCCGGCAACATGGTGGTTGGTGAGAACATAGCCGTCTTCTGTAAAGATCGTGCCGCTTCCGGTCACACGCGTCTTCCGCATGCGTCCACCGGAACCCTCCTCCCGAACGACCTCAACACGCACCAGCGCCGGGTAGACAGCTGCGATCGCTGCCTCAATTTGAGCTTTGATCGTCAGGTTGAGTAATTCCGTTAGGGAAGCCTCGTCACCGAACGCTCTGTTCGTGAGGATTAAAGGAATGAGGGATAGGGACACCAATAGAGGAGAAACTTTCATAGGAGAACAGGGCAGAGACAATATCCTAGCTCGGAAGACCTCGGTGGCACGACTAAAAAGACTCTCGTCTCGACGATCCGCCATCGGTCTTATCTGCCCGTGCAGTAAGCCCAATACTAACAGGCGCTCTTTATCCAAAGTTCCTTAGCGCGAAGCCTGGAGAATCCGAGCTGTTCGGTCGCGACGCGTTGGGGGAACATGAGCTTGGGCAGGTTCTATTGCTAAGTGGCATAACTGACTTTCGATAGCACTGTTTCGTGGCGGTGACTTTTAGTCGCCGCAGAGTCGTGTTTCAGGCTTCCGCGGCGACTAAAGGTCACCACCACCATTTGAACAATTCAGTCAGAAGTCATTCGCTCTCCTTTTTCAAGTCGTGCAGAAGGGCCACGACTTCATCGACGACTCGCCTGCCGGTTCCGGGCTCTGCACAACTGTGGAATCCGGTCCAAACCTGGTAACCTCCAAGCTGGCGGGCATCTTTGTCGGGGAGATAACCGATCCAATCATTAGCACTCGTGAGTGGGAAGTTCTCATGAGTCAGCAGACTGATTTCGTAGTCGGGCAATCTTCCCTTTCGACAACTCGATGCTGAGATCTATCAGCTCGCCTGTCCACTGTTTGAACTTCTTATACTCGGCTGTCTCGGCGCGTA
>CALLLI010000070.1 GCA_938082635.1 uncultured Verrucomicrobiales bacterium
ATCTCGCGAGTGAACCGGAGGTTTGAGAATAAGAAGAAGGGACTGGTCGTCGACTACATCGGCATCAAGAAGCAGATGAACCTGGCGCTGGCGCACTACTCCAAGGCGGATAGCAGCAACATCGAAGAGATCGAGGCCTCCATCATCGTGGTGCGGGATCACCTCGACCTGCTGAGACGAATTTTCCACCAGTTCGACACCACGCCCTACTTCAGCGGAACGCCGGTCGAGCAGCTGCACTGCCTGAACCGGGCGGCAGAGTTCGTGCAGCTCACCGATAAGATCGAGAAGCGAGTCATGGAACTGGTGAAGCGCCTCAAAGCCGCCTACGACATCTGCAGCGGCAGCGATGCCTTCAGCGAGACGGAGCGCGACCACATCCACTTCTACCTCGCGGTGCGATCGATTGTCGCGAAGCTAACAAAAGGCGAAGCGCCCGACAGCGCACAGATGAACGCCAAGGTGCGGGAGATGATTTCAGAGGCCCTGCAGAGCGATGGGATCGAGGAGATCTTCAAACTCGGCGAAGACGGCGCGACGGAGATCGACATCTTCGGCGACGACTACCTTGCCAAGATCGAGAAGATCAAGCTGCCAAACACCAAGATCAAGCTGCTCCAGCAACTGCTCAAACGCGCCATCGAGGACTTTAAGAAGATCAACAAGATCAAGGGAGTGGATTTCACCAAGCAGTTCCAGGAGCTGGTGAACAAATACAACGAGCATGACGAAAAGGACGTGCTGCGCAGTGAAGTGCTGGAGGGATTCTCTGAGGAGATGATCGAGTTGATCCACGCGCTGCAGAAGGAGAAGAAATCCTTCGGCGAGATGGGCATCGATATGGAAGAAAAGTCCTTTTACGACATCCTGAAAACCCTCGCCCACAAATACGACTTCGACTACCCCGAGGACAAGCTGATCAATCTCGCCAAGGAGGTGAAGACAGTGGTCGACGACAAGGCCAAATACACCGACTGGAGCCAACGCGCCGACATCAAGGCCGAACTCAAAGTAGACCTCATCATCCTCCTCGCTGAGAACGGCTACCCACCCGTCGACCGCGACGAGGTCTACAAAGAGATCTTCGAGCAGGCGGAGAACTTTAAGAAGTATCAGACTGCCTCATGATCGCTAGCTACAATCGCTGTGGGATGGACGTTGTCATCAACGTCTGCAAGGCACGCACATTAGCCCACTGCAAAGAAACCGATCGCATTAAAAAAATCGCCTACACCGAAGTCGTAACCCGCGACAAAGCCAACCTCAAAACCGTCTTGCTCAAAGACGAATCCCTCGCAGACACCGGCTGAACTGGCAGCTGAAATTGTCGAATCGTTAGAGGCAGCTTTGGAAGAGTTTCGAGGGGTCGAAGAAGCCCTCAACCAACCCGCCGAATAATGTCAGATCCCGAAACAAAATGCCCTGTTTGGGACCAGTTCATCATTCCCATCCTGGCACTCGCATCCCAACAGGAAATCACCCGCAAAATCGCTGGCGAAGAAATCCCCCCGAACAATGGAGCTATCGTCCGAGGTCTTGGAGCAGCGTCTCAACTCCGGGGCCCGGAGGTTGGATAATCGAAGATGGCGGTAGCCTAGGTGGATCTGCGGAGGGCGCTTCTATGGAGCGAACGATGACTTTGGTTACCATGCCGCTGATAAGCCGACTACGTACTATGACCTGTGGGCGACTGTTCTTCACCAGTTAGGCCTGGATCACGAAGACCTGACGTATCTTCTATGCAGGGCGGAATGTCCGTCTTACGCACGTCCATGGGCATGTGTTGCACGACATCCTGTCGTAGATGGTCGTTTTTGACCGACCTAAGCCTGCACTGCGGACGGCCAGGAATGACCATCCTACTGGGGCTAGTCGAGGTAGGAGCAGACGTATTGGCAAATGCCTTCCGAAACGGTGATCGTGAAGCCGCTGTCGGAGGGAACATCGAAGTGTTCGCCTGCCGTGTAGCTAGTTGCTGCTGTTGCATCATCGAGGACGACTGAACAGGTGCCGTCGGTGATTTCCATGCGCTCGGCTTGCTTGGTGCCGAAGTGATACTCGCCGGAATAGATCAGCCCGAAGGTCTTGGTGCTACCATCTTCCAGGGTGACGCCGTGGGAGACAACTTTGCCATCGAAGTAGATGTTGGCTTTGGCTTGGGCGGTGACATTAGAGAATTCCATGGCGTGTGAACGATGTTATTAAGACGCTTAGGGAAGGGGTTCAAGCCTCGGAAACAACGGAGTCCCTTCGCCAAGGGTGTGCCCATCGGGAAGGATGCCCCATTTGATATCCGTAGCTTTGAGATCTGCGGGAAATTCGAAGTTTAGCTGCTCAAGTATCCGGCGACTCGTTTCTGGCATAACCGGAGCAATGTGGAACGCTGCTTGGGCCATGGCTTCGGCCAAGTGATAGAGCACGGTGTCCAGGCGATTGGCTTCAGCCTCGTCTTTGGCCAATTTCCAAGGAGCGGAGTGCTCGACGAATTGGTTGCAGAGGGTCAGGGATTTCCAGATTTCCTCGAGGGCGAAATGCACCTGGTAATTCTCCATGTGCGCGGCGACGGCGGCAGGTAATTTGTTGAACGAGTCTCGCAATTCGCGGTTGAGATCGTCATCGTAGTCGGCGTCTTTCTTCAGTAAGGAGGCCCGATAACGCTTCGACATGTTGAGCGATCTGTTGAGGAGATTCCCGAGATTTCCAGCGAGATCGTGGGCGTAGGCTTCCTCGATCCGCGAGTCGTTGAAGTCGGCATCTTTGCCCGTGGCCATGGCCGACATGAGGTAGTAGCGAAGCCCATCAGCTCCGAATCGCTCGATGCGTTCGGCTGGATCGATCACGTTGCCCAGTGATTTGGAAAGCTTGGCGCCGCCCTTGTCATTCCAGAACCCATGGACAAGCAGCTTGGGCATTTCCTCGTCTGCGAAACCCATGGCGTGAAGCATGATCGGCCAGTAAACGGCGTGAGCAGGGATCATGATGTCCTTGCCGATGATGTGCGCATTGGCTGGCCAAAGCTCAGCAAAGTCGGGAAGGCCTTCGGTAGCCACTTGGACCTGGTCTTTGAGGTAGCCAGCGAAGCTGATGTAGTTGATCAGCGCATCGAACCAGACAAAGGTGACAAACCCGGTGTCGAACGGGATCTCGATCCCCCACTCCAGTCGAGATTTCGGACGCGTGATGCAGAGATCGATGGCGTCTGCTTTGTCTAGCGCATTAACCAATTCCTTGCCTCTGAAAGCGGGATAAACAAAGTCTGGATGATCGGCCACGAAGGCTTTCAACCAGGGAACGTGCTCGCTCAGTTTGAAGTAGTAGTTCTCTTCCTTACGCTCCTCAACTTCGCCCCATTCTGAACCAAATTCACCTTCTTCGTTGCGCTCTTTGTCAGTGAGGAACTGCTCCTGCCGCACACTGTAGTATCCAGTATGCGTGGCCTTGTAGATCTGATCTTGATCAAAGAGCTTCTGAAGGATGACCTGCACGACAGCCTTGTGTTGGGGGTGCGTGGTTGCTGCCCAGCCGTTGTATTCCAGGCCAAGGAGCTTCCACATCTCGACAAATTTTGCCGTGTTTCTATCGGCGAACTCTTGCGCCGGAATCCCTTCGAGCTCGGCCGATTGTTGGACCTTTTGACCGTGCTGGTCCACTCCAGTCAGGAAGTAAGCCTTCTTCCCCGCGCTTCGCTGGTAACGCGTGATAACATCTGCTAACAATTTCTCATAGGCGTGCCCAATGTGGGGTGCACTATTCGTGTAATCGATCGCAGTGGTAATGAACAAAGTATCTTGGCCCATGATAGTGTTAGGGTTCTTTGACGATCTTACCGCCAAGCGAAAGGATCCGAGCGTTCCCTTTGGCATGCTCGGCCTCCATGATCTGACCATCCTTCACATACATCTGGGAAAGCCCTGTCCAGGCAAGCAGATCGTTTGGTTTCAAGGTCACGGCTTGCATACCCGCACCAATCGCGGCCTTCAGCTCGCCAATCTTCATCAAGGCCATGCCGAGCGCATGCCAGCCATCAAAGAACTCAGGATCAAAGGCCACGCATTTCCTATAGCCTGCGACGGCGGCATCTAACTCACCGATCGCCAGCTCACCGTTGGCATCATCGAAGAGCGTGTCTCGTTCCTCCGTGGAATCAGCCATGATTTGGGTAAAGGAGACCTCTCAGCCTCTAACGCCCAAAGCCACCGCCGCCGAAAAGGCTTTGTGGGAAGAAGGGGCGTGGAGCCAGCCCGTCTGCACGGACGATGCCAGCCTGTTTGCGACGATCATCCAACCAGAGTCCGGCGATGCCGCCGCTGGCCTGACGCTCGAGGCGGTCGGCAAGATTCTTCTTGTCTGCTTCTGGATCACTTGCCACGGGCTGCCCGGGCTGAGTAACAGCAGCTTCATCGGCTTTCACCTCTGAGGCTGCGACACGCTGGGACACATGAACAACAAGCGCATTCTCACCAGCTTCGACAAGTTCGCTTACGGAACCCGTGATAACCTTGGCTGCGGCAGTGAGGATCTCGTTAGCGTTCTCAGCAGTCGGGCGCTTCTGAGTAGAGAACTCCCCGATATCACGCACGATCAGCTCCTGCTCTGTGGCAGCATCAGCGAAGGACTTTCCACCTTCCAGCGCTGCAGCGAATTTCTCGCTGGAAGCACTAACCGCAGCTTCCATGGCTTCTTTGCCCTTCTTCTCAACGAGCTTCTCTTTAACGTCCTCTTTGGCGTCCTCGAAGGAGCGTTCGCTGGACTCGATCACTTCTAGTAGACGCGCCACGTAAAACCCCCTCGGAGTAATGCCTTGGACAGGCACGAGCAGACCTTTATCTATTTCCATGCCGCCTTTGAAGATCTCTGCAACGAGCTCGGCAGGTACGACGGGGCTGGCTGGAGGATCTCCTTGAGCGAACAGTTCCGTTGTCTTGACCTCAAAACCCTCTGCTTGACCGAGCGCCGCAAACTCATCAGGAGTTTCGAGGGCTTTGTTATAGAAGCTGTCTACCTGCTTCTTATATGCCTGAACTTTGGCTTCGAAATCACCTGCTTCTGCGACTGCATTCAAGCTGCCTTGGAGCGCGCCGATTTCGGGAGCAGCGCCACTGAGGTTGAGGTCGCCACCTAACTGTAGCTGAGGAGCCGCCTCTCCATCCAGGCCGCCGACGTTCACATCGAGATTAAGGTCTTCAGCAGGTTTGAGATCCAGATTGCCAATGTCAGGAGCTGCGGGCAATTCTTCAATCTCTAGAGCGCCTGCTGCTTCTCCAAGAGGCGCTTGGCCTGGAGGCTCTGATTCGTCGCCGTCAGGAATCTCGATTGTTTGGATCGGTGGAGCTTGAAGCCCACTAGGTGCAGAGCTGGAACCTGGCTGAAGAAGTGGTGGTGGTGTGAGGCCTGGAGCCACAGGCGGCGGAGGCAGCGGGGCTGCTGGTTCTGCAATGAAGACGAACTCCACTTTGCGCTGCTCATCTGCCATGATGAGATCGAGAGCGGCAAGCTTCTCTGCCTCGAGGCGACCTTTGGCTCGGGCCTCGAGCGATGGAACGAGCTCCTTCTGCTCGTCGTAGAATGTTTGAAGTTCTTCGTCAGTCGTTTCAACCTCCTTCTTGAAGTCCTCAAGCTTGAAGTCGACCACCGATGCGGTCACGAGCTCGCGCTCACGCTGAAATTCGATGTCGACCACGCTGCTAGGAACGGCGCTGTTAGATTCGAGCAATGCTGATAGACGCTCCCACCGGATCTTATCAGCCATCAGGCCGCGAAGGTCACCGGCGACCATGCCATTCTCCTTCAAAGTGTTCTCGATCGCGTCGAGATAGGCATCTTCCGAGAACTCACCGTCACGCTGGAACTGAGGGTGTTCAGCGATGGCTGCATTAACTTCGTCTTCAGAGGGATCGATCCCAAGCTCGCGAGCTTCTTTCGCCAGGATGATGCGATTCTGGCTGAAGTCGACAGAATCAAAGGTCGGCTGTAGCAGCTGCATGGTGAAATTCAGGCCAAGCTGATCAGCCGCCCGAAGTATATTCATCTGGCGATTAATCTCCTTCACGGTCACTGATTTATTCCCAATGGTGTAGCCGACCGCTTGATTCAGCGTGCCGCTGCGGTTGTCGTAGGGATTCATCAGCCATGCGAAGGCAATGATGACCAAGAAGGCTACGACAATCATGATGCCATACTGGTGTTTCCGAAGGAGTGCGAGCATCTCGAAGGAGGATTAGAAAGGTTATTAGATGTCTTGAGGCCAGAAAGAAAACCGACCGCAGAGGGACGCGAAACTAAGGGGCGCAAATTCTCCCATCAACCACTTTTTCTAGAGGTTTCAAGTCATTGTCGGACTCTGGCTCAATGTGTTTATTATGGTCAATTTCTTAAATACGACTCTTAAGTAGCTGTATTATATTGAATATGACAAACATGCAGAGCATAGTGAAGAATGTTGATGAGCCGACAGGCATTGATGGAAGCTCCGTGGTCGAAAGACCAACGCTGGATCTACTTCCAATGCCCTGCGTGTAAGAAATTTCTCAAAGTTCATCCTACGTTGATGGGCGTGGCGGGGCCCTGCCTGTTCTGTAAAGTCACTGTGCAATCGCCACAGATTGCTCGGGCCGGCCCATTAGCGAGACCCCACCTCCAGGGACGCCTGTGAAGTCTCGCCGTTCTCTTATAACGTGGAAGACCACCCGGCCTTCCAAGAGGAGCCACAGGTTGAGACCACTCTCAGTGCGTTTCGTTCAAGTTCTTAGCCCGAGGAGTTCCTTCTTCGCGTTTCACTATGGCCGAGGTCAGCCTTGCGTCGGATTCCTTGGCGCATTTACGTCCTATCAACCACTTTCGCCACCACCATAGCACAAGCCAAGATACGAGAATCCAGGGCCAGCCGTTGGTGAAGACGTTCGACCAGATTTCCGAAAACTCCGTTCTCATTTTACGGGTTGGCACCTCGGCAACCTCGGCAACCTCGTGGAGGGTTAACGGCGTGTAAGGCATCCTCAGCGCGGCCTGTTGCCTCATTTGAGACTCTTGCAAGTTCCTCAAGAATTCCTTATGAAGGGTATATTGGTCCACGGCCTCGTCGTATTCAGCAGTCTTCCGCCTGAAGTCCATGGACGTGTCTCTCCTTCCTTCGAACAGATCTTGCGTGATGGCCAGCTTCCGAATCAGGACCTCTCTCTCCATCGCCACTGGCATCTACCAAGGCAAGCTGGATCTCCTGCACAGCCGTGCCCATCTTCTCTTCAGCTTGCTTGATTCGGTCTTCATCTCCGGGCGTGATTCGATAGCGCTCCGCTAGATCCAGCATGCGCAGACGCGCTTCTTCTTCGCGGTCCAACTGATACTTCAACCCTCGTTGTAACGCACCGAGAGAACTCTCTAACTCAGTGCGCCAGAGAGTCGTCTTTCGGATACGGTAAGCCTCGGCAATGGCATTTGGAATAGCCGCTGCAAGCCTGGAATCTGATCCTTGAAACGCAACTCTCAGCATCCGGGAATGACTGAATTCCTCGTAACGAATGTAATTAGCTGTGAGGTCAGCCGCGATCTTCTTTCGTGCCCTTTCAGGTGAAAGATCCCATTTTTGATCCAGCTCCAAGTTACTGACTACTTCGTCTAGCGTCTTTTGGCTATAAATTATGGAAATCTCAGTCATCAAGTCGACCTTATCGACCTCACCTGAATCATGGCTCTCCTCGTAATTAAGTTTACGAATGCTTTCCTCAGGAGGTGTAACCTCAAAGAGAACTCGACTCTCATACTTGCTCTGAGTGGCTACTAGGAAACACTCCACGAGGAACAACACGATTACGCAGGCCAACGTAGCCAGCGCATAGGCCAACCATGGTCGGCGGACGGGGTGCGAATCGGAAATCCTATCAGAAGCATCGCTTAGCTCGTGAGATACTCCTGACTCATGTGCAGAAATGACGAAAGCCTCTTCTTCCGTCAGCCCGCGATCGACGCGTGCCTCTATGGCTACTTTCAAGCGACTCTCCTCCTCTCCTAGCTCTGAGCTAGACATTCGCGTGGCCGCCTGCTCACGCCAGGTCTCTATCGCTTCCCTTAAGTCGAAATTCGTTTCGCTAGTCCCCCTGCTTCTGTATCCTAGCAGACAGCTTCTAGGCAAGCTTCATCAGAACCAATCTAACCATTACGCCCAAGAGATCTCGTCCTTTGTCTGCGTGACCGATGTCAGCAGAAGGACCTCCTGGAATGTACGGCGCTGACGCAAACGCAGGTGACTTACAATCCACCATCCTACGATTACTGAGCCAATGATCCAAGGCCAACCCTTGGCGAAGACACTGAACCAAAGGTCTGACCAGTTCACACTCAGCTTGCTTGTCGCGATTTCACCACTCTCATGAATCGTGATAGGCACCAGCGGCATGGTGCGTATGACATGACCCTTGGCGTAGGTTTCTTGCATATTAGAAAACATTTCGGACTGAAGGTCATACTCGCCTAGCGCCTCACGATACTCCGCAGCCTTCCGTCTGAAGTCCATGGAGTCGTCTCTCCTTCCTTCGAACATGTCTCTTGTGATGGCCAGCTTCTGGTTCAGGACCTCTCTCTCTCCCTCGCCACTGGCATCTACTAAGGCGAGCTGGATCTCCTGCACGGCGGTTGCCATCTTCTCTTCTGCTTGCTTAATGCGGTCTTCATCTCCAGGGGTGAAGCGATAGCGCTCTGCTAGATCCAGCATGCGCAAACGCGCTTCTTCGACTTTTTCAGATTGATCCTTGAGCTGCCTTTGTAGCATATCGAGATCCATGTCCATTCGATTTTTTCCAAGGGTCATCGTCCGGTTCTGATACGCTGCGGCAATGCTGTTTGCTATGTTTGCTACCAGCTGGGCACCTCCCGAATCGGCGTAGCGAAGCCTTACGATGTTAGAGTCTCCAATTCGTTCTACCGTTAGCGAGTTCTTCACTCGCGCCAATGCCTCAGGACGCACGATTTCCCACTCCTCATCGAGCTTCAATTCATCGACGCTCTGATAGAGCGTGCGGTGACTCCTAATGACCTCAAGCTCAGTTGCCAGATCGACCACTTCTTCGGATCGCATTGTCTTGTTATCGAAGATCTGCGTGTTCCCACCGAATTTCTTAGGATGCACTTCAAACGCCACTTGGCTCTCATAGCGATCCACCGAATAGGCCCGGAAGCACTCGACTCCAAACAGGGTGGCGACACAAAGCAGGGCAGCCATCGCAAACGCCATCCAGGGACGATGATCGGGAAGATTGGCTGGAGACTTGCCTAATTCATGGCTGATCTCCTTGCCCACATGCTGCAGGTTTCCTAACTGATGGGTGGCGAGGACAAAGGCTTCTTCCGCTTTCATGCCTTCGTCGATGCGCGCCTCCACGGCATCTTGCAGATGAGCCTCCAACTCCTCCAACGCCTCGCTTGGCACATGAGTCGCGGCTTGTTTCCTCCAAATCCCGATCGCTTCTTTTAAGTCAAACATGGCTTGCTCCATAAGATGTTCAGCGTGTCTTGAACGACTTTCCATTGTCGCTGTTCCTCCCTTAAAGCGGTCTTCCCAGCAGAAACGAGCCTATAATACTTTCGGCGGCGACCGGAGTCCGCTTTCTTCCACTCTGATTGAATGAGCCCCTGACGTTCTAATCGGTGTAGAATTGGATAAAGCATGCCGTCGGTCCATTGCATTTCCTCCCCGGAAAGCTCGCGAACCCGCTGGATGATGGCATAGCCGTAGCTCTCGCTCTCAGCGAGGATGGCCAGCACCAACGGCCGCGAAGAGGCCGCCACGAGGTCCTTGTTAATCATAGAGCCTCTATACATAGCAGCTCTAGGGTAATCAAGCTAAAACGTTCGTTTCGAGACCATTTCGGTATTGGTGGTTCTATGAGGTAGCTATGAAGTTTCTTCTAAACGCCCTCCTCGCCGTTCTCATTGTGGTTTCGACAGCCGCCGCTGCCCCGGTCATTCCCGGAGTCCAGCGGCCTGCCTACGTCATTCATCGGAAGGGTGAGCACGACTGCGACACGACACGGATTCCAGCCATGGCCCGGACAAATGCGGGCACCCTGCTCGCAGTCTACGATCTGCGCTACAACTCCGCCAAAGACTTACAAGAACACATCGATATCGGATTGTCTCGTTCTACCGATGGTGGCAAGACTTGGGAAGCGCCTCGCCCCATCATGGACATGGGCGAGTTTGGTGGAAAGCCGCAGAAGGAGAACGGCTGTTCTGATCCTAATATCTTGGTCGATCCATCAACCGGACGCATCTTTGTCTCGGCGGTGTGGACACACGGCAAGCCAGGCACGCATCAATGGCAGGGGCGCGGGTCCGAGCCTGGCTTTGGAATCCATGAGACTGCTCAGTTCCTCATGGTGACCTCTGACGACGACGGCAAGACCTGGAGCAAGCCGAAGAACTGGACACGCGAGTTGAAACAAGAGTCCTGGTGGCTCTTCGCCCCCGCGCCTGGGAATGGCATCGCCTTGAAAGACGGCGCCCTTGTCATGCCAACTCAGGGCCGAGATGCTAACGGCCTCCCCTTCTCCAATCTCATATGGAGCCAGGACCAGGGCAAGAGCTGGACACTGGGGACTGCCGCTAGAAAGGACACGACCGAATGCGCGGTGGCAGCCCTTTCCGACGATACCCTGATGCTTAACATGCGTGACAATCGGAATCGCAAAGACAAGTCCAAGACAAATGGACGGGCGATTTCTGTGACGTCTGATCTCGGCAAGAGTTGGACAATCCACGCCGCTGATCATGGCGCCCTGCCTGAGCCGGTGTGCATGGCCTCGATGATCAGCCATACACTAGCAGATGGACGCCATGTGCTGCTTTTCTCAAACCCACGCGACAAGCGCAAGCGACGTCACATTACGATCCAAGCGAGTCTCGATGATGGAAAGACCTGGCCGGAGAAGCATCGGGTCTTGCTCGACGAAGGCAGTGGTCGCGGCTATTCAAGCCTCGTGATAGTGGATTCCGACACGATTGGGATCATCTACGAATCGAGCATCGCCAACCTCGTGTTTCAGACAGTGAAACTGGCGGAACTCGACTTGTAGTTGAAACGATTGCCGTCCGTGCGGTTAAATGTCGTCTTGAATCGCTTTCTCTTCATCTTTCTCTTCATCTTTCTCAGTCTGCTCGTGGGATCTGCCCAAGGCCAGGAGGTGAACTTTGGGCGGGACATCTTGCCCATCCTCTCGGACAACTGCTATGCCTGTCATGGACCGGATGCGAAAGGCGGCCGCAAGGGCGATCTGCGGCTCGACAAGGAAGACGACGTGAAGCGACAACGCGATGGCTACCGCGTGATCGATGTGGCCTCGCCCAGTGACAGCGCACTTCTTTCACGCATCACGCACGAGGATCCAGACGAGCAGATGCCACCAACTGATGTGGGTCGATCTCTGACAAAGATGCAATTGGATGCCTTGCAGCGCTGGATTTCCCAAGGTGCGCCTTGGGGCCAGCACTGGGCTTTCGAGGTCCCCCAGCGCTCTGTCACTGAAGGCCATCCCGTTGACGACCTCGTGGGTCGTAATCTTGCCGAGGAAGACCTCACGCCCAACGATCGCGCCTCTCGGGATACCTTAATAAGGCGACTGAAACTGGATCTCACGGGCTTGCCACCCAGCCCAGAAGACACAGCAGCTTTCGTTGCAGACACTCAGGCTGACGCCTGGGAACGGCTGGTGGATCAGACTCTGGAATCACCTGCCTACGGAGAGCGCATGGCTTGGGACTGGCTGGAGGCCGCGCGCTATGCCGATACGAATGGCTACCAGGGCGATAACGAACGCACCATGTGGCCATGGCGAGACTGGGTGGTGAAAGCCTTCAATGAGAACCTCTCGTTTGATAAATTCACGATCTGGCAACTGGCGGGCGATCTGTTGCCAGAGGCGACGCATGAGCAGATCTTAGCCACAGGGTTCAATCGTAACCACATGATCAATGGCGAAGGCGGCCGCATCCCCGAAGAGAATCGCGTGGACTATGTCATGGACATGGCGGAGACGATGGGCACGGTTTGGTTAGGGCTAACACTGAATTGTTGTCGCTGTCATGATCACAAGTTTGATCCGCTCAAACAAAGCGAGTATTACCAATTCAACGCCTTCTTCAACCAAACACCTGTCAATGGTGGAGGCGGCAATGCGCAAACGGCCCCAGTGCTCGCCGTTCCCAATGAGGCTCAGACGAGAGCCCTGGCAGAGCAAGAAACGGCCCTGGCAGCGCTGAAGGATCCCAAGAAGATTGAGGAGGCAAAGGAGGCGCTCGATCAGACGCGCGGGCGCATTCCTAAAGTCATGATCATGAGCGACCTAGAGAAACGTCGCCCCACCTATATCCTTAAGACGGGACTCTACGATCAGCCAGGCCAAGAAGTCGAGGCAGGTGTGCCGGAAGCTCTGCCTCCCCTTCCCCATCCTCAAGACGCGGACCGACTCGATCTTGCGCGTTGGCTGGTTTCTCCAGAGCACCCGCTCACCGCGCGTGTCACCGTCAATCGCTTCTGGCAGATGCTCTTTGGGATCGGTTTGGTGAAGACGGCAGAGGACTTTGGCGTACAGGCGGAGTATCCCAGACAGAAGGAGCTTCTCGATTGGTTAGCCGTAGAATTCGTCGAGTCTGGCTGGAATGTGAAGAAGCTGATACGCACCATCATCACAAGTGAAACCTATCAGCGGAGTTCGATCATCGCCTCGTCTGAAACGCATGAGCGCGATCCTAGCAATCGGTTACTAGCTCGCGGACCTCGATTCCGCATGCCGTCCTGGATGCTTCGAGATCAGGCCTTGGCCGCTTCCGGGCTCTTGCACGCAGAGATCGGTGGGCGTCCGGTGTATTCCTATCAGCCTGAGAATGTCTGGGCTGAAGCCACGTTCGGTAAGACGCGCTATGAGCAAGGAAAGGGCCAAGATTTGCATCGCCGCAGTCTCTACACCTTCTGGCGTCGCATCGTAGGTCCCCCGCTCTTCTTCGACACGGCCAAACGGCAGTTCTGTGAGGTGAAGCCCTTGCGAACGAATACCCCCATGCACGCTCTAACGATCTTGAATGATGTCACTTACGTGGAAGCTGCTCGTGCTCTTGCTAGCGAAGTCTTGATGGAAACCAGCGACACCGAGGCACGTATGCAGTCTGTAGGAATGCGGGTCATGGGGAGAACGCTAAAGTCAGACGAGCATACCGTGTGGCAACGTAGCTTGAAGCGCGCTAGGGCTGCCTTTAAAGCCGCGCCCGAAGAGGCCAAACGGTTTCTTGATCATGGAGAATCCGTCCGACATCCTGAACTGTCCGATGTCGAGCACGCTGCATGGACAGCGCTCTGCTTGAATGTTCTCAACCTCGACGAGACCCTGACTAAAGAATAATGAGCGACGCCTGGAACATCCTCGATCCCAATTCACCCAGCCCAGTGCAAGAGCGGCAGTTGGCGATGAATCGGCGCCATTTCTTTGGGCGTTCTGCCAAGGGCATCGGCGGCGCAGCACTCGCCACATTGCTAGGGAAGGACGGTCTCATCGCGGCTGACCCACCAGCGGCCTCGACCTTTGCTCCGAAAGCAAAGCGGGTCATTTACTTGTTTCAGAATGGTGCGCCGACCCACGTGGATCTCTTCGATTACAAGCCGCGGCTGCACAAGATGCATGGCAAGCCAGTCCCAGAAGAGTATCTCGGTGGCAAGCGTTTCAGCACCATGACAGGCGACCCCTCGGGTAAGCTGATGTTAGAGCCTGTGGAGCCGTTTGCACAGCACGGGAAGAGTGGTGGCTGGGTCAGCGACTTCATGCCACACACGGCGAAGGTCGTGGACGATCTCTGCTTCATCAAAAGCATGCATAGCGACGCGGTAAATCACGCCCCTGCGATCTCCTTTCTCCTCAGTGGCGCACAGATTCCAGGCCGCCCGACGCTCGGCGCATGGCTCAACTACGGCCTGGGCTCCCCCTCTGAGGACCTACCAGGGTTTGTCGTCATGACCTCGGTAAGCAAGGGCACGAGTTGTGGCCAGATCTTCTATGACTTCTACTGGGGCTCAGGATTCCTCCCCACGCGCTTCCAAGGGGCTAAGTTCCGTGGGAGCAAGGACCCGGTCCTTTATCTCTCAAATCCTGACGGCATGAGCGCTAAGCTCCGGCGCGGTTTGTTGGACGACCTAGCTGAACTCAATCATCAGAAATACGCCGAGGTCGGCGATCCAGAGATCCAAACGCGCATTGCTCAGTATGAAATGGCCTACAAGATGCAGACGTCTGTGCCGGAACTGACGGATTTCTCCGATGAACCTGATCATGTGTTAAACATGTATGGCCCGCAGGTCCGTGAGCCCGGCACCTTTGCCTACAATTGCCTCATGGCGAGGAGATTGGCTGAACGCGGCGTCCGCTACGTGCAGTGCATGCATGCCGGTTGGGATCAGCACAACAGCCTAACGACCGAACTTTACACGCAGTGCAAAGACACCGATCAAGCCAGCGCCGCGTTGGTCCAAGACCTTAAAATGCGTGGTTTGTTAGATGATACCCTCGTCATCTGGGGCGGCGAGTTTGGACGCACACCGTTCATTCAAGGAGACATCAACAATCGCGTGCGCTGGGGCCGCGATCATCATCCCTATGCCTTTACAGTGTGGATGGCCGGTGGAGGCGTGAAACCTGGGATGACCTATGGAGCGTCCGACGACTTGGGCTTCAATGCGGTCGAGAATCCTGTGCACGTCCATGATTTCCAGGCAACACTATTGCATTTGCTAGGGCTCAATCACGAGCAGCTCACCTACCGGTTCCAAGGCCGATATTTCCGACTGACGGATGTCCATGGGCACGTTGTGAATGATATCATTGGATAGCCGGTTTCTGACTGAATTTGAAATTATGACTAATGGAGAAGCTCTTGCAATCTAACAGTCTCATTGAGTTTGAGTAAATTCATTTGTGATGAAGCGATAATCGCTTCATCCTCAGTTCACTAATGAACAGACGTACACTCATCTCCTCATTGTTACCCTAAAAACGGGAGTGGAAACTGAGGACGATTCGTAACTTGTTCATTTGCAGCGAATTCCTATTGCTTCGCAATGGACCTTCTGGATGACTACTCGTTGATGCACAACTGCTTACATTTCAACGGTTCGCGCAGAATTCGGGGATTCCATTGC
>CALLLI010000071.1 GCA_938082635.1 uncultured Verrucomicrobiales bacterium
AGGATAGGTAATTTTCTGGTTAAACAGAAGCAGGCACTGCAGAGGTGCAACCTGACCAAGGGATAGCCAGAGCAGGTGCGACAAAAAAAAGTCGCAACAACCAGGGCCGCATGGGTAAACCATGCGGCCCTCAACGCATCAAGATCTTTCTTTCGAGCACCTGCCCATGCCTAAAAAAACCTAACAAAGAATTACACGGCAGAGCGTGACAATCCCCACGGTATAAAGTGACGATGCCACGGCCCAAACGGCAATGATCTCCACGGCAAAGCGAGGCGCGGAACACTTGTTACTGGCCCTCAAAAGGTCCACAGCTCCTTTTCGGAACTCCTTCGTGTAAGTCTTTCTTGTTCTCTTTAAAATGTCTGAATCTGGTTGTGTCCAACCATGTCCAACAAATCCGGGGAACTTCAACCTGGCAGGCCGTCGATACCATGACGGCCACACAACAGGTATCCACTCTGAGTGATCCCTCTGTTCTGCCCTCCGATGCACAACGTTTCTACCGTATCGTTGTGGTTCCGCCTCCCTAATCAATGATGGGTTTCGGCCTCATCCGTGCCAACAAACGTAGGGCGATCTGGTTCCACCCACGAATGGTCGATTACCTCAGCGCTGGATTTACCCATCGCAACAGATAGCCAGCGCAGGTCATCCGAGTTGTCCAAGATGACCTTAATCAACATGGTCAAAGGAATGGCCACAAACATACCCACGGGGCCCCAGACCCAACCCCAGAACAACGCTGAGAGCACGACCACCAGCGTTGAGATTCCGAATCGGCGGCCAAGTAACATTGGCTCGATCACATTTCCCAAAGCCATGTTGATCGAAAGATAGCCAAGCCCTATGAGCGCCGCAGGGACCGTGCCCAACTGCCAAAGCGCCAGTAGACACGGCGGGATGGCTGCTATCATCGACCCAATCGAGGGGATGTAGTTTAGCACGAAGGCTAACACTCCCCACAAAAGCGGAAACTCCAATCCGAAAGCCATCGTCATCAGCCAAGCAAGCGCTCCGGTAACCAGGCTGACCCCCGTCTTGATATGGAGGTAACGTTGAATGTCTTTCGATATCTGACCGAGGTAGTTCAGGTCAGGGCCACTCGCTTTGCGCACATCATCGAGGCGCAACTTCATGAGCAAAGACTCCTGCATCATGAAGATCATGATGATAAATACAAAGAACACCGTTCCCATGAGTGACATCACCGCCTCCATCACTTGATTGGCAGATGGCAGTTCGTACGTGAACTGGGCAGTCATCTGCCTCAACATCTCGGAGAAGTTCTCCTTTCCTTCTTTCAACTGATCACTATCCGGCAGGATCGACGTCTCAAAGATGCGAGTTCCCCACACCTCAATGTTCGCCCTGATCTGGTCCACGTAGAAAGGCGCCTTGGGCAGAAAGTCCATGGTTGCGTTCACGGTCAGAGCAACTAACAAACCGATAAGCGAGACATTCACCAACACGGTCAATATCACAGCCACCAAATGGGGCACTCCGCGCTTACTTTGCCATTGGATAAATGGCATGTTCAGAGCCGTCAGAAAGAAGGCTAGGATAATCGGAACCAAGAAATTCCCCGCCGCCCGAAGCCCGCCAATAATCACGAACAAACACGCAATAGCGAGCACCATGCGCAAGCCTGGAGTGAGCACTTTCATACTTCTAACATAACGCAATAAAGCATTGCTAGCAACGCCGCGACAATTTCACGCGTGTTTGATCAAGCGTCTCCACCGGCTGCATCCGCATCCGCATCCGCATCCGCATCCGCATCCGCATCCGCATCCGCATCCGCATCCGCATCCGCTTTCGCCGCTTGGATAGCACGCAGCTCCTCCTCGATCGACGGAATCGGTTCATATAGAAAGGGCTGAGGCCCACCCGGGTTCATCCCTGGAGCAGGCATGAGAGGATCAAGAATAGGATCATATAGAACTTCTGGAAAATCGACCGGCTGAGGCTCAGTCTCGATAAGAAGTTCATCTTCTCCCCTAGGATCGATGAAACCCGGAGACGGCTCCTCTAATGACGCCGTCTTAAGCAGAGGATTCACCTCAGAGGACTCTGAAAGGTCTGCTGCTACCGTTGGCAACGCCGGAGGCGCATACGTCTTGCTTTCCTCAGCAATGTAGGACGACGATTTCTTCTTGGATGACTTTGGACCAGCCCTAGGAATGGACGCCTTGGGAGACTCCTTCGCGGAAGCAAGTCGCACCTGATCAAGTCCAATGTAACCAGACTGCCCATCTCGAAGAGTCACATAAGCCCAAGCACGATCATTACTGCGGATTGTCACCAAAGTCCCGCGGTTCAACGTTGCGTCTGGCCCGCTAGGCTGACTTGGCCCAATCTCGTAAAACTTGACGGTATCATCAGCGATGACGCCATAGGCACCACCCAACTTAAAATTTCGAACTCCGTTAGGATAACTCTGAATCGTCTGCCGAGGTACTTGCGGCCGCTTGAACGGCCAGCGCATCTTCGGCATGATCACGTTCGGCTTACGCAGTTTTGGAAAGCTCATCTTCGGCATTCGCGGCTTAGGTATTCTAGACAAATCTGGCTTCTTGAAACGAGGCATGCGAATGCCAAATCCACGTTTCGGAGCCGTGCCGACCTCCGCAGCCTGCTGCTGAGGTACCTGCCTACTGCGAAAGCGAGAGAAGAAAGAAGGCTTCTGGGCGAGCACGTAGGCCTCCTGATCCAAGGGGGCACCGGCCTGCGCCGAAGCATCCTGCACCAAAGAAAGGCTGCCCAGATTTATGCAAAGAGCCAGAAGTAGGGTTGAGAAAATCGCCTTCATGTCCTTATCACCGTAGAACCGGCCCCCACCATTGCCAGACATTTCTAGCCCGACCGCTCCCAACGCTCGTAGCCTCCATACACATCGCATCCAACGAATTCCTCATATCTACACCCTGTTAGAAGCACATCGCCAATATCCTCAGGACCTTCCACCACTCTGAATCGGACGGCGCTAGGATAGCCCAAAGAACTGCTCGGCAGTTTCCGTAGTGTGAGCGGCGAGCGACTCTATCGACTCGTTCCTAGCTTTAGCAATGCACTCAGCGGTGTCGCGGATGTAACCAGGCTCGCAGCGACTGCCCCTATGAGGGACTGGAGCCAAGTAAGGGGCGTCCGTTTCCACCATAAACTGACCAGCAACGGCGGCTCCTGCAGCCTCAAGAACAACCGCCGCACTCTTGTAGGTTACGATCCCCGTAAACGAAATGAGATGACCTCGATCAACAAGTGGCTTCGCAGATTCCCAATCACTGGTGTGACAGTGCAAGACCGCACGCAACTTTTCACTGAACGGAAGAACCGCCTGCAACGTGTCGTTCCAGCATGGGCGATCTTTCTCACTGCGATCGCGGTTATGCACAATCACATTCTTGCCAAGCCTCGAAGCAAGTTCGAGCTGCTGATTGAAGAATGCCATCTGGCGGTCGCGATAGTCCTCATCCGTCCATCCCTCGGGAGCACCATGGAAATAGTCTAAACCAATCTCGCCAATAGCGACCACCTTGGGATGATTCGCCAGTTGTTCGATCTGCCCTGACCAATCCTCAGCATCAATCTCGGTCACCGAGCAGGGATGAATTCCCACAGCAGCATACACGCCAGGAAAGCGCTCTGCTAGAGTAATGCAAGCAGCGCTGTCCTCAAGATCGGTGCCGATCGTGACCATACGGGTCACCCCCTGATCCATAGCGTTCGCGACCACCTGATCGAGTTCCTCGCTAGAGTAATTATGACTCGCGAGATGACAGTGGGAATCTACTAGCATGGCAACCTATTCGTGCTAGGCGCACTCTCTATCATTTACCACTGAATTGCAGCCGCAGCCCAAGTCAGACCAGCCCCGAAGGCCACGAGAACAATCTTGTCGCCACGCTTGATAGCCCCTGTGCGATTAGCTTCATCCAGGGCAATCGCAATCGCAGCGGCCGAGGTATTTCCATACTTCTCAAGATTCACAAACATCTTCTCCTTCGGCACGTTCAAACGTTCGCGAATCGCATCGATGATCCGAAGATTCGCCTGATGCGGGATCACCATGGCGATATCGTCAGGCTTCAAATTAGCGTCAGCAAGAACCTGATCACAGGCACGACGCATCGCCGTAACCGCATAGCGGTATACCTCTCGACCTTGCATGCTGATTGTATTCAGACGTTGCTCAGCATTGTCCGGGGTGATCGGACACGCGGATCCCCCACCCGGCACGACCAAAATATCTGTCTGATTTCCATCGCTCCCCATCAAGGTCGACAAGACTCCAGAGTCACCATCATCGGCACGAGTAATCACCGCAGCCCCCGCTCCGTCACCAAAGAGCACACAGGTATTGCGATCCTCCCAGTTCACCATACTACTCAACTTCTCCGCTCCAATGATAAGCACTTTGTTAGCCGAGCGCGTACTGATGAACTGACGCGCAATCGTCATGGCGTAGAGAAAGCCTGAACAGGCGGCAGACACGTCAAAACACACCGCATTCTTTGCACCCAAGTTCTTCTGCACATAGCAGGCCGTCGCAGGAAAGAAGGTGTCTGGCGAAATTGTCGCGACGATTATGAGATCAAGCTCTTCAGCCTCAACCCCAGCTTGTTCCATCGCTTTCCGAGCAGCATTCGTCGCGAGATCACTTGTCGCCTCGGCGTCCGAAGCGATACGCCGCTCCTTGATACCCGTGCGTGAGAAGATCCATTCGTCTGACGTATCCACCCTCTTGGCAAGATCGTCATTGGTTAGAATCTTCTCTGGCAAATAGCTACCCGTACCGGCGATACGGATGCTGTCTAAGTTAGGATTATTCGTGATCTTGGGCATAGGCCTTCTCGTAACGTTCGATTTCTTCTTCGATATGCGGATTCAATTCATGGGACACCGCCTCAGCCGCGACTCGAACCGCATTGCAAATAGCGAGTGGCGAACTGCCCCCGTGACAAATGATAACGACCCCATTCACACCCAACAATGGAGACCCTCCGTAGGTCTCGTAATTGCTCCGCTCTTTCACAGCTTTGAATGCGCCCTTAGCTAACATTGCGCCTATATAGCGAATCGGCGTGCTCTTGAGTTCCTGCTTCAGCCAAGTGAACATGGCTTTCGCGGTGGCCTCGCAGCTCTTTAGAATGACATTTCCAGTAAAGCCATCGCACACCACAATATCGATCGGCTTCTCAAAGAGATCGTGGCCTTCCACGTTCCCGATAAAATTGAGATCGGCGTTCTTCAACATCGCAAAGACCTTCTTTGTAAACTCGGTCCCCTTCTCGTCTTCTTCACCCACTGACATAAGGCCAACCTTTGGCGCCTTCACTCCCAACACATGCTTCGCATAGACGCTGCCCATGATTCCATAGTCGAGCAGGTGTCTCGCCTTCGCGTCTGTATTGGCTCCAGCATCGAGGATGTTACAAATGCCGTGATCATTGGGCAACGGAGAGGCAATCCCCGGCCGTGAGACGCCCTTCAAGAGACGGAGTTTCACCGTAGTCGCGGCAACCGCTGCCCCGGTGTGACCCGCGCTGATGATCGCCTGCGCGTCGCCGGCCTTGACGATCTCAGTGGCCACTGAAATCGAGGAATCGCGTTTCCGCCGAACCGAAAGCGCTGCGGAATCACTCATTTCCACCACTTGTGAAGCATGGACAATTTCTATGCGGCTCGCTGGCAACCGGTGCTGATCGGCCAGCGCTTTGACCCGAGCCTCATCTCCAACCAAGTAGAACCGCTCGACCTGAGGATACCGCTCCACGGCAAGCCCCACGCCCTCTATAATATTCTCAGGAGCGTAATCGCCCCCCATGGCGTCCACTGCAATTCTCATGTGTCGAGCTATCTGTAAAAGAAAGCAGCCGTCTTTTAAGAGCACTCTCGGAGACACGCAAGCGAGAACAGAGAAACCTCACTCAGCCTTGGAGAGAGAAGCCTTCGGCTCGAGAAAAGCTGAAATAGCCAGCAGCCCCGCTGCTACGCAGATGCAGGCGTCCGCGACGTTGAAGGACGGCCACATCATGAACCCGAGGTCAAAGCTGAGGAAATCGACCACATAGCCATGGACGAAGCGATCCGTCAGATTGCCAAAGATACCCGGGAAGAGAAGGAAGACCGCGAGCTGACTAGTCTTTATCGGGAAAGCGCCCTTTCGCCAGAGAATACCAATGACGACCAACGCCCCAAGCGCGACGGCACCAAAGACATAGTTCGCCCAGGCTTCGCCATTGAAGCGGCCGAAGGCTACTCCAGTGTTATGAACCCTGACAATGTCAAAAAAGCCAGGAATAACTTCCGTCTTGTCGACAGCAAATATCGGGGCCTCGTAATTCGAAACGATATACCACTTAGTGATCTGATCGAGCACGTAAAGCGGCACCGACAAACGAAGGAAGTTTTTAAGAAAGGGCATCGTCTTAGAATACTAACTAGCCACGGTGAAATTCAAAGGCAAGGCCGTGACACAGCGCCCACAGAGTTCCGCATGAGTGGCATCGTTGCCCACATCGCCCACATACCGCCAACAACGGGCGCACTTGCCAGCGCCGCTGGAACTCACTGCGGCACTAAGCGCATCGCCTTCCACCACCTCAAGATCGCTGACAATGAAGAACTCCGTTAGCAAGTCTAACTGATTAGCAAGCTGATGCACGACAGCATCCTTAGGCGCGGTCAATTCGATGACGGCTTCGTCATTGCGCGCAATCGTCTTGGCTTGCCGGGCTGCCTCGATTGCTTTCTGAATGACATGGCGACATTCAATAAGGCCTTCCATTTGGACCAGCAACTCGGGCGAGGATGCGATCGAATCCGGCTCAGGGAAGACTTCAAGATGGACCGAAGCCTCATGGCCCATCGCCTCCCAAGCTTCGTCTGCGGTGAAGGAAATCAGCGGCGCCAGCAAACGACACATAGTATCCATGATTGTGGCCATCGCGGTCTGCGAAGCGCGTCGACGCGGGCTATCAGCCGCGTCACAATACAGACGGTCCTTTGTGATATCGACGTAGAGACTACTGAGATCGACTACACAGAACTGATTCAACTCGTGGTACACCTTGCGGAACTCGTAGCGATCATAGGCTTCACGGCAATTGACAGTCACCTGCTGCAAGCGGGTGAGAACCCATTGATCGATCAACGTCATGTCGCCGAAGGGAACGGCATCCTTGACCGCATCGAAATCCTTGAGGTTGCCTAACAAGACCCTGATCGTATTGCGAATGCGACGATAAGCATCCACGACCTGCTCGAACAGATCTTCCGAGAACGGCACTTCGTTATTGTAATCAACGCTAGCGGCCCAGAGGCGGACATTGTCTGCGCCGAACTTATCGTAGAAATGGTGCGCATTGATCGGCTTGTCACCCGACTTGGCGAGCTTCTTACCCGAGGTATCGACCACAAACCCATGGGTGATGACCGTCTTGTAAGGCGCCGCATCATTCGTCGCCATGCTCACCATCAGTGAAGACTGGAACCAGCCACGATGCTGGTCCGTCGCTTCAATGTATACGTCCGCAGGCCGATGCAGCTCCGGGCGCCTATCTAACACCGCCACATGACTACTACCTGAATCGATCCACACATCGAGGGTATCTCCACCCTTCTTCGTGCCCTCAGGCAAGCCTAACTTTGTTGCCCATTCTGCATCGCTGAGTTCAAACCAGGCATTCGTCCCCTCCGTCTCCGTGATGTCGGCTACTTTACGGGCGATCTCTGGATCGATGATCCACTCGCCATCAGGCTTGCAGAAAACCGGCAGCGGCACACCCCAAGTGCGTTGGCGCGAGATACACCAGTCTGGACGCGCTTCTACCGTCCCAGAGATGCGATTCTTCCCCCACGCAGGCAACCACGTCGCCTTCTGAATCGCTTCCAGCGCTTGGCTGCGAATATCATCGATGCGAATGAAGAACTGCTCAACCGCACGGAAGATGATCGGCGTCTTCGAACGCCAGCAGAACGGATACGAGTGCTTGTGATCGTGTTGAGCTAATAAAGCGCCTTTCGACTCGAGAATCTCGATGACCGTGGCATTCCCCTTGAAGACGTGAACGCCCACGAGCTCAGGAACACCTGCTTCCTCAGTAAACAGCCCCGCATCATCTACCGGAGAGAGAATCTCCAAGCCATGCTGCAAACCAGCCACGTAGTCATCCTGCCCATGTCCCGGAGCAATGTGCACCGCACCCGTTCCGGTTTCTGCCGTGACAAAGTTCGCCGTGATCAGCTTTGAAGTGCGATCCAGGAAAGGATGTTGTGCCGCCAGTCCCTCAACCTCAGCGCCCTTGATCACACGGGCATCAGCACCACCAGTTGGCTTGAAGCCTGTCATTTCGCCAAAGGAATCAATCAGATACTTCGTGATGACCAGTCGCGCCGTGCGCCCATCTTCGTGAGCAAACTCGTCCACGATGTAGTCAAAGCGCTCGTGCACGGCAATGGCCAAGTTGGCGGGCAAGGTCCAAGGAGTCGTCGTCCAGATGACCATCGAGGTGCCTTCACCTAACTGATCGCTCAGAAGTGGAAACTTCACATAGACCGCTGGAGACGTCTTGTCTTCGTAATCCACTTCCGCTTCGGCTAGCGCCGTCTGCGCTCCATAGCTCCAAGAAACAGGCTTCTTACTCTGATAGACCATGTCTCGCTCAACGAATTTGGCGAAGACACGAATGATATCGGCCTCATACTTAGGATCGAGGGTTAGGTAGGGATTCTCCCAATCACCTAACACACCCAGACGCTTAAAGGACTTGCGCTGAATATCGATGTAATCCCGGGCAAATTTCTCACATCGTCGCCGAATCTCAGCGGGCTCTAACCCTTTCGCCTTCTTAACAACCTTAAACTCGATCGGCAAGCCATGACAGTCCCACCCAGGAATGTAAGGCGTCTCAAAGCCACTCATGCTCCGCGACTTGAGAATAAAGTCCTTGAGCAACTTGTTCAGCGCCGTACCCATGTGGACATCGCCATTGGCGAAGGGAGGCCCATCGTGAAGGATAAACTTCGGACAACCGTCCGCCTGTCGTTTGGCTTGAACCTTGTGATAGAGTCCCTGCTTTTCCCAGTCAGCGAGGCGCGTAGGCTCACGCTTGACTAGATCTGCCCGCATGGGGAAATCTGTATTGGGTAAATTGAGGGTATCCTTATAAGCGTTCTTCTTACTCATGGTCTGTAAATCGTCGTTGAGCGTTCACATGCCCTTCTACTCTCTTCGATGTAGAAGAACGTTGCTCCATTACTGCTGGATGGGCGACACTTCGCTAGTCGATCACCTCGGGCCACTCCGTGTGGAAGAACTCGCCCACTGGCTTATCCGTCCGCTCGTATGTGTGCGCGCCAAAGTAATCTCGCTGCGCCTGCAACAAGTTTGCCGGCAACCTAGCAGAACGATAGCTATCATAATACGCAAGTGAAGCACTGAACGCTGGCACTGGAATGCCATTGCTCACCGCCACCGCCACCACTTCACGCCAGGCAGCTTGGTTCGTATTGAGGATTCCTTTGAAATAGTCATCCAACATCAAGTTCTTCAAATCAGGAGCCTTCTCGTAGGCCTCTTTGATATTGTTGAGGAACTGAGCGCGAATGATGCAACCGCCTCGCCACACGCTGGCGATGTCGCCCATGTTGAGTCCCCAGCCATGTGCCTCACTCGCCGCGCGGAGCATGTTCATGCCCTGGGCGTAGGAGATGATCTTCGAAGCAAAGAGCGCATCCCGAACCTTGTTCTTGAGATCTTCCTTGCCCAGAGTCGAGCTAAACTCTGTCGGACCTTCCAAATGTGCGGAGGCCTCTACACGGTCTTCTTTCCAAGAAGAAAGGATGCGTGCTTCTACCGCTGCATTGATCGTAGAAATAACAGAACCAAGTTCCGTCGCCGAGAGCACCGTCCAACGTCCCGTGCCTTTCTGACCAGCACGGTCCATGATGAGTTCAACTAACGGTTGCCCTGTTTCCTCATCTTTCATGGTGAAAGCCTTGGCCGTGATCTGAATCAGATAGCTTTCCAGTTTCCCGCTATTCCATTCTTCAAAAATCTCGCCCTGCTCCTCTGCCGTGAATCCGGCAGCCTTGAACAAGTTGTAAGCTTCGCAGATGAGCTGCATGTCACCGTATTCAATGCCGTTGTGAACCATCTTCACGTAGTGACCGGCACCACCTTGGCCCATGTGGCGACAACAAGCCTCGCCATTCACTTTGGCAGAAATAGCGGTAAAGATTGGTTCTATAATCCTCCAAGAGTCCAGTGGGCCACCCGGCATGATCGCGGGGCCCTTCAAGGCACCTTCTTCGCCACCAGAGACACCAGCTCCAACGAAGAGAATCCCCTTCTCCTCCAAATACTCGCTCCGGCGTTGCGTGTCCGTGTAGAGAGAATTGCCGCCATCGATGATGAGATCGCCTTTGTCTATAAGAAGCAGAAGGCTCTCGATCAACGCATCCACAGGCCCACCGGCCTTGACCATGATCTGGATCTTACGCGGCGTGGATAGACTCTCGACGAAGTCCTTCAGCTCGGCATAGCCCTCGACATTCTTGCCAGCAGCCTCCCCAGCAATAAACGCATCAGTCACCGAGGTGGTCCTATTGTAGACAGACACGCAGAATCCGCGACTCTCGACGTTCAACACCAAGTTCTGCCCCATCACTGCGAGGCCAATCAATCCAAAATCACTCTTGCTCATAAACACTTGAAACTCGATAGCCGAGAGACAGTAAGTTGTGGTCCGAAGGACTCTAGTCAACGGATATTCCCCCATGCCCAGCCATCGAATCACCAAGCGCCTTGACCAATCCGCCATCGACGCTGCAGACATCGCCTATTCCCCCGAACACGGTGCCGTCCTCCAATTCCTCGGCGTTGTCCGCGAACTGGAAGATGGGCGCCCCCTATGCGGCATCAATTACAGCTGTTATGACAAGATGGCCTGGCAATTGCTCGACCAAACAATCAAGAAAGCCCAAACAGAATTCGGAGAGCATGGACTCGACTTTCATCACCGACTGGGCTTTGTCTCTGTAGCGGAACCCTCCGTCATCGTTCGCGTCTCCACCAGCCACAGCCAATGCGCCATCGACCTACTTCAACACTACCTCCGAGCCGTTAAAACAACACTCCCCATCTGGAAAGAGCCGGTCTTTGCCTCATGAATCTCCCCAACCAGCTCACGGTCGCGCGTCTCTTCATCACGCTCGTCTTCGTTGCCGCCCTCTCGCTCGAAGTCCCTTATAAATACACGATCGCGCTCGTTCTCTTCGTCATCGCTTCGATCACGGACTACCTGGATGGCAAGATTGCTAGGGAGCGCAATCTCATCACCAACTTCGGAAAACTGATGGACCCGCTGGCGGACAAAGTACTCGTCGCCGCTGCGTTCGTCATGCTTTGCGAATCAGGCCACTTCCCGGCCTGGGTTCTCGTCATCATCCTCACAAGAGAGTTTCTCGTTACGGGGCTTCGCCTCGTCGCCTCCTCTCAAGGAGCCGTCCTCGCGGCCGATGCTTTAGGCAAATGGAAAACCATCACACAGATGCTCACCGCCATCTACCTACTCCTTCTCCTCACTTCGCAAGAACCCGGCCTCCAGTTTCTCCAACCACTCTTTGCGTCATCGCAGATCGTCGGCCCTGCCCTCATTGGCCTCACGCTACTCTCAACCGTCATCTCAGGTTGGAACTATGTGTGGAACAACCGCAAGCTCATCGAATGGGACGCGTAGCGCCCGTTCGGCAGTAGATCACGCCAACGGCGGCGGCTGATTTGCCAGGAGCCGCTCGCGCTTTCCGGCATTGACCATCTTCACGATTCCCCAGATGAATAGAGCCAGGCCCGCGAGCCCGCAGAGAGCCCCGGCAACAGCGCTTAAGCCTAAAAACGGCAATGGAATCCCCGAATTCTGCGCGAACCGTTGAAATGTAAGCAGTTGTGCATCAACGAGTAGTCACCCAGAAGGTCCATTGCGAAGCAATAGGAATTCGCTGCAAATGAACA
>CALLLI010000072.1 GCA_938082635.1 uncultured Verrucomicrobiales bacterium
TCTCCAGGACACGCGGCACCTGCAAAGAACCTTTGGGATTGGTGGCGCGTTGCCCATCTTGGAAGACCAAGAGCGATGCGGGCTCTTCCTTGGTGTATTGAGCCGGAACGAAGATCCAATACTGCCGAATCGTGTTCTCAATGATCTTGCTCCTAAACAGGAATGGACCTTCAAGCTTCCCCTTGGGCACATTCTCTTGAGGGAAAGAATCGGGACCTAACTCTGTACGAATCTCGAAGCCTGGATCGTGGGCCTCCTGGGCTTTTAGAAAGGGTTCAGCAGCGAACCATACCGAGTAGAAAGCGATGGCTACTTTCACATAGCGGCTAAACATTTGCTAGTCTCCCAGTAGAGTCTCCAAAGCGTTCTAAGTCCTGAACGCCCATGCAGTCTGCGAGGCTGAGGAACATGTTGGACATCGGCTGGCCGCCGTGTTGCATGTTTCGCTGCGGCGTGAGCAGTCCACCGCCGCTTCCTGCGAGAACGACTGGGAGGTTGTCGTGCGTGTGGCGATTGGAATCGGCGTTACCGCTTCCGTAGACGATCATGGAGTTGTGTAAGATGGAATTGCCATCGACGTCCTCGGTGTCGTCGAGCTTGGCGAGGAACTTGGAGAACTGTTGCACATACCATTGATCGATCTGAGCGAGTTTTTCAATCCGATCCTCCTTGTTCTGGTGATGTGAGAGATCATGATGGCCTTCTGGAATGCCAATTTCGCTGAAGGAGCGGTTGTCGCCATCGTGACCGAGGACGAAGGTCGCTACGCGAGTGGAGTCGGTTTGGAAGGCTAACAACATCATGTCGTACATGAGCTGCACATATTCCAACTGACTGGTTGGAATGCCTTCCGGGGTGGCGATGTCTGGATCGACGTGGGCGAACTGCTCGCTGCGCTCAATGCGTTTCTCGATATCGCGGACGCTGGTGAGGTATTGATCCAGCTTGTCCTGATCTCCTGCGCCGAGCCGTTGCTGCATGTCCTTGGCACTGCCTAACACGAAATCTAGAACGGAGCGGCGATCCTGAATGCGGCGCTTGGTATTGTCGCCACGTTTACCATGCTCGCCTTCACCAAAGAGTCGCTCGAAGACGAGTCGCGGGTTGGACTCCGGCGTCATGGGGGTGGTCTTGGAGCGCCAGGAAATGTTGTATTGATAGGCTCAGGAGTATCCGGAATCGCAGCCGGAAGATTGACGTTTGCGATCACAGGTCACTTCCAAGGACGGCAGACGTGTGAGGTGACCGACCTGATTGGCAATGACTTGGTCGATCGAGATGCCGCATCGAATATCCGTCGCGCTCTTGTTCAGCCTAACGCCGGTAAGAAAGACACCGTTGCCACGCGCGTGATCACCAGCGCCATCTTTGCTTCCATCGGCATTCAAATGATCGAGGCCACCCATGACCTGGACTTGCTGGCGAACCTTATCTAAGGGTTGCAAGGTCGAGTTGAAAGCAAAGTCTGACTGACCTCCCTCTGGTCGCCAGTGTTTGGGAATGGCTCCGTTAGGAAAGAAGACGAACGCCGAGCGCAACGGTGCCCCGGTGGCCGTCGTCGCCACACGTCGAGCCAGATCGTCGGCAGCTGCCACAACAGATGGCATGAGAGACTCGAAGGCGGGCAAGGCCATGCACGTTCCTAAACCACGCAGGAAGTGGCGTCGGTTAAGGCTGGAGTGGCGTTCAGCGCGGATGTTAGAAGGATCTTTCATAGGTTGGTTCGTTAGTGCTTGCGGCGTTTTTGGAAAGGTGCGGATTCGACAATGCCCATGATCAATGCGGATGGGCGACCGTCTGCGGCTTTGAGACGTTCTACAATCTGGTCGATGGTTTCGACGTCATAATATTCCAAACCCCGTCCCAAGGCATAGGTTAACATCTTCTCAGTCACGCAGTGGTAAAAGTCTTCGCGTCGCTCCGTGGCCAGGATTCGCTTCAAGGCCTTGACGCTATCGAACGACTCGCCCGTGATGAGCCTGCCCTGGGCGGAAATTGGCTTATCACGTTCGTGGTCCCGCCACATGCCCATGGCATTGAAATTTTCCAAAGCGAGCCCGAGTGGGTCCATGCGATTATGACATGAGGCACACAGAGGTTCGGCTCGATGAATGGCTAAACTTTCTCGGACGGTGACTTCGCGAGCGCGTGACTCGTCGACGGCATCTTCCAAGGAAGGAATGTTAGCCGGCGGTGGTGCTGGCGGGGTGCCGAGGAGGTTCTCTAGAATGAAGACGCCACGTTTGACAGGGGAGGTGCGATCGGGATTGGAAGTCACTCCTAACATCGTTCCTTGAGTCAATATGCCACCACGCGGGCTATCTGCCGGAAGGGAGACGCGTTGCATCTCCCGCCCATCCACGCCCTCGACTCCATAGTGCTTGGCGAGATCCTCGTTGAGAAAGGCGTAGTCAGCATCTAACAACTCGACCAAGCTACGATCTTCGCGCACCAAGTATTCGAAGTGCATCTCCGTCTCCTGGCGCATGGCGCGTCGTAGGCGACCACCAAAGTCCACGCGTCGGCGATTGCGAAAGGATTTGTAGAATTCCTCTCGCACATCTGCTAACTCCTTGGTTTGTGCTTCGGTGAGATCGTCTGCGTCAATGCGTCGTAGCTCGCGAAAGCGATCTCGCAAGGCTTCGACCTTTGGATCGCGCTTCTGCTCTCTCCTCAGCACATCGCGTTCGCTGATGTTCACGCCTTCGATGTCGCGCGCTTGTAGCCATTGCCCAGGGAAGTTGCGCATGAGTGCTTTGGAACGATCATCCGCCAGCAAGCGCTCCACTTGGGCTTTCAGATTCGCACGCAGCTTGTTCTCGCCAGCAAGGCGAATCAGTTCGGCATCTGGCATCGATGACCAGAAGAAATAGGACAAGCGTGAGGCTAAAGCATACTCATCGACGTCTGGGAACGCCTCGGCTGAGCCTAGCTGAATCGATTCTTCACGAAAGAGGAACTGCGGAGACACAAGTACTGCGGTCATGGCTTGAGCAATGCCTGCCTCGAAGGTCTTGTCAGGCTGGGAATAGATCTGCCGAGCGAGGGCTACCAATCGATCGATCACGGAAGGGTCCACGGAACGCCGGTAAGCCTTTAAGGCAAAGTCAGCGAGTAGTTCGCGGGCATAGGCTTGCCGATTAGTCGGATGCTCAGGTACCTCACGAGGAAAGAAGCGTTCGTAATCATTCGGGTGAACCCAATGTTCCTCTTCCAGAGGCCCTATCAGAGTGACTGATTCGATGCGCAAGGACAGCGAACGCACTTGCTCTTCGTCTGGTGTCAGCGGTTTGACCTCAAGATCCAAGAGGTGTTCACCAGCCTTCCACTTCCGTTCGAACGTGAATGGGAAGCGTTTGCCGCCTTCCCTAACAAACTCACGCTTTAGCACACTCTCGCCGTCGATGCTGAATTCGACAGCTGCCTTGTTATGGTCAAACTGGTTTTCGACATAGCGTTCGTTTGCCCGAAGGTTGAGAACCAACTGGTAGGTGCCCGCTGCTTTCACATCGATCTTCGCCTTGGCCAGAGCTGGCTCGTAGTAAGACAAGTTCAGTGAATTTTCATCGCCACGTCGCCTTGATCGTCCTCGATCTCCATTCTCCTCTTGCTCAGTCACGACGAGCAATGGTTTCACAAAGGCGTTGCCAGGAATCACACGCTTGGCAATCACACGCGACACCATCGGCACCGCCTCATCCACGATCTTCTTGGCGGCATCGAAATACTTCTCCATCAACATCGGCGACACCGTTAGGACATCGGCAATGTTGTCAAAACCATGGCCGGAATCATCGGCGGGAAACTCAGCGCCCGTATTGAAATCCACATCGATGAGATCGCGAATCGTGTTCCGATACTCCACACGGTTCAGTCGTCTCACAGTGACACGCCCAGGATCTGGATTCGTGGGATCACTCTTGAACACCTCGCGTTTGATCCACTTCGCGAGTAATGCCCGTTCTTCTTCCGTAGGCTGCGACTTATCATTCGGAGGCATCAACTCGGTCCGGACCATCTTCAGCACCTTCTCCCAATGCGCGTGATTGCTAATCAAGGCTTCGTCTGATGCAAATTGGTCAAGCGCCAAGCCGCCTTTCTTCATCCCGTCCCCATGGCAATCGTAACAATACTCTTGAAGAATGGGTTCTATCTCCTTGCGAAACGTCGGCATCGATGCCCCACCGTCGGCCATCAACGGGACCGCCTGAATGATCAAGGAAACGGCGAGTAAGGCGCAAAATTTCATGGATGCGTCATTAAAGGAGGAGCGTTCTACACGAAGAAAGCGCAGACTTCTCCTGGCATGCGCGAAACCAACGAGAAATCCGTAAAGTTTCTAGGATTCGACGCGAATCTGCCACCTATCGGCGAAATATTCGCGGAGTCATGGTTTCCAGTCTTGCCTGAAGCCACGATTCCCCGGAGAAGACATCATGGTAAAACGATTTCGTCCTGATGACATGTTCGATATTCTGAACCGGAATGGCTGGGCTGCAAAGCAGCCGTTGCTCTGCGACTTCGTAGTCATGCTGGACTACCTTCGCGACAAGAAAGTCGTCGGCACTCAATCAACTGGCAATTTCCCATTGAAACATGTCAAAGGCATCACAGAGCGATTTGTGGAACCGCCAGAACTTGAGGAGAGAGTGGGTGACAAAGTCTATCGCATTTGCAGCGAAAACGATTTGCCCTACCTCGTGCTCCTTCATGAAATGGCGTGTGAGTTAGGCATCATCGACGGAGGACAAGGCAAGCTATGGAAACTACACGCTGCTTGCGAGCAATTCACAAGCCTCTCTGCCGCTCATCAGCTATGGGGCCTGTTTCGAATTTGGTGGGAGCACTTCAATTGGTGCAGTGCCTACCCTGTAGAAGGCTTGCGTGATGGTTTACCAAAGGGATTCCGCAGTGAGACCCTTAAGCTTCTTCGCTGCCTCAATTCGGGGGACCAAACGCTGTTTGATCCGTTTGCGGCGACTCTAATTCGTAAGACAGGAATGACATGGCCGATTGAGGATCAAGACCTGGGTGAAAGTATTTGTAAGGGTGGCGTTCAAGCCATTGTCATAAAGAGGTTAGGGCTTTTCAGCGTCCTTGAGGCCCAGTTCGAATCGCATGGCCGCGGTATTTCAAAGCTGGTTTCGTTCAAGGTTACCGAACAAGGAGGGCTGATGCTCGCTGGACTGTTTGAAGACGCTTTGCCAGATTAAGTAGGGTGTTGGTTTGAATTGCCGTCTCCGTGAGCTTTCAGAGTCCGTTAGAAATCATGATCATTGGCCGTCAGGCTTCTTGCTGGATAGTCTGCCACTTGCGGGAACTTGAAACGAGCCGAAAGGATCAGGCGTGCTCGGTGAGTAAGACTTGAGATCTGGAACTAGCCAACGCGCGACTTCCGGCAACTCTGAGCGGATGCCTTCTGCAACACATTTCGCCAGTTGATAAGCGCCGTAGTTGTTGTGATGCGTGCCATCACCGTCCTTGAAAAGCACTGCCGATCCCTCGGCACCGAGGGCCTCGTAGAGTTTTGCGCTCATGCCTAGCAGATCAATCAACGACACGTTCTGTTCTTTTGCCGCTTGCCGAACAGCCTCTGGATAGTCGCCGAAGGTGTTCGTTACCTTCCCTGCATCATCAAAGCGCCGACGATGCATGGGTGTGATGAGAACAGGGAGGCCACCTTTCTCCCTAGCCGCGGCAATGTGTTTCAACATGCCCTCTTTGAAATTGAGAAACGCCCCTTTGCCTTCGCCTCGCTCTTTCATGTCGTTGTGCGCAAACTGCAGCAGCAGATAGTCGCCAGGCTTCATCACATCGATGACCTTGGCGATCCGACCACGGCCCAAGCTAGCACTGTAGCTCTCGCCAGACTCGCCGTGATTCGCCACCGCAACTTCGTTGCCAAAGAAGCGTGTCAGCATCTGTCCCCAACTAGCGTAAGGCTCCGAGGGTTGATCGCACATGGTAGAATCGCCTAACAAGAAGATCGTCGGCATGTCAAGAGCAGGCTCGATGATCAATTTCTGGAGGGTGGGAGCACTTTCAATGAACTCCAATGTTAGATTGTCATCCCAGGCGATCCATTCGCTCTGGCGCTCGCGATCTTTGAGCCGGACTTCGCGTCCATCTCCATAGGTTGAGCGGCGCGTGTTCACGATGAAGGTCACCTCCTTAGAAGCGCCTGCTTCTGTGGAGAGATTCTCTACCATCAGTCGACGCAACTCGGCTTTGATCGTCGTCGTGGCGGCTTTAGGATTGCCGAGTTTGACGGTGACTCGGTGGTTGCCCTCAGGCACGCGCACGGAGAATCGGCGCGATGATTCGTTGGAGTCAGGCTCCCAGCCGTGGCCGATCTCTTCACTGTAGGCCTCGAATTTATTCGAGGTGAAGTCAAAGCTCTGCTCGGACCGAGCACCTGTCGAAATCAGGAAGGAGGCTGAGAATATGGCAATGGATCGGATCATGAAGGCGCTCAACTGTATATGCGCGAAAGTCTCTCTAGGTCCGCAAATATGGTGGATAGAGGCGACTCGAGAGCAGCCCCATTGTGAAACTGGTTCTAGCCGGCTTCCAGCCGGCCCGGTTCACGTGATCAAAGTTATTGGGATCGGTGCCCCAACTGATAAAACGCATCGTGGTATTTGGAGAACGGCGCTCGCGCTCCTGATCGATGGATTCCCAGGACGTTCACGCCAGCAGATAGCCGAATCGTTTCAACGCCTTGCCCCGTTTCTCTTCGTCCTCGATGTACCGTAACAAGGTGTGAAAGCCATAGAGCGTCTTGATGCGATGGGTTAGCCAGGCTCCCCATTGCTTCGATTCCGTTCGCTTCCAGTAGTCTGGCTTGAATGGATCCTCAGAAGTGGATTCTAGTTTGCCAAGTTCGTCCTCCAAATTGGGTAGCGAGCGGTAGAGACGAAGATGCTGTTGGTGTGCGGGCAGTCCCCTGATTGCGAGATCGGTGTATCCGTGAGTGTCCAGCTCGGTCAGTGCAGCCGCATGGTTGATCAAATGAAACAAACCGCCGAATCCCTGGCGATGCTCAGACGCTGTCGTGATCAATGTATCGATCACCTGTTCGGCCATCTGATCAAGCGACTCGTAGCTTGAGGGCTCTGCTAGGTCTTCAGAGGGCACCTTGTCGCCGTTCAACCAGCCTCGCTGTTTGCCGAAGTACCCACGTCCTGGATGTTGATCATTGAAACTAACAATCAACTTCTCGATGCCAGCGACAAGCTTGGGTGTGGCAAGGTCTCGATGTCCCCGCAAAGCACGAATCGCGATGGAAGCAAAGATCACGTTGTGCCCCGATTGACGTGTCTTGCCAATGTTAGCTTCGAGGGCCTTGGCGATGGAGTCGATCAACGGCGCTCTTCCCGGCTCCTTTGGAAACGGCTTGAACAATTCCTTCGCCGTGATTCCGGCTTTTTTAGGATCAAACCAGATCGACTCCTCGCCTCCCGTGATCCGGTTCAGATCACGCTCGATAGCCGCAATGACCTCAGAATCAACGTCTGCGTGATCCTCGCCGAGGAAATAGCCCGCAATCACGGCAGCCCCCAAATGACCCGCCATGGAACTGGCCTGTGGTGCATTCGCCATGCCACACAGCCCGCGATAGAGATACTCGAAATTGACCATGACTCTGCGAGTTTACGAGGATCAACCGATGATTCCATCTTAATCGCCGATCAGTCGAGCGATGAACTTACTCTTCTAAATTCTGGCGAGTCCCGATCCGTAGGCGGTTGCCATCCGGATCGGCTAACCAAATTTCACGGCAGCCCCATGGTTGATCTTTGACTTTCACCCCGAACTCCGCTGCTAACGCATCCACATCATCGACATAGAAGTAAGCAAGCGAATCGTGCTTCGCATCTCCTTTGTGTTCTGAAAGATGAAGCCGGATGTCTCCTCTTATGAGAAAGAGATAGTAAGGCATGTCGGGAGCGAACTGGTGCTCACCCTCCACCTCAAAGCCAAGACGTGCGTACCATTTCGCGGATTCACGAGCGTTTTTAGCCCGGAAGATAGGAACAAGGACTTCTTTCATGGGCTGGGATTAGCACCCACAGGACGGGCTCCGTCAAGGCGACAAGTTATCTTGTCAGCCGGGCCCTAACTAACGAGAATGGCTTGTTTCCCAATGAAATCGACTTCCTTTTCAAGCTCCAGATACTCTACGCCTCATCGATGTGCAATCCAGTGTATCAGTTGATACTAGCGGATAAATGAAATCGAGCCGTTCATTTCTTGAAAATATCTGAGTTCGGCCAGCGATCCTCAAAACCCCTAACAAGCTCTTCCACCGGTGGTTTGACGTTGGGCCAACGGTGTGGCCGAATGCGAACGATGCGGCCGGGGCGGAAGCCTTCCAGTATGAGTGGCACCTGGAAATGTATCTGAATGCCGCTGCTCCCGAACGCTGGTTCGCCTTTGGTTGAAGTCACCGAGGTTATCTTGCCGTCCATGCCATCGTGATCGGGCCACCAAGTGCGCAGCGTGTCTTCGGCTGCTGCCATCTTAGCGCCAGTGTCAGGCTTGAAGTCGGCGTAAAGCGATTCGTCCATGCCGCCAAACAACGTTGCTGTCACCGTGGCGTTTCCAAACTTCCCATGCGCGACTTGGTCCACGCGTGCCGGCATCCAACGCATGCGGATGTGGCGAAGGTGCTGCCCGCGTTGGCGCCCGGTGGCGACTGTCATTGCGACCTCATCGAGCCAGAGATCGGCGACGTGGAACTGCTGATAAATGTAGCGCGGATGCCAGGTGAGGCCGAGCTGAACGGCCTGTCCTTCGAAGCTCTTCTTGCCTGCATTTGGCCAGGTTTGGTCCGCGACGAGGTCTTCGAGCCCGAGCAGTTCGCGTCCGCGCCAGATGCGAGTCGAGCTGTCGATGGTGAGCTTGTGTTCACCGCCTAGCCCTTCGCCGCCTTCCTTCCGCTCTAGGCTGGCGACCACGAGGCCTTCCGCGCCGTTGATCTCGACTTCGGTTAGTTTCCAGGCTTTGACTTCACGTAGGCAGAGGCTCGGGCCGTCCTCTAGCAGAATGGCATGGGTCTCGGGTGGCGCAGGCACGTGACCACCTCTTACCACCGGAACGGCGGAAGTCTTGGGATCTGGCGGCAGGTAGAATCGGCCATACAAGACGGTGCCAATGGGAATGTCTCGCAACTCGGCCGGAGCGCCCCGGTAGCGGATCATGCCATAGGGAAGCATGGCGAAGTGGTGCAAACGCCCTTCGTGATAGTGTCCGTCCACATGCAAGCGGAGGCTTCCCCGTCGATTCACGTGATCGACAAAGACGAGTTCACCGCGATATGAGTGCGCTTCTGAGAGTGATGGGAATTTGCCAGGCTCTGGACGGAAGGGCGCGTCATCCGCGGAGGTGACAAGCCGACCCGAAAGCAGCAGGAGCAAGCAAAGCAAGATGCGGACTGGCATCATCCTAGCTCCAGATCGCGGTTGCTGTCGCCAAAGCGATCAGTCTCCACGCCCATCTTCTGCGCCATGGTCAGCAAGAGATTGCTCATATGTGCATCATTGTTAGCTGGGCGACCGCAGAGGCGATAGTGATGGCCGGGATTGTCGAGTTGATAGCCATCGAAGTGGCCCTGATTGAGATCGAGGTGCCTGCCGTGCTTGAGTCCAAGACCGGTTCCTCCAGCGAGGACTAGGGGTAGGTTCGCGTTGCCGTGGCTGTGGCCGTAGGCCATGCCGCTACCGAACAAGGCCATGGTAGTGTCGAGTAGCGGACGACCGTCGAGGTACTTGGTTTCCGCCAAGCGGGATAGGAAGTAGCCGAACTGCTCGACGGCAAACGTATCGCTCTGAGTGAGCTTTTCCATGTGACCAGGATCTCCATTGTGGTGACTCAATTCGTGACGCGACTGCGAGATTCCCAACTCGGGAATGGGCAAACCTTGGCCTTCGATACCGCTGCTAAAGGTGGCGACGCGGGTGGCGTCTGTTTGAAATGCTAGAACGATCAAATCGTACATCGCCCGAAAGTATTCGCCTGCTTGAGTTTGTGGAACCTCGCGTTTGGTGCGCTTGCGGATGGCTTCGGCGATTTCGGGGCGGGGGACATCGAGCCAAGCATCAGCGCGTTCAGTTCGTATTTCTGTTTCTCTAACAGCGTTCAAATACTGATCGAGGCGACCTTTGTCTTCGACGCCCATCCTCTGCTCCAACTTGCGCACTTCTGCTAGGTTGGAATCAAGGACACTTCCCTTGCGCCGCAGCGCGCGCCTCTGAGCAGCGGTGCCATCCTTGGGTTCCTCAAACAGGTGGGCAAAGATCTCGCTGGATCGGCTGATCCCAGGAAGGCGAATGCCATCTGCTGTCCACGCCAATGACTCGCCCTTATTCGCGATCTCTAGCGAATGAAACCGCGTGTGGGGTGAGGTCACTTCGGCCATCTGCTGGTCGACTGAGATGGTGTTGCGATCCGTCGGGCCGATCTTCCCTCCGGTCAGCCAGATCTTCTGACAGTTGTGATGGTGGCCAAGACCGCCCGGGTGATGCAAGCCGCTGATCGGTGTGACGACGCTGCGATGACCTTCCAACGGCTTGAGCGAACGGGAAAACGCGTAGTTATTGCCAGGTGTGGTGATCTGATAGTCAATCGTATTAACTCCGTTAGGGATGTAGATGAACACGCTACGCTTAGGCATTGGCTTGGAGGCCTCCGCAGCTCGTGCGGGAATCATGCAGTTGAGCAGCGGCAGAGCAATGAAACTGCCAAGGCCGCGCAACGCATGGCGGCGGTCGATCAGCCAGGACTGAGTTTGAATGTTGCTCATAGTGATTGGTTTGTTAGCGCTTTTGAATCAATTCAGACAAAGCCACCGCGCGGACGATGTCCTCTAGTCGAGAGTCTTGCTGCTTCGCTGCCTTGACGATGGCCAGAATGTCCTCTCGATCATCGATCGTGAGAACGCGGCGCAGTGCGTAGGTGCAAAGATGTTCGATGAAGGCCTCAAGAAAGCGGTCGTGGTCGTTGAGCAGCAATCGTTTAAACTCCTTGGCATCCGCAAAGGCGCGTCCATCAGGCAAGATGCCACTGGGATTCACAGGCGGATCGCCTCCCTGGCCTTTCTCAACCCGTTCGTGCGTCCGCCATTGGCCGACCGCGTCGTATTGATCAAAAGCCAGGCCAAGCGGGTCGATCTTGCGATGGCAGGCTGCGCAGTTTGCGTTCTGAGCGTGAGCAGCCAGCTTCTGGCGAATCGTCGCCTTAGGACTATCCGGTGGGTTTGGTTCGATCGGATCGACGTTCGCCGGAGGTGGCGGCGGGGTCTTGCCGAAGATCGCTTCGCTCACCCATACGCCTCGATGCACGGGACGATGCCGCGTGCCGTCAGAGGTAAGCCCGAGGATTGCTCCCGTGGTCAGCAGCCCGCCACGGTGATGTTCGGGTCGTAGGGAGACTCGTTGAAACTCAGATGTTTGTGGTTCGGGTAGGCCATAGAAATCACACAAGCGCGGATTGGCCATGGTCCAATCAGAAGTGATGAACGAGTCGAGAGGGAGATTGTTAGAAAAGACTTCTCGGAAATAGTGCACGACTTCTTCGCGCATGCTCGCTTCCAACCAGACGTCGTAGTCCGGGTAGAGCTTGCTGTCCGGAGGAAACATTCCCAGGCGATGCAACTGCAGCCACTGACGTGGGAAATCGTCGACGAATCGATCGATCTTGGGATCAGTTAGCATACGGTCCACCTGCGCAGCCAGTCCGTTTCCGTTGCCAGACAGCTTAGCTTCCTGGGCAGCATCAAACAAAGCCTGATCCGGCATGGAACTCCACAGGAAATAGGAAAGCCGCGAGGCGAGTTCCCAGTCCGTTAGCTGGTCGCGCGGTTCCGCCTCGCCCTCCACGAGGTAAGTGAAATGGCGCGATGTTAGCACCCCGAGCAGCGCCACTTCATAAGCCGCGATAGCGCTTTCACCTTCTGCTCGCTCCGACTGGTAAGCGCGAAGGAAGGGCTCCAGCTCTGCCTTCGACACGGGACGACGCCAGGCGCGTTCGGCGAATAGCGTCAAGTGACTAACGATTTCCTCTGCAGGCGCATCTTCACCCGGCAAGATCCCTTCGCGGGTCGCACGTTCGGCTTCGCTCACGAGCGGCCCTTCCCACTCGATCCAATCCAGCAGTACCGAGGAGAAGATCCCATTGCCCTCATCATCGAACATCTTGGGAGCCGTTGGATTCAGAAGATGCGTTTCGCTCGAATGGGTGAACATATGGAACGACTGGGAAAGCGCATTGCGGTAGTGCGCGCCTTTCTGTCGATCGATGATGTCGCTCGCCACGACATTGAAATGGAGGCTCGCGGGCATCTCCAGGAATACTTCGAATTCGTAGATCTCCGGGGCATCCTCGGGAGCGAGAATATCCAGTTCTATCAATCCCTCATTACTCTCTTCACCCGTTTCCTTGCCGAGACGCAAATGAGCCGCCTGACCTCCCGGAGGACGAATGCCGCTCGCTTTCATCCTCGCTCGGTATAGGCCACTGTGCTCGGGCCCCATCCGACCGAGCCAGTGTGATGATAGGGCCTGTTGCAGCCTGCCTGGAAAGATAAGCGATCGCAGCGGTCGCGTGATCCCAAAGCGATCGAGGTAAGCCTGCTGCTTCTCGCCGCCCTGGTAACGAAGCTCAGCAGCCGTCTTGCGCATCTTACGCGCTTCGACTGGTTTGTCGGGAAAGGCGCGTGCCAACACAGTCTCGGCGGCACGGTAGTATCGCTCCACATGAGAAGGCGCAAGCGAGAGTTGTGAGCCGATGCGCTCAAATCCATGCCAACGCGGATCCTCATTCAACTCACCCGGCTTGGTCGGGTCGTAGCGCACACCTAACAAATCGTAAACTGTGTTCTGATACTCCTTTCGGCTCAGTCGGTAATGCGCCACTGGCGGTCGTGCCGCCATGCGTGCCGCGCGGCCTTCGCGTATGTGTGAGTCAAGCTGATCGATGACGGCCGCGATCTCACTTTCGGTTGGCTGTGTTTCTTCTTTGGGCGGCATTTCCCCCGCATTGATCTTCTCGACAATCTCCGCCCAAAGATAGCCATCGATTCCCGCCTTGAAATCGCGGGATAGCTGATCGATTCGCAAGTCGCCCTTGGCCTTCTCCGGGCCGTGGCAACTGGCGCAATGCGCTCCAAGAAACGCCTCAAACGGTTCTGCTCCAGAGGCGACTCCTGCCAGGCAAACGAGTGCCATGATGAAATACAATCGGGTCATGGGTGAAGACAGTAAGCTTACGAACCTGGAAGTTCCTTTGCCAGCCTCGATTTCCCGGTCGGCTTCGCCGGTCAGGAAGAGTTGAATTGGTGTCTCGATGGTGATCCTGGCTTCCAGCCAGTCTGTTGTTTCACGGTAGGTTGACGGCGATGTCGTTCATCCCTATTCTGAAATCAGAGCACCTTTAGAACCCATGAGAAAGATCCCCTTAGCCTCCACCTCGCGCCGAAATTTCCTCACGACAGGAGTCGCTGCGTGCGGCCTTCAAATCGTGCCACGCCATGTCCTGGGCGCGCCTGATGTGCCGCCATCGGAGAAACTGAACATCGGTTGCATCGGCATCGGTGGGCAGGGGGGCGGTGTGACAGGAGAGCTTTCCTCGTTTCCCAATGTCCAGATCGCTGCCTTGTGCGATGTGGATGAGCGCTATGCCGCAAACACGATCAAACAGTATCCTGGTCGGCCCGTGTATAAAGATTATCGCGTGATGTTAGAAAAAGAGAAGGATCTCGATGCGATCATGTGTGCCACACCTGATCATTGGCACGCGCCGATCTCCATCGCTGCCATGCGCCTGGGTAAACATGTGTATTGTGAGAAACCGCTCGCGCACACGATCGAAGAAGCACGATTGATGGGCAAAATCGCTTCCGAGATGAAAGTCGTCACCCAGATGGGCAACAATGGGCACGCAGATGAGGGAATCCGCCTAACCAAAGAATGGATTGATGCTGGTGCCATCGGTGCGGTGAAGGAAGTGCATGTCTGGTCAGATCGGCCAGGGACATTCTGGGATACGCAGGGCAAGCGCTGCCCCACAGAACCGCAACCCGTTCCCACTTCACTGGATTGGAATCTATGGCAAGGAGCCGCGCCCGACCGAGCCTATCATTCGAGTTACCTTCCACGGAAATGGCGTGGATGGTACGACTACGGCTGTGGCGCCTTGGGAGACATGATGGTGCACAACGCTGATCCTGCGTGGTATGCTCTGGATCTTGGTGCGCCTGTGTCGGTCGAAGCCACGTCATCACAAACAAATACTGACAGTTTCCCTGTTTGGAGCATTGTGACCTGGCACTTCGCCGCGAAAGGAAGTCGTGGCCCGGTGAAACTCGTGTGGTATGATGGCGGCAAGCTCCCGCCACCACCGCCCGGGTTGGAAGAGGGGCGCAAGCTTGGAGACAACGGCATCTACTTTGTGGGAGACAAAGGCGCGATCCTCGGAGGCGGCTGGTCCAAGAGTCCGCGCCTGGTGCCGGAAACCTCCATGAAAGCCTTCACTCGCCCAGATAAGACGATCAAACGCAGCGTTGGCCATCGCAAGGAATGGGTCGATGCGTGCATCGCGGGTAAACCAATGGATGCTCAGGCGGGTTTCTGGTATTCCGCTCCGTTTACAGAATCTCTGTTAGTTGGAGTCTTGCCGATTCGATTGGGAGGCCGCATTGAATGGAATGCGGAGGCCATGCAAGTGACAAACAACCCCGCTGCTGAGGCGTTTGTTAGAAAGGCCTATCGCAAAGGGTTCGAGCTGCCAAGCTGAAGTAGATGTCCCACCCAAGTCGCTCCCTCGCTCCAACGTCTAGCAGTGATATCAGAAACCGAGCATTAAAGTCGGCTTTCGGGTCTCAAACTTATTCAAGGGGCATACACCATGAGTAGCAGCACTCTTTCTCGATCCGTGCGTGACTTTGCTAGTAGTCAGCGGACCCGTCCGTTCTCTGACTTCTTTCCTGATTGGAAGCCAAGAGCCAAGCACTCGTTCCCCTACCATGAATACATTTACCCCATGGTCGCAGGATTGTTGCTATCTGGAAGGGTGCGTTCCGTTCAGAAAGATGGCTTGCCTAACAAGACGGATATCATCCGTTGGTGCAAGGCGTCGAACTTCAATCCCTATCTCTGCGAGTGGGTGGGGAACTTTCTGGTAAGAGGGGGAATCATCAAGCGCACCTTCGACGGCTTTGTCCGTGGACCTCAGATTGATGCCATTGAGACGCACGATGCCAAAGCCGCAAAGAAGGCCTTCTTGACGGCTTTTCACGACGTTCTAGATTCGAAGACCCCGCGTGGAGTGCATCGATATACGTATCCATATTCCGGTGGCTTTGAAGGGTATCTTCGCGCGTTTGCCTGTGCCTTTCGAGGCCTGGCATTGGCGGAAGATACACTGGGTGAGACACTTCTGGCTTTTAGTGAGTTGCCAAGGCAAAACCTTGAGAAGGCCGCTGGAGAATTGGCGACTACACTAGGAGATCGTGTCGCCGGTTCTTACTGGTTCGATACTCCTGGACAGAAAGCGTTCATCTCAGCATTAAGCTCGGTAGGCGGGCTTTCTCATGTGGATGACAACGACAAACGCAGTTGGGCCTACCTTACCGATGACCTCTATGTCATCCTTGGATTGAAGTCCGCCAAAGCCAAGGAAGCCATTGCCAAAGAGTTCGTCGTGCAATCCGACCTTACCGTGGTCGCAGGTTGTCACCATCCGTTAGACACCCTGGCAATGCTATGTCGCTTTGGCACGATCGCAAGCAAGGGTCAAACACTAACATTCAAGTTGGATGCCAAGACAATCAAGGAATCGGCTCACGATAAAGAGGCCATGACTGCGTTTAGGAAACTCCTGGAGTCCCATCAGGCCAAACTACCATCCACCGTAGATTCCTTGCTTTCGTCAGGGAAAGCGGGCGGGGAACTCGGTAAGCTCCAGATTCGAGGCTGCCGTGCCTTGATCAAACCGGCCACGCCTGAATTGCTCACTGCTATTCGAGAGCATCGTCGGCTGAAAGGTTATCTCATGGCCGATTCACCGCCTGGATACCTACTCATCAAAGAGAATTCGGATCCATTCAACTTCAGCAAGCGCTGTCGAGAATGTGGCTTTGACGTGGAGTTTCTCTAGCACCGATGCCAGATAATCCTCTCATTATTCAAAGCGACCTCACTGTGCTGGTGGAGTTGCGCAGCCCACGCTATGCTGAGGCTCGCGATGCCTTGGCGGTCTTTGCTGAGCTGGTGAAGTCTCCCGAGCACATTCACACTTACCGCATCACGCCGTTGTCGATCTGGAATGCCTGCGCAGCGGGCATGAAGCCGAAGGCTATCCTGGCGACCTTGCAGAACTTTGCCCGTTACGAAGTGCCTGCCGTGGTGACGACGAAAGTCACGGATTGGGCCTCGCGTTATGGCAAGCTTCAGCTAGTGCGCCGAAAGAATAAGCTTGTTCTCGAGCTCAAGGATCCGAAGTTGAAGACACTCTTGTTAGAAGAGAAATCCGTGAGGCAGTTCTTCACTGAACTCTCGGAATCGAATGCTGCTTCACCAGCCTTCGAGATTTATCCCGACCATCGTGGATTGCTCAAGCAAGCGCTCATCAAGTTCGGCTATCCGTTAGAAGACATCGCCGGGTATCGTGAAGGGAAAGCCTTCGACATCACTCTACGATCCGAGACCGCGAGGGAGAAGATGCCGTTCGCTTTGCGTGACTACCAGGAAGAAGCGGTCGCTCAGTATCACGCTGGTGGCTCGGCTAGGGGTGGATCTGGAGTGATCGTGCTGCCTTGCGGCGCTGGTAAAACGATCGTGGGCTTGGCCTCCATGGCGCAAGTGGGTGCGCGCACTTTGATTCTCACGACGAACACCACCTCAGCGCGCCAGTGGGTGGCGGAGATTCTCGACAAGACGAACGTCGCAGCAGAGGACGTGGGCGAGTACACGGGAAATCAGAAGCGCATTTGTCCTGTCACTGTCGCTACCTATCAGATACTCACGTGGCGAGAGAGCAGAGACGACGACTTTAGGCATCTGCATTTGTTTAATGACAGTGATTGGGGATTGATCATCTATGATGAAGTGCACTTGTTACCGGCACCCGTGTTTCAGATCACGGCGGGTCTTCAGGCCAGACGTCGCCTAGGGCTCACGGCAACCTTGGTCCGCGAAGATGGACGGGAGGAAGATGTCTTTGCTCTCATCGGTCCTAAGAAGGCCGACGTGCCGTGGAAAGTATTGGAGAATAAGGGGTGGATCGCGCAGGCGGAATGTCACGAGATGCGCGTGTCTCTAGCAGAAGACTTGCGCATGCCCTATGCCATCGCCCCCAAGCGAAACAAGTTCCGCATCGCCTCGGAGAATCCTGCCAAACACGCCATCGTTACGCGGTTAGTGTCGCATCATTCTCAAGAGCAGATTCTCATCATTGGAATGTATGTGGATCAGTTGAAGGCACTGTCAGAGGAACTCGAGGTTCCGCTGATCACGGGCAGTCTCTCACAGAAACGTCGCGATGTTCTGTTCAACAGCTTCCGTGGCGGTGAATTGCGTGTTCTCGTAGTGTCGAAAGTGGCCAACTTCGCTGTGGACTTGCCGGACGCCGCCGTGGCCATTCAGGTCTCAGGCACTTTTGGCTCACGTCAGGAAGAAGCCCAACGTCTCGGGCGCATCCTGCGTCCCAAGGGAGGGGCAAATCGAGCCTGGTTCTATTCCCTTGTCACTGCCGATACCGTTGAACAGGATTTCGCTCTCAAACGCCAAATGTTCCTTTGCGAGCAAGGCTACGACTATCAGATTATCGATACCGAACCATGAATCCGTTAGATTCCCTTCTTCCTCTCATTGTGCCAGCCGACTCGCCGGAGTGGCATGCGAATGCCGCCATTCTAGAAACGGCGGCCCCAAGTCAGCTTGCCGAACTGGCTGCTGATGGCAAGATACGACGCTATCTGTTAGGCCGTTTGTCTGACACCGTTGCCTTGGTGGATCCTGGACAGGCCGACGCCCTTGAGCAGGCGCTCCTCGAATCCGGGCATACGCCGAAACTTGCGGAGGGCCTGTCTTCATGAAATCTCCCCTGCTGAAGAATGTACTGCACAGTGAACCTGCTGAAAGCGCGCTAGAGCTGGATGGTTTTCTAGCGGACGCCTTGAAACGGGCGGCCCGAGTCTGGCTCGAGGGAGACGTGAACCGACTGAAGAAGCCCGAAGTGGTGAAAAGCCTGAAAGGCGCCTTCAAGAAGAATGGCAAACGCGTGTTAGAAAGTGTTACTGATGATCAACGTAAAGTTCTTGAAGTCATCGCTCGCCATGGCACCCACATGGGAGGCTCCTTACTAACAGCAGAGTTGGTAGCTCGGGGAGTCAGCATCGAACGAAAAGAGTATCGATACGGGCGTAGTTTAGGAAAGGGACCTGCTGAAGTGCTTGAATCACAAATGATTCTAGTTCCAAAGCGCAATTCATGGAGCTCTCGGAATTATCAACCGGAAGTGCTGATGCTCAAGTCCATTGGGCAGCACGTCGAACCTGCAGAGCCGTTGCCATGGTCTAGCAAGTGCCTAGCATCGGTTAGTAAAGTCACCTCGACGGGGTATCGGTCCTCGGCGGAGGTTCAGTTAGACTTCTGGGCCGTTCACACTGCCTTGGTGACGCAAGGTTCGTGGAAGCCTCTGAAAGGCGGCGCATTGCCCAAGAGCATCCGCAATCGAGTGAAGAAAGCCGTCAAGCTACCCGATGCCGCCACGGATTCTCATCTGCTGCCCGATCCCGAGTCTTTCTACTACGAGCTCATGTGTGGGATCGGCGTGATCGAGGTGGACGAGTACGAGGCGGTTCCTGGAGATGGCAAGAAGTTCATTGATCTTGATCCTGGCGTCTTCGTTTGGCACTTAATACGAGCTTGGATGCATCGACGTCTATGGCAGGATGGCATTGGTGTGGTTCCAGATCGGGATAATGATCACGAAACGGTTCGCATCGAGCCTGCCTCCTTGGCTGCGGGAAGAACACTGGTGATATGGACCTTGCAGCGCTTGGCTCATAGCGAGGCTGATTGGGTGGATCTTGAAGCGTTCCTCACGCTGACCTATAAGGCAACGAATGAGGATGGATTCAAATTCTACTGGGGAGGGGGCTACTCCTGGAATCACCAATTCAAAACTGGCAAAGAGAAAGATAAGCAGACAGGTGAAGTGCGTCACCTCGCCTATTGGTTAGACGATGAAGGCAGCTGGGCGGGCAATGCCATCATGGTTACGTTGCATGCGCTAGGACTCATCGAGCGCGGCACGCTCAAGAAGCAGCCGCACTTTCGGCTGACCCCATTGGGCCGCCAAGTATTCGGTGCCCCTGAGATTCGCACCACTTCGGAAACGACCTCGCGTAAGTTTCTCGTCGTGCAACCTAACTTTGATGTCACTGTCTATTTGAGGGAGATGGATGGGCGCGATCTCCAACAGATCCTACCATTCCTCAATCGAACCTCTACCACAGGCGGAGAAGTCCAGGGATTTCGCCTGGAACGTGAGCGCGTTTATCAAGCCCTCGAACAAGGCCTCACCGTTGAAGAGATCCGTCAACGGCTCACCACGCATGCCCGCGAAGCTATTCCCCAAGTCGTGGAGCGGGCCCTTTCAGAGTGGTCCGGCAAACGCGAATCCCTCACACTGCGTCGGAAAGTGGGGGTTCTCCTGGCAAAGCCGAAAGACTTTCCCAAGCCAACGAAAGGCGCAGCCGAGATCGGGCCAGGGACTCTGCTCGTTTCCGCTACTGTCGCCGCCCTCAAGAAACGTTTCCCCAAAGCTGATGGCATCGATCACGCGAAGTTACCCAATCCGAATGGCATGGTTACGGCTGAAGGTGAACTTGAGTTCCCCAAGGCAGATACGTTAGACACGGTTGCTAAGGCTAGGCTCCTAACTCTAGCCGAAGCTGGTAAAACAGGGCAATGGGTGATCACTGCACAATCCATCAAACAAGCGGCAACCTTGGGCATCCCCGCCGCGCAGACCATCGCTTGGCTAACAGTTATGTTACTAGAAGGAAACTCAGTGCCACCGATTCTTGCCACGGCGATTCGCAATTGGACCAAGTCTCCGAAAGTCTTCTTTGGCAGTCTCTGCGTCGTGCAGATCCCCGACGCTCATGACTATAGTGCCGTCTGTCACAGCGAGATCTTTGCGCCCATGATCGTCGGCATCCTGCCCCCTTACTGGATCGTCTTTCATGCCGATCACGGCTCTGCAGTAGAAGAAATGTTAGAAGCGTACGGATTCAACCTAGCAGGAACGCCTAAACTCGCTGCGACCACATCTGTCGAGCATGTCGCCCTGAGTGATCAAGCCAAGCCGATCATCCCAAAAGTGAAGAAGAAGGCAGCGAAGCCCAAGATGCCCCGCAAACGCCGTTCACGCCGAAGCTGGCGGTTTTAATTGAGCCTTCACGAGTAAGAATGATGGGGATTCATATTGGAGTAGATCTAGGCGGAACCAAGGTGCGTATTGTCTCAAATACGCCAGACCAATTGGATGCTGCGGTAGGCGTGTCTGGTCTCGACTTCACACCTCAAATGTTAAGGCAACAAATTGAGGATTATTGTACCACGCGAGGAATGCGTCCCGATACAATAGGCATCGCTGTTCCAGGCTTGATTCAAGCGCCTCAAATCCTTCAGTGTGATGATTTACCCCATTTCAGTAAAACGGATGGATCAGCCCTTGGGATTCCAGGAGTACCTGTATCTATACTGAATGATCTGGATGCTGGATTGCTAGATGTTCTATCAAATTTGCCATCAAGTGCTACCTGCCTGTTGGTCATGGTTGGCACCACAGTAGGGACCTCGTTAGCAGTAAAGGGAGTACCCTTTAATGGGGCCTGCGGCTTTGCCGGAGAGCTGGGCTATTTCCCGGTGATGGAGGAAGGAGAGCTCACGCGCTTAGATAAAATCGCAGGAGGGCGCTACATTATCTCAAAGCTAGGTGCTAGCCCTGAACAGATCACGGCGGAAATACTACAGGGCAACCAAAAGTATATTTCAGTGATGAATCATGCAGGGAAATCTCTTGGGCGTGTGATTTCAGGAATCATGAGCTTCATTAATCCGTCCCATGTGGTGGTGGGAGGTGGCACACTGAGGTATCCAGGCTACTTCGAATCCATGCAAAAGGAAATTGAGAGCACCTGCTTAGATGAAATACTAAACGCCTGTACTATCTCTAAAGCCGCATCTGGAAAAAATGTGGTCGCCAAGGGTGCTCTGTTGGCTGGTAAAAGAATGCATTAAGAGGGGAGTAAGACCCTTTGTTGCGAGGGATTTACGGTATGCGGTCTTCGTTAAGTTCTGTAATGCCAATCGCGGAATAACCCCCTTTCTCCCCATCTCCGATCCCTTCAACGGCGCCCTCAAGCGCCCCACGCAAAAAGCAAATTCCTAGCAACATCCCGTCGCGTGGAGTTCACGCTGAAAGGTGCTCAAGTCACGAGCGCCTAAGAAGAACCCCGGTGGTGGTGACTTTCAGTCGCCGCAGAATTTGGAGCCCACCAACGTCCTCGCTACTGGGAAAAAACTATCTCTGCGTGAGTTCACGCTACTTGTAAATAAGGACAGGTGTCCGCGAAGGTTGGTCAGGTGTCCGCGAAGATATGTTGTGCTTAGGCCTGACATTTATCTAGACTTCCGATCATCTTGTCAAGCCAGGGTTCGCCGTTGCATTCCCACTCAGGATGCTTCTTGGC
>CALLLI010000073.1 GCA_938082635.1 uncultured Verrucomicrobiales bacterium
GTCCCGCGTCACTGGAGAGTTCGGGTTCGTCGAACTTGATCGACCAATCACGGCCGAAAAGCGGCACGGATTGCAGCGGGTCGAATCTGTTTTCGGGTTTTGATGCATTCTTCTCTAGTGTGCTCATAACACACTATATTAAAACGCGTTACAATGTGTAACACTTATCTAATTATTTCTTCATGAATAATGCAGGTTAGGAGTCGTCACGAAATTACTTGATCATGATAGAACATCTCGGCCCTACTTTTCACGGTGTATTTGTATGCAACCTGCTCAGGTTATTTCGTAACGACTCCTTAGTATCCTAGCCATAGAGTTATTTCCCACAAGGGCGTTTGGTTACATCCAGAGAGCGTATGCTTTGCACGAGATGAAGCGCACGAAAGAAGCGTCTGACACACTGGATAGGGCGCCGATTGACCCGATTGATAAGGTGGAGGATATCCTTGCATACAACCGTGCCTGTTACTAGGCCCAGCTTGGACAGGATCAGCGTGCTCTCGATGCGCTTCGCCGGCTATTCGGCACGATTCGGCCTTGTGGATAGACGCTTGTGAGGATCCTGACTTTGTCACTGTGCGTGACCAGCTTGACGAATTGAAGCCGTAGCGTCCGACCCCGTGCTGATCTCAGTGTCGCTAGCGTTTCTAACGTCTAGTGCTTGTCTTGAGGGGAAGAAATGTGCCATCTCTTGGTTCTATGCATCTCCGTACCCTTGGTTTCCTTATTCTCATTGGCCTAGCCTCAGGTAGTGCTGCTGATAAGCCGAATGTGGTTTGGATTCTCTCCGAGGATAATTCGAAGCACTTCTTGCGGCTCTTCGATCCAAATGGAGCGCCAACGCCGAACATTGAGGCCATGGCTAAAGATGGCCTTGTCTTCAATCATGCCTTCTCCAATGCGCCTGTCTGCTCAGTCGCGCGCACGACCTTAATAACGGGCTGCTACGCGCCGCGGATAGGTACGCAGCATCACCGTCGGTCGAAGATGGCACCAATGCCCGAAGGTGTGAAGATGTTCCCGGCATACTTGCGGGTTGCTGGATATCATACTACCAACAATTCGAAGACAGATTACAATGCGACACCTGGCAAAGACGTGTGGGATGCTTCGTCGGCCAAAGCAAGCTGGCGAGATCGCAAAGACGGTCAGCCTTTCTTTCATCAACGCACCTTTGGAGCGTCACATGAGAGTTCATTGCATTTCTCGCGAAAGAAGATGTTGTCAGAGAAGACAAGCACGGATTTGGCGTCAGTCGTGTTGGCTCCCTATCATCCTGATACGCCTATTTTTCGCTACACTTACGCTCGATATCACGACCGGATTCGTGACATCGATGCGCAAGTCGGCAGCCTGATCAGTGAGCTGAAAGACGCGGGTGTGTTAGAAGATACGTTTATCTTCTACTTTGGTGATCATGGTGGAGTGCTCCCACGGGGGAAAGGCTACGCCTACGAAAGCGGGCTCCATGTTCCGCTTGTGGTGAGGGTGCCAGATAAGTGGGAAGGTCTGATCGATCATCAGCGTGGTGATCGCATAGATGGCTTTGTTAGCTTCATTGATTTCGGACCTACGCTTTTGAATCTTGCTGGAATCAAGGTGCCTGAAGGCATGGATGGCCGCCCCTTTCTCGGACCTGGAATCACGGCGGCTGAACTTGCTCAGCGCGATGAGACGTTCGGGTATGCTGACCGCTTTGATGAGAAACTTGACCTTGTACGCACCCTGCGCAAAGGCTCGTTCAAATACATGCGCAGCTACTGGCCGCATACGCCAGATGGTTTGCACAATGACTATCGCTATCGCATGCTCGCCTATGCAGAGTGGCGAGATCTCTACAAAGCTGGCAAGTTGAATACTGCGCAGAAGGCCTTCTTCCAAGCGAGGCCCGCCGAGATGCTCTTTGATCTGAGCAACGATCCTCACGAGACAGTCAACCTCGCAGCGAGCAATGCGCATGCAGACGTGCTCGCTGAAATGCGCGGGCGTCTTACGTCTTGGGTGAAGGGAATGCCGGATCTCAGCTTTTATCCGGAGAGCCACTTCATGGATCTCGCCATGGAGGATCCCGTGGCCTTTGGCCAAGCTCATCGAGAGGAAATCCACGCGTTGATTGATCTTGCCGATCTTCAATTGGCTTCGTTTTCCAAGGGCAAGCCAGTGCTAGAAAAGGCGCTCCAGGCGAAGAATCCACGCGAGCGTTATTGGGGCTATGTAAGTGCTTTGCGATCAGGGCCGGAAGCTGGCGGCTTTGCTGAGATCGCTATGAAGGCAGCCGTTGAAGATTCTGACGTCACCGTGCGTCAACGCGCAGCGGAGTTCCTGGGTTTGACTCGGTTTGCTTCACCCGTCCCTGGAATCATGGCCGCGTTGGAGGACTCGCCTTCCGAAGTGGCCACCAATGAGATTCTCAATACCACGGTACTGCTTCACGACAGCGGACTTGGCCATCAGTTCTCAATTTCTAAGGACGATGTGAAGCACTCGAATCGCTACATTGATGACAGGTTAAACTACCTTGCGGGAAATCCGCCTCTAGATCGCAAAGTTAAGAAGAAGAAACGGAAATAGGGCAAATGCGGTTAGCTGACGATTTTGTGGGCGACGTCGCCATGAACATCGGTCAGGCTGAATTTCCTGCCCGTGTATTCGAACGTGAGTTCTTCGTGATCCAGCCCTAGCAGGTGGAGAATAGTGGCGTGAAGGTCGTGGATGGTGCAGCGATCCTCGATGGCGTGATAGCCATACTCGTCGGTGGCTCCATAGCGGAAGCCGGGTTTCACGCCGCCACCGGCTAGCCACATAGTGAAGCCGTCAGGATGATGATCGCGACCAACAGGGCCTTTACCTTGCTGGGTGGTTGGCGTGCGGCCAAATTCGCCGCCCCAGACGACGAGGGTGTCTTCCAGGAGCCCTCTGGCTTTGAGATCTAGGAGCAGCCCGGTGATGGGCTTGTCAATCTGTCGCACATTGATCGAGTGTCCTTTTTCCAGGTGGGAATGCTGATCCCATTGCTCGTTGTTAAACTTCAGGCTGTTCGCATGGCTGACTTGGATGAAGCGCACCCCGCGTTCGGCAAGTCGCCTAGCAAGGAGACACTCGCGGCCGAAGTTTTCGGTTTCGGGATCGTTTAGGCCATAAAGTTCGCGGGTGGCTTCTGTTTCGCCACTCAGGTCGGTGGCCTCGGGAGCCGCCATTTGCATGCGAAACGCTAGTTCGAAACTCTTGAGCCGTGCATCCATCGCTCCATGGAAGCCGTAAAGACGTTGATCACGCTCATGCATTTCCCGTAGGAGTTCTAGTTGAAGCGCTTGTTCGCTACGGGCAATGTCAGGATGATTGATGTAGTGAAACTGCGCGTCTTTGGCCTGGGTATTAGGGTAGCCGGGTGTGCCTAGCGGTACTCCCTGATGTTCCGCAGGAAGGAAGGCCGATCCAAAGTTATTGGCACCACCGTGAAGTGAGGTTGGGCAGATGGTGACGAAGCCGGGGAGGTTGTCGTTCTCTGTGCCTAGTCCGTAGCTGGCCCAGGAACCCATGCTTGGTCGTAAGAGGGCTTCATCGCCAGTGTGAAGCTTCATGCAGGCGCCGCCGTGGGCGACATTCGTCTCGCAAACGGAGTGAAGGAAACAGAGTTCATCGGCGACCTTGGGCAGGTGTTGCCAAAGCTCGGACATCCAGGCGCCAGATTGCCCGACTTGACGAAATTGCCAGGGTGACGCCATGAGATTTCCTCGGGCGGCGAACTGCACCTTTCGCTCTGGAAACGGCAGTGGCTTGCCGGAATCTTTGATCAAGCGTGGCTTGTAGTCGAAGAGGTCCACATGGGATGGGCCTCCGTGCATGAAAAGAAAGATGACGCGCTTCGCCCTAGCCTTGGCGTGGCTTAGTGAAGCGGCATTGGCTGTGTTTCCTAGCAGTGCGTTGAAGGCGAGCCCGCCAAAGCCGGTGCAGATGTTATTGAGGAGTTGGCGACGGGAGAAAGGCATGCGTCTAGCGGATGTAGAGAAACTCGTTGCTGATCATGAGGGTTTGGCAAAGAGCTGTCCAGGCATCATCCTCGTTCTTTCTGCGCGTGTAGGTTTGGAGAAAGGTTTCATTGCTGGCGATCTCTTCCAAGGATGGAGCGCGAGAATAGAGATGTTGATAGACCTGGTCCAAGTCTCGATCTACTCGGTCGGCGAGATGCTTCGCTTGTTTGGTGAGCCAGGGGTTGTTCAGCATAAGCAGGGCCTGGGTAGGCACCGTGGTATTGTTGCGTTCGCCGACTGGTGAGGTGGCGTTTGGGAAATCAAGCAATGTGAGGAGATCGTAGAGATGAGAGCGGACGATAGGAAGATAGACAGAGCGGTGAGGGTAGCCTTCGTAGACTTCTCGATTCTTCCGTAGATCTTCGGGGGAGGGATCTTGGCTCTTTACCTGTGGAGGAGCGGATGTTGGGGCTTTCGGGTTGAGCTGGCCGGAGGCGGTGAGGATGGCATCGCGAAAGGCTTCTGCTTCCAGTCGATGGGTCGTGTGCTTCCAGTAGAGCGTGTTCTCGGGATCGATTTTGTTCATCGAGGCAGCGTTGGGGTGATGATCGCTACGTTGCCACGTTCGGCTCATGACGATCATCTTGTGAAGGTTCTTTAGAGACCAGCCATCTTGCGTAAACTTATGAGCAAGGTAGTCTAGTAACGCGGGATGCGTGGGTTTACTCCCGCGAGTGCCGAAGTCATCTGGAGAGGCGGCGAGTGTCTGACCGCCAAAGTGCCAACGCCAGATGCGGTTGACCAGAACTCGGCTCGTCAGCGGGTTGTTTGGTGAAACCAGCCATTCCGCGAGTTCACGGCGTCCACTCGTGGTGTCGCTTGGGCTCGGGTGATGCGTTCCTAGCCTCTCAACCATGCCGCGTGGGACTTCGTCGCCCAAATCGTGAGGGTTTCCTCGTCGGTTAAGTTTGGCGTGTGCGATCGTTCCATCTCGCACGGACATGACATTCTTTGAAGGCCCTTTCTTGGCTGCGATCTTCAGTGCTTGGCGTTGATCAATGAGAGTCTGAGCGTCTTCGGCGTTCTTAAGCTGATGTAGCTTGAGCTTGTCGAGGTGCGACAGCATGGGCTCTGACTCGATACGCAATGTGTGAGGCCCGCTCGTCACGGTGAGAATGCCTTCGATCGACCAAGCCTGATGCTCAGGGCCCCATCCTCCAGTCACTTGCTCTAGCGCGGGAGTGATGACAGGCTTGCCGTCCAGAAGGATTCGCCCAGGTCGAGCTTGTGCTGCAGCGTAGCGAATCTGCAAGAGTAAAGGGCCAGCTTCGTTGGCGTTGAAGTCATACTCAGCGAAGTTGAGCTGACCGCCGGGATCTGAAATGATGCCGATGTCTTTGCCATACTGCTCGGTGTCGATGACGACATTTCCTCGGTCGAAGTGTTCGGCTTCCCGGTCAATCAGGAGTGTCGAGCCCGTATGCTTGGTGATCGATATTTCGATTCGTGCGAGTTCGACTTTGGCTTCCTCGCGAGCTTGGGTCTCACGCTCCGTTTCTAGGCTTTTCCCATTCTCAATGGTCGTGCTGTGGAATATGCCTGCTAGTGCATAGTAGTCACGCTGAGAAACGGGATCAAATTTGTGATCATGACAACGCGCGCAAGCAACGGTCAATCCAAGGAGGGCGCGACTAAAGGTATCGATCTGTTCGTCGACGATGTCCGCCTGTTTCTTCACGGGATCTTGTTCAGCTAGGATCTTTGTTCCGAGAGCTAGGAAACCTGTGGCAGTGATCGACTCTGGTGTCGGCGATTGGAGTAGGTCACCCGCTAGCTGATGGGTGAGAAACGCATTGTAGGGTAGATCATCGTTCAGGGCTTTAATGACCCAGTTCCGGTAGTGGTAGGCATTTGGATAGGCGTGATTCTCGTCGCCACCATTGGAATCTCCGTAGCGGGCTAGGTCCAACCAATGACGCCCCCAGCGTTCGCCATAATGTGGGGATACTAAGAGTTGGTCGACCAGCCCTTCAAAGCTGACGGCGTTGTTGACAAAGGCGGCTACTTCTTCTGGTGTTGGAGGAAGGCCAATGAGGTCGAAATAGACTCGGCGAATGAGCGTGCGCTTCGAGGCTTGGGGTGCAGGCGTGAGATCCTTGGCCTGCAGCTTTGTTTCAATGAAATGATCAATCGGATTCGTGGCTTCTCCATGAACCACGGACATCTCCGATTGGGAAATGGGGAGAAAGGCCCAATGCGGTTCCTCGGAAAGTGCCGGCGATATTAGGGCCAGGAGAAGGAAGTAAGCGGTGCGGTCTATTAGCATTGGTGCAATTCTAAAGTTAGACTTCAGCCAACATGACTTCGAGTTGTGTGCGGACCATTTGGCCCATCGTCATGCATTTGGAGAAGGCTTGAGTTTCGTGGTGCTGGTTGAGTTCTTCGCGCAGTCGTTCGAGGTTCTCTTGAGGCGCGAGTTCCTCCGGAGCCATGCATTTGAGAAGGGCTTCGAATCGGCGTTGTGCTAGTTTAGCCCGAGAAGCGATGAGCGTGCGTTCCTCATTCTGGTACTGCTTTATGGTTGGCCAATTGAGTAGTTCGGTCACGAGTTTTACTGCGGGAGCATTGTCCTCAAAGAATTGGCTAAGATACATGTTCCGGCGACCGGCATAGGATTGATAGTCAAAGTCAATAGGGCGGACGCGGTACTGCACTTCCTCGAAGTCTGGCGTGATATCGATGACGTAGTTCACGGAGCGCATGTCTCCTAGCAGACGGATGAAGCAGCGGAGGTTGAATTTGACGAACTCCTTGGCGATGCGGACACGATTGAGGTCTGGGCGGGGGAAATAGTCGCGTATAAAGGCATCGCCGGGAATGCCTGCGATGTGTTCCTCGATTAGCGTGTCCTTCTGTATGAGGTAGTTGATCCGGTTTGGGGAGAGGATGTACTCAAGTTCTAGACCGTAGATTCGGGAGGCATCAGCTGTCTTCACATAATAGTGGTCGTAGTTGTCATTGAAGCGATTGCGCACGCGAATACGAAATGGGCGTGAGTTTCCAAACTGACCGAAGTCAATGCGGTCGATGCGCAAATGTTCTGCTAGGGCCAGGTTGCCACCAATCTTGAGCTTGGCGTAGATGACTGTGAGCCTCTGTTTGAGGTTGTCCATTTCCACAGACGGATAGACAACGGTTTGCCAGAGCGTCTCGTTGCCATCGGGATCGAGACAAGGAAAGGACTCGCGAAAGTGACAGAGGTCACTGTAGATGTCTGGAATGTCGGATTCGCGACTGTACCTTTGGAGGTAAGCGCGGAAATCCTCTGAGACCGGGTAGGTTGTCTTGCGCTTGGAAATGACGTTCCAGCTATTGTCGTTGGTAGGCACGTGGCAGTTAGAGTTTGCGAAGCCCGTCTTCCGCGAAGGAATTGGGGAGGGCTTCTTCGACTGCGTCTAGACGACCCATGGTCTCGTCATCGAGGATGAGGTCTGAAGCTAGGAGGCACTCTTCAAGTTGTTCCACCGTGGTGGCTCCAATGATGGTGGAGCCGACGAAGTCATGTTGCTTGCTCCAAGCCGTCGCCATTGTCGTGATGCTGTGACCGATGCTCTCAGCGATGGCCATGTAGCGCTTGGTCGCGTCGAGGCTGCGTTCATTGATGAAGCGTCGAGCCATCGCTTTCTGTCGATCATTGCCAGTCTGAAGGTAGGCTGAGAAGCGAGCGCCTTCTGGATACTGATCGTTGAGGTATTTGCCAGTGAGAACGCCGCCGGCTAAGGGGGAGTAGGGAAGCAATGAGACGTCTTCCTGTCGACAGACTTGAGCGAGTTCGTTTTCGCAGCGTCGATTGAGGAGGCTGAAGTTGTTCTGCACTGTTTCATAACGTCGAAGTCCGTGCACATCTGCGGCCCAGAGACTTTTCATGACCCCCCAAGAGGATTCATTGCTACAGCCAAAGGCGCGGATCTTGCCTAGCTGGACGAGGTCTGTCAGCGCTTCGAGCACTTCTTTATAGCGCATGCCGTGATCCGGCCAGTGTGTTTGATAGAGGTCGATGTAGTCTGTTTGGAGTCGGGCAAGGCTGGCATCGACGGCCCGAAAGATCTGGTGTCGATCTAGCGTGGTCATGCCGTGGCGGACAGGAGGGACAAACCAGCCGTGTCCTGGCCCGGTAATCTTGGTCGCGATGAGCATCGAATCGCGGGGCTTTGTCTTCATCCACCGACCGACGATCTCCTCGGTTGTCCCGTATTTCTCGGCACTAGGCGGCACTGGATACAGCTCAGCAGCGTCAAAAAAATCGATTCCGGCCTCATTAGCCCGGTCCATGATCTCGAAACTGAGTTTCTCGTCACACTGCTCTCCGAAGGTCATGGTGCCCATGCAGATCTCTGAGACGACGAGTCCTGTCTTGCCTAAGCGACGTTTGTTCATGAAAGAAGCTTGCTGGATGACGCTAGATTGGCAATGCAAATGAGGACAAAGACACTTATGAAAACGCATATCAAAGGCCTCGTGGCGGCCACCTTCACCCCTCTCACAGACGATGGTCTTTTAGACTTAGACCGGGTGCCTGAGCTTGTGGATCATTTGGTGACTTCAGGCGTGTCCGGGATTTATATCAACGGTACGACAGGAGAAGGCGTTTCCTTCACCGTGGACGAGCGCTGTGCTGCGGCTGAGGCCTACGTTAGCGCTAGTGGCGGGCGCTTGAAGACGCTGGTCCAAGTAGGACACGAGTGCCTGCCGGAAGCGATTCGGCTAGCCATGCATGCGGCTTCGCTTAAGGTGGATGCCATTTCTGCGACGCCGCCTTGCTATTTCAAGCCGACGTCGCTCGATCTGTTGCTGGATTATCTCGAGCCTCTGGCTGCGGCAGCATTTGAAGTGCCTTTCTATTATTATCACATTCCGGCGATGACGGCAGTGTCCTTTGATCCTTTGGACTTTCTCAAAGAGGCTTCCAGAAGAGTCCCTACGCTGGGCGGGATTAAGTATTCTGATACAGATCTTGCGGCTTTGCGGGCGTGTTTGGAGCACGAGGATGGCGCTTGGGATATCTTGTACGGTTGTGATGAGGCTTTGCTAGGAGCATTGGTGACGGGATGCGAGGGCGCTGTAGGTTCCACCTACAACTTTGCCGCTCCCATCTATCTTAGAATGTGGGAAGCCTTTGAGCGTGGTGATCTGGACGCGGCTCGCCAGTGGCAGGGGCGCTCTGTGAGAATGGTGCGAGCGCTGGTCGAGGTGTGCGGAGGAAGGCCGGGCCTGAAGCCAATGATGGCGATGATTGGCCAGGACTGCGGTCCGCATCGATTGCCCCAGCGTGATCCGCTGCGTGGGCAGCTGGAGGAGCTACGTCAGCGGCTGGAATCAATGGGTTTTTATCAGTGGATCTCGGGCGATGACAGACTAGATTAAGGCGTGGACGAGCTGGATAAGACGCCTGAAGATCCTGACATCGAGTTGATTCCGGTCAAGTTGAGTAAGGCCTATGATCCACCTGAGGCCGAAGAGACTTTTGAGGCTCTTGAGCGTCTTTTACAGGAGGAGACAGCTGCGCCGGAGCTCTTGCTTGTACTGAAGAAAGAGGAAGAGAAGGAAGCGAGCAAAGCCCCTTTGGAGAATCGTAGCGCGGTGGATTCGAAGGATCGACTGAACTATCGACTGAATTACACAGAACAGCGTCGGCTCGAGCGAGGAGAAGAGGAGGAACGCGAGAGTGAATTTGCTCAGACGTGGCAAGGACGTCTTGGGAGCTGGCCGGCAACCCGTTGGCTCTTTGATAGTAAGACTCGTCGATTGGAAAAGCTTTTCGCGTTTGGCACGGTGGTGGCATTGGTCGGCGTCGCGCTGAGCTTTGGGCTGACGCATCGTGATATGGATTCGGCGATCGGTTCCGTGACAGCAGGAGATGAACCGATCGAGAGCATGGGGCAGGCGTTGCTTGAAGAAGAAGAAGCGTCAGGAAAGATCATCTCACAGTTCTTTCAGGCCACGTCTCTCGCAGAGATCATGCCATTGGTGAGGCATCCTGATGTTGTCCACCCATTGATGGAGCAATGGTATGCCAGTCACACTTTTCAGACTGAATCTGATATTGTCTTCGATCAGGCGATCGCGAAGCGTCTCAATGGGGCGCGCTACTATTTGCACTTTGTGTATCTTGAGGATGATCTCGAAGCTCGACCGATTGCGGTGGAGTTGACCGATGATGGCTTTCGCTTGGATTGGGAGACGGCTGTGGGTTACCAGCGTATGCCTTGGAAAGAGTATCGTGCGAGTCGCCCTGAGGAGAAAGTCTATGTTCGTGTGCAGGCCCGATTGGATGACTATCACAATTTCGAGTTCGAGGATTCCCAGGAATGGTCCTGTTTCCGGTTGAGCCGTCCCGATGGTGAGAGCGCTATTTATGGTTATGTGAGACGCTTGTCAGAGATTGATCGCCAGCTACGTGATGCGATGGGGCGAGATGAGAAGGGCTCGGACTACCTAATCTTGGGACTAAGATTTCCCGAGAATCCACAGTCAGACCAGGCCGTTCACATTGATGAAATTCTCCAGCGCGGCTGGGTGCGGGACTTTACCGAGGATAATGGGCACTTCGATCACTCAGATACCTAGGGAGTAGGGTTCGTTGATTGCTATTTCGGGGAAGCGGTCTGAGTATGCGCCTTGAATGGCGAGCGAGCGGCAAACTGCAGGTGAGGAACAAAGCAAGCCGCGTCCGAGGCGGTCGTGGCGTCGCTTATGTTGGCTGGGCCTTGGGCTGATTGCCTTTGCGTTGTGGCTGAGTGGTCCGGGGGGGCGCTGGATCGGAGGACGCCTTCTTCCTCGTGTCGGGATGGAGCATGGGAGTGTGTTAGAAGGGAATCTTTGGTCTGGTCCAGTATTGAAAGACTTTGTTTGGAAAGACAAGACCACAGCCACAGAAGTCCGAGGTCGCGAGGTTCGAGTGGCGTATTCTCCTTTCCGCTTCTTTCGCGGCGGAGTGACTGAGATTGTCGAATCGGTCATCTTGAGAGACGTCTCAGTGGTGATTGATCAACGCGTGCCAAAGGAGACGGAGCCAGACAGCGAAGGCATGGTGCAGCTGCCCTTTAAGAAATTGCCTCAGCCTCGGTTGGTTCTTGAGAACATTGATGTGACGGTGCTTCAGCCTGAGGGTAAGGAGGTTCGGTTGGAGGATTTGGCCATTTCATTGGATCAGGCGTCTGGAGGAAGCTTGTCTTGGGCTTCGCTATCGCTGCCGAATGGCACAAGCTTAGAGTCGATTGAAGGTTCGCTGAGTTACACTGACGAGGCGCTGCTTTTGGCAGATCTAACTCTGATTGACGATCTTACGATTCGCGAAGTGGAAGTGTCCGTGTCTCCAGAGCGAATGTTAGACATCGGTGCCGTGCTTGCCGTGCAAGATAGCTCGGTTGTTGCCGATATGACCCTGGGTGACCGAGCGTCCCTTCGCATGAATGAAGGCACGCTGGACCTTGCTAAGCTTGCGCCAGCGGTGCCGCTAAGAGGCCAGTTAACCTTGATGGACGTGTCGATTTCTCAGATGGACGGCCATTGGTCACAATGGCAGGTGGATGGTAAGGCGACATTGGCTGAGGGTGGGTATCAAGAGATCAGCGTGGACGAGATTGCCCTGACGTTGAATCAGGAGAATTCAGGTCCTAACGGTGGTGCGGTGATTCAGTTAGATTCCTCAAATAAGGTGAACCTGTCAGTATCAGTAGATGCCATTGATCTTGAAGATGATCTCATGTTAGCTCCGTGGGTGCTCTTCATCTCGCCAGAGGCTCCCTCGCTGGCTGCTTGGATGCGAGATGCGAAGTTGCCCGCCGCTGTGGCGAGTTTGTTAGGTGAGATTCAAATAGAGGGAGTGGGGAAGAGTATTCGCAGCTTTGATGGAGAAGTGAAGGTGGGGCAAACGGCCGCATCGACTTGGGAGATTCCATCGCTTGTGGCTTGCCTACGCACCGAAGAGGCAGGTCACGTGGTCACGCTTGTTGGTGATGACGAATGGATTGATGGGGCGCTTCAGCTGACTAAGGAATTGGATACCTACTCGGGTAAGCTAACAGTGAAGAGTGAGCGGTTGGCGGCTCTACAGCCCAACGCTCCTGAGGCCGAGCAGATATCCGGAGCCGCTTCTGTGGTATGGAAAGGGGAGGGTAAGATAGGTGAAGCGGACGCTCATCGTGGATCCGTGCAGATTGACGGGACAAATGTTGGGCCAGCAGCTTCGAGTTTTCCTTACGAGACCGATATCATGGCGTCGTATGAGGGGGATACGATTCAGTTGAGTCGTATCGAGGTGAAGACTGCAGATCTTATGTTTCAAGCTCAGGCGGCGCTATCTAAGGCTTCGTTAGAAGTTTCGGAGATTCAACTGTCGCGAGCTGGTGAGACCTGGTTGCAAGGGCGGATTCAGCTTCCTCTGTCGCCGGGCGAAGGTGGTGTGATGGAGCGTTTCTGGAGGGCGGAGGAGTCGGCGCGCATCGAGCTGCAGTCGGTGGCGATTCCTGTTCGGAGCCTAGCTCAGCTCGCCGGGAAGGAGTCTACGGTGGAAGGGACAATTGAGATTCAGGCTGACATCTCGGGGCCTCTAGCGACGATGAAGGGTGATCTCGATGTGAAGGGGCGTGGCATAGGCCTGCCTAATGAGGAGGGAAGCTTTCCAAGCAAGGGAGATGTCGATCTCAAGTTAGCGTTAGGAAGCGGGAGGCTGGATTTGAATGGTGAAGTTCGACTCGATCTTATCGAGTCTATCACTCTAACCGCGAGTGTGCCCTTGCAGATGGACCAGCCCGCATTACTAGTCAGTGCTCCAGTGGCTGGGACTCTGAAGATCCCGCCTACCAATCTGGCGTTTCTTAAAGATTATGTACCTGCTTTGCGTCAGCTCGTTGGGAGTCTCTCGGCCGACATGCAAGTTTCGGGTACGGTGCAGAGCCCGAGCGTCGTCGGCGAACTCGCGCTTTCGGCTGACCGTGTGACGTTTGTTAGCGATGATCTTCCTCGTCTCGAGAATACGAAGTTTCGCTTGAGCGGTAGTCCTTCCGCGGTGGTCATTGAAGAAGGGCGTACGGGATTTGCTGGTGGTCTGTTAGAAATCGGGGGTGGCGTCAAGTTGGATGGAGAGCAGGGGCCGATGTTGGATCTACGACTCACGGCAAAGCAGGCGCTGCTCACGCGAAATGAGAATATGGTTGTGCGGAGTAACGGAGGTATTCGAGTGACTGGCCCATGGACTGCCGCCACCGTTTCAGGGAGCCTTAGGCTGGTGGAGAGTCGCTTCTTTCAGGAGATCGCTCTTCTTCCTGCGAATAAGCAAGGCACCACGTTGCCATCGTCGCCGATGAGCGTGGAGAAGACCTATGGAACTGAGGCGGTGCCTTTCAAGGATTGGAAGATCGATCTAAGGATATTAACGGAAGCGCCATTTCGTGTGCGAACTAATCTTGCTGCGGCTGATATCTTGGTCGATCTCAGATTACGTGGTCCTGGATCTCAGGTTTATCCGGAAGGCTTTATCGACTTAAGTGATACCTATGCGCAGTTGCCGTTTAGTCGCTTGGATTTAAATGATTCCTATATTCGGTTTTCCGAAGCAACGGGGTTCCCGGGACAGCTTGATATCCGGGGGGAATCTCAGATCCGTGATTACCAAACTCGAATTGTCGTGAGTGGGAATGCGAATAAGTTTGATTATGTTCTCACGAGTAATCCTCCTTTGCCAGACGAGGAGATCATGACGCTTCTAGGCACCGGGACGACCCGGGAAGACCTCGTGGGAAGTGGTCAGGCAGCGGCGTCACGTGCCGCTATGCTTCTCTTCGATAAACTGTGGCGCAAGGTAGCCAAGAAGGATTGGGAAGACCCCGACAGTATGCGCGAGAAGCGCCTCACCTTCGAGCGCGGGAATGTGAATGCCAGGACGGGAAGTCCAATGACAACTGCAAGGCTGCGGCTGTCAGAGCATTTGAGTTTGACGGGGGATGCTTCTTTGGGAGGTGACTTTCGGGGCCTTCTCCATTATCTTTTTGAGTTTTGATATTGTGAGAAGTTTCTTCGTGCTCTTTATTTGTGTGTGGGGTTACGCTGACTATGCGGTCGCGCAAAGCCAGCGGCTTGTCATCAACGGACTGAATCAGTTCTCGGAGAAAGATGCTCGGGAAGTTCTCAAGGATCACTGGACAGAGATCGAGAAGAAGGGCTTAACGAGTTCCCTAGCAGATGATGCCGCCTTCTTTCTTCGCATAGGGCTTCGCCAGCAGGGGTTCGTCGATGCTGATGTGATGTCGAGAATCTTGTCGGCTGGTGTATTAGAATTGAAAGTCGAAGAAGGGCAGCCGCTTGTATTGGGAAAGATCGTTTTTACTGGTGTGGATAAACTTGATGAGAGCCTGCTCAAGGAGTCGATGGTGGCGGAGATGAGGAAACGGCAGAGTTTTTTGGAGTCGAGTGATAACCTGCCTTTTGTTAGGAGTTCCATTGAGCGAGGCGTCAGGGCAATTCAAGGCTACGTTCGATATGAAGGATTCTTGAGAGCCGAGGCAGAACTTGTTTCCATTGATCCTCCAGATGCGAAGCGGCGGATCGATGTGCATGTGAACGTGAGTGAGGGCACTCAGTCGCTTATTCGCTCTGTGCAAACACGCGGGCTAGAGCCCATCCTTCAGCGTAAGCTTCGTAATGTTGGAGATCCCTATGTCAAGCGGCCTGTCAATGTGGCGAATACCCGCGCAATCCAAGGAGAGTGCCTGCGAATACTCAACGAGCTAGGTTACTTTGATACGGTAGTTTCGATTGCGCGCGGAACGCCGAGTCCAGAGCTCATTGAAACGGAAGTGGATGTGATTGTGAATGTCGATGCAGGAGAGCTCTATCGTTTGACGAGCGTTCATGTAGAGGGAGGCGAGGCGCTTTCCGATGATTTCGTGGTGAAACGATTTAAGTCAATGATAGGTGAGCGCTATGATCCGGTGGAGATGCGTCAGGTCTATCGCACGCTCATTCAGACGGGGCTGTACAATGATCTTGAGCTGACCCCTAAGCCTTCGGGCGATGGCGAAATGATTCTTGATGTGAAAGTTGAAGAAGCCAAGTTTCGCCAACTTGGGCTGTACGGGGGCTTTGGTAGTTTCGACGGCTACATCTTAGGAACGGCTTACACGAATCGAAATTTGTTTGGAACAGGACGATCGTTGCGATCAGCGCTAGAAATCAACGGGCGTGGTGTTCATGGCGAGGTGAATTATCTTGATCGTTGGTTCATGGATTCGGAATGGCAGCTTGGGGTGAAGATTCACTCAAGTACACGTGAGTATGATGGTTATACCAAGTGGGAGATTGGAGCGAGTGCTTCGATTAGCTACGAGATTTCGGACCATACTGCGCTAGGTTTCTACGGTAGATTTACGCACGTCAATCTCACAGAGGAGAGCTTTGTGGATGTGGAGATCGGGCCATCTAGCTACCAGGTGCAGGAGCTGGGTGCGGTCTTTACCTGGGATCATCGTGAGGATCTGGAGCCGACAGGGCACGGCTATTTCTTTGAGCTCTCATTGGACTACGCGACCTCCTTTTTGATAGGTGATGTGTCCCTTTTGAAATCGCAGATGCGTCTTGCGCATTACTGGAAGCTGCCTGGTGATACAGAGCTCCGTGTAGGCATGCGTGCAGGTGTAATGCATCCGTTAGGGGGTGCGAAAGTGATCCCGGTCGATCTCAGGTTCTTTAATGGAGGGAGTCAGTCTATTCGCAGTTTCCCGGAGCGTGAGCTTGGTCCGCAAGACCGTCGGCGTCATCCCATTGGCGGTCAATTCTACACCATATTGAATGCAGAGTTCATTGTGCCTTTGCAAGACTCGTTCTCATTGGCGGTATTTGGTGATGCTGGAAACCTGCTGGCAGATTCTTCTGAGTATGGCTTTACTGAGATGCACTACGCGGCGGGATTGGGTTTGCGCTATGATCTTCCGATCGGGCCTTTGCGCGTGGATTACGGGTTCAACCTGAATCGCCAACGTGGTGAGCCCAAGGGTACGCTGCACATTGGCTTCGGATTTGCCTTCTAGATTTCCTTGTCGTGGGTTGGCCGATAGTCGAAGATCTCGGTCATGAAGAAGGGCGCAAAGACAATGATTATCGGCGGGATTCTCTTGGTAAGTGCTATTGCCATTCCTGTAGCCGTGATGGTGCCGTCGCTATCGAGTGAAGGGCCACTCGATGAGCAATTTCAGGTGCCTGGGGTAGGTATTTACGAAGTGGAGGAACCTGGGCGCTACTATCTGTGGCATGACTACCAGAATACCTTTACAGGCACGGACTTTAAGTGGCCAGACATCCCGAGCGGTGCGAAGATTTCAGTGAAGCCTGGATTCAAACTGCTAGCGCACAGGGTAGTCGGCAGAGACGCGGTCATGTGGTAGAGGATCGCTCAACTACTAAACCAAACAATGCCACCTACCTACCGACGTCTCTGCCAAGGAGACC
>CALLLI010000074.1 GCA_938082635.1 uncultured Verrucomicrobiales bacterium
GCTGGGGCAAAGTTGCTCGAAGTAGCGGCTATCCGCATCGCGTATGGCCTTCTTCTTCAGGCCGTGGATATCGAGATCGCGATCAACTTCAGAAACAAGCTCCGGGAATTGATAAGTGATTTCGATGGCCTGGTTAACGAACCTGTTGAGTTCTGACGAGAGTTCCGCCTCAAAAAGCAGTTCTTGCCGAGCAGAGTGATCGGATTATGTTGGTGGTAATATTCTAAAAGTCAAGGGGTTACGTTAACAAAAGACTAACAGGACGCTATCTTATTCTTCAAAAAAATGGGTTTCTGCGAAGGTCTAGCTACGATTGGGACGATGTCAGGCTCAGCCTCAGAACCATCACCGCCCAATGAGACACCTAGAACGAGACACCAGTAAGCGATGAATTTCCGGACTATGCGCCGGAATCGGCAAGACCTATGACATCGACCCTCTAGTGGTACGATTGTCCGTCTTCTTCCTCACGTTCGCCACTGACTTCATACCAGGCGTTGTCACCTACATCTTAACTTGGATTCTCATTCCCATCGCAGAAGGCGCATTGCCCAAACGTGATAAAGAGGGAAAGAAGGACCTTTAGCTTCACACACACCTACGCCGACTTGGAACCCTTGGGACTGGGCCTACTCATCTGCCACTCACACCTCTCCATGATACCGAGTAGCGAAAGGGTCTCTTTTGAATGAAGCTGGCCATCACCATAGTCCTCGCCCTGCTAGCAATCCCAGTCGTAATTGTTCTACGTTTCTTGTCTTACGCGGACAATGCTTGGGGAATGACTTCGCCATCGTCTACATTAACAATCAGTCCAGTAGGGTCCGCCCTACTAATGTTTCTGGTTCTCAGTTCGGTCTTGCTAGTGTTAAGTTGGCTGACAGACGACGGACACTCAAAGTAGAATAGACCAGCCATCGCCCATGCTTCATCAACGCCCCCTTCTCACTGTCACTTTTAGCACCCCACTCAGCGTCTTCCTATTCGGATGCGCCAAGCCATTAGAAACCTCTGGCAGCCGGGCTCCCACGGCCGGCCAAGAGCCCTCTCAATGAGCAGGCAAGAACGTGCGCGTGCAGATTTGCCGCGACGCCCTGGATGCGGCTGCCAAGTTGCCGATCTCGCCAACAACGGGTTCGATCAGCGGAGCCTCGACCACGCTGGTCGGGACATTGAGCAGCGTGGAACCGACAGCCATTACCATTGACTCAGACAACCGACGAAAGAGGACCCCTTGAGAAGTGATCCTCTTTGTCGTGCTCAATCCATGAGAGTTCGCTTCACGAATTGAGCGCCAAGACTTCTAACTTAGACACCAAACCATGCAATCCAGGCTTGCTGCTTGCCAGGATTCCGGTGCACACTAGGGCTTCTCCCAGATGAACCGATCTTTCTCCATCATTGCCGCCAAAGGCATCTCTCTCAAGGACTTCGCAGCGAAGCTCGGTCTCCGAACCAGTTCTAACGATGCCAGGGAACTTGCTGACATTGCCCAAGGAGATGAGCCCATTGATTCTCTCTATGCTATCGGCCAACAGAACGACTTCGTATTCGCTCTCTACCCTGGCTTAATCGAAGAATCAGAGCGCTTCTTTGGCCTCCTAGCCCAAGAACAACAAGTCGGGCTCTTTCAATCAGATTACGACGCCGGGTCCGCCTGTGTCTCCCTATTCGAGGGCACCAAACCCGAGTCCAAGTGGGTCGTCCGCGGTGGGGAGCTGATCGAAGATACCGATCAACGATTCGGGAATGCCCCAGAAGACACGCCCTATTTCGAGGACTTGGACATCGAACCTTGGAACGATCTCTATCAGTTTATCGAAGAATCACCAGATGAGGTCGAGATGTTTGTCGTCCCAGAACCCACCAGCGTCTAGCCCACCAATTAACCACAGAACACCATGAATAAGGAACACGCGCCCTCACAAGAGCACCTCGAAGAACTCCGGCAGATTCGTCGCGCAATCAGGCGATCCGCAGCCATGATCGCAGGAGCCTTGATTCTCTCAACGCTGATCGTGGTAGGCAGCTTCGCTCCCAATGGAGAGATCGTGTGGACATGCATGGTTATCGCTGGGGTTCTATGGGCTTTGGTCGTAGGCATGGGTTCCACGATCAGGCGATTCTCAGAAAGAAGGATCAGTGCCAGGATTGATCGCGAGAGAAAGGCAGCCTTGTCCGGGCGCCCGAGCAACCTGTCGCCGATCACCAAGTAGGAACACCGCCCCTAGAACAAGCCGGCAGAGCTCCACCTAACCATCAAACGAAGCCATCCCTTGGTGTCTTCGTGCCTTTGTGTGAGACTCCATAACCCTAAAAAGGAAAATGAAGGCGGTTGATGGGCGTAAGTTTAGAGTCGGAGAGGCGGCTCCGGTGTAGAGGGTGAGGGATGCTAGTCTCGCAAGGGATTAGGGCGATCGGCCAAAGAGAAGTGGCGCCGCCTCGATCAGAACGCCAACGATCCATTTCCCACCTAACCAACGACGCAATAATCGCGTCAATAGGAAGGCCCAGCGTTGCTCAATCGTCCATTGCTCCGCGATGCGCATCATCTCGTGTAACTGGCTGCTGATCAGCGTCACAGCTTGCGCGATGAGATCGCCTTTCTCATGCAAGAGGCTCACTTTCACTTTGCGCTGACCACCACTCTGCACTTGCCGAGCCACGCCATGCATGAGAGCCGGGCGGCTGGTGATTGCTTCACGGTGATGCTCTTCGTCGTAGAACCGCATGCAGAGGTTCCACCAATTGTAGAACAGGGCGATCAGGTTCGCCATCAGTCGGCAGGGCGTGAGTTTCTGCGTGGTGAACCCGGCCCATCCCCATTGATTCTTGAGTTCATTGAAGACATTCTCACAATCCGCTCGTTCACCGTAGAGCCGAGGCATCGCGATCGTCGGGTAATCGCGCGCGACTAACAAAGTTACCAAGACAGCGATCTTTCCACTCCAAGGCGCCACCATCGCATCCCAACCGTCTCCGGATGCTCCTGCCAGACTTTGGTGATCACGTCGACGGCGCGCCTGGGCTCCCACGGGAGCCAGGGCTGGAGCTTCACGCACGAGCACCACCCGCCGAGTCTGTGTCCAGCCCTTCAATTTCAAACTTGCTTCCATCGCTTCCCAGCCATCGCCGGCATCTTTCCAGCCGCTGTCGCTGCGCATACAGGTCTTTACGAGCGCTTTCACCTTGGGGTGTGCCGCTGCTTGAACAGGTAGGGCAACTTTCGCTCTTCGAATTCGCGCATCACTTTCTCACTGCCATAGCCACAGTCGGTACGCGCAAAGGTGGGCCAACGAGAACGGAGTAACCCACCTAACACTTTTCACAAACCAGGCATGCCTTGGATTGCGGCGTGCTTCTTACCGGGCAGCACTTCCACGCCCAGGGAGATGCGCAGGTTTGCCACGAAGTAACTGTGATAGATGTGGCTAGGACGCCCAGGCTTCTGTGGGTTGTAACCGATCTCCGCGCCTTGTTGGTGTTCGTAGAGCGGTTTGACGGTCGTGTCGAGACGAGGATCCAGGGCAGCTCAAGAGCTGGGGAAATGCTGTCGATTACTTCCGCTTGTAACCACTTGAGTCCGGCCTCCGCAGGGATGCGTTTCATGGCTCTCCTCACCGCGCCCTCACTCACAGTGTGCTGCATGTCTAACAAGGGAGGATTGATCGTATCGCCACGCACCGAGTTGATGTGCGCCTATCGCCAGTGGCCGCTGAGCACACTCAAGAGGATATTGCCGATCACGTTGTGGGCACCAATGCCACGATTGCCAGAGTAGCTCAGCGGGCAATGTTCCATGAGCTGTTCCCAGCGCCCACCTACTTTGAGAAACTGGAAGAAGAAGATAAGCTGACCATCGCGAGTCGTCGGCGTGTCCTCGTCCCATTCGGCGTAGAACCGCCCGCCCGGGGTGTCCAACGGCCAAGGTTGCAGGCCCGAAAGAAGGGTGTTGGCAAGGCTCACCCTCAGGCTGAGCGCTTAATTGGTCCAGGAGCGCACTCATCAAGCGACTTGCGAGGTTTGGTTCAATTCTCCATTCACCCTTCTAGGATAGACAATTTGGTGGAGAGTGGAGCTTAAGGATTAGAAGCGCAAGCAGTACGCACAAAGGGCAGCGCAATCATGCGCTGCCCTTTGGCTAGATGTTTTTTATGTTAACGTTAGTCCTACTCTTGCGTCACGCCACGATAGTAACCGGCTGGCCGCGCATTGCGGGCTCCGTCACCATCCGTCGCTGGGCCATTCTGGCCGCTTGCGATGACTTCCCAGCTCACGAGATCGAAGGAGTACTCCAAGTCGTAAGCCGTGCCTGCAGGAATGGTGAAGCTAGGATCGAAGACGAAGCTAGCACCACCGCCGCCACCGCCAACCGATCCATTACTGCCAGTGACGCGAATGTTATCGAAGAAGAAACGCTCCGATCCACTATCGTTCACAGCATTGATCTTCACCTTAACGTGGGTGGTCCCTGCTGGGATATCACCCCCACTTGAGGAGAAGGTCACAAATGCACCATCCGCTTCACCGGCGAGATCTAGAACATCTTCCAGAACATCGCGTGGATTCTCAGCATTTGGTTCATCGGTCGTTCCCTCAACGGTAAGGAAGCAAATCTCGTTGTCGAAGGTGGTTCCATCCGTGCTGGTCAGCACGCATAGGTCAATGAAATCAACATTCTCGAAACCTGAACTGTCATCGAAGACTCGAACATCCACCGAAACAACAGCGTCGGCGGCAGACTCAATGGCAATGGCATCCGTGGTGATATTGAGATTGCCGTTATTGACTAGCAATTGCTTACCTGTGATAGCGACAGATTCTTCAGCCACAGTGAACGCAGAAACCACACCGACGGTACCAGTGACAGGACCACTCCAGCCCACCTCACCGCCATCATAGACAAATGAGGTGGCACCAAGATCTGCTGTTTCGAAGCCTGTGTAGGCTGCACCCAAAGGAGCGTCGCCAGCATCGTTAGGATCTCCACCGAAAGCGATTTCGGCCGGGTCACTGACGCCGTCTCCGTCGGAGTCGGCTTTCGTTGGATCAGTGCTCAACTCGGTCACCTCTTGACCGTCGGAAAGACTATCACCATCCGTGTCTGTGTTGAGTGGATCGGAACCTGCGGTCTTCTCAGCACCGTCGTTGAGTCCGTCCCGATCTGTATCAGCGGTCTTCGCATTCGTGCCATCAACGATCTCGACGCCATCATCCACGCCGTCACCGTCGGTGTCGGCAGCATTTGGATTGGTGCCGTTGACGAGGACTTCGTCACAGTCGGTGACGCCGTCACCATCCGTGTCCAAGGTATCGTCATCACAGCCAGGGCCGGAACATTCTACTGCGTCATCCAGGACGAGATTTCCGCCGCCAGTCACTTGATCATCTCCAAAGCCAACATCATCGATGAGGCTCTGTGAAGGGATGGTCGTGTTGGCGCCACCGAGGATTTCACGAAGGCTGAACTGTGGCGTTCCGTCGGCAAGCAATCCTCTCAGATCGCGAACCGTGATGTCACTGACGAGAGCCAAGACAAACGAGTCTCCTTGGATGATGAGATCACCGCAAAAATTGACGGCCGCCCCTGAAGCAAGTCCGCCACCGTTGAGGAGCACATTTCCTTCACCAGCACCTCCCAGGCCATTGCCTGACAGAATGCTCAATTGAGTACCAATGATATTGATATCCCCAGAGAGCTGGCTCGCGGGACCATTGATGATGATGTCCCCTGAAGGCTCGTCCACAGAGCCACCGGTGAAGGTGAGGCCGTCGGTGCCGACCAAGAGTGAGTTGATCGTGACTTGATTGACTCCCGCGTCGATCGTGCAATCACCAACGAAGGTCAATTGACCGCTAATCTCGTTGTCAGCTGCGACTTCAAGCTTCGCGCTGCTCAAGACCAAATTGACATCGGCAGTGCCTCCATGAGTGAGACTCAAGGTGGATCCGATCAATGTCAGTGAATCACCAGCAAACGTCCCGGATTCTGTGGTCAACTTGTTAGCGATACCTCTCAAGGCCGCGTATTTCTGACCCGCTACAGGTGCGGTGCCGCCCCAAGTTCCTGGTGCCATCCATGGACCGGATGTGGTGGCGACGATCACGTCAGCAACGGAATCGGCACTGTTAGGATCGGTATTGAACTCGGGATTCAATTCCACAGAGTCCAAGCCACCATCACCATCCGTATCACCAAGAGCAGGATCAGTGTTATACACCGTGACCTCAGCGAAGTCACTCAGAGTGTCCCCGTCGGTATCGACCTTAGCAGGATTACTGCCGTGGGTGTTGACCTCAGGACCGTCTTCGAGACCGTCGCGATCCGTGTCTTTGTGCGCTGGATCGACCTTGTTGGCCAATTCTTCGGCATTGGAGAGTCCGTCCTCATCGAAGTCACCGGCACCGTCGTTGGAGAGATCTCCTAACAGACCGTTCTCCCAAACGTCCGGCAAACCATCACCATCCGTATCAGGACCATCCAATGGTGGATCAAAGAGTGCGTTCAGGACCAACTGAACCGCGTTCACCGCGAGGGTGCCATCGGCTTCGGAAGGCACTTCTTCCCAGAATTGGAAAGAAACGACACCGTCAACGGGCTGAATATTATCAAAACGCACGTAGTTGCCTGCATCTGCCGAAGCGGGGTCCGTGCTCGTGACCCGCTGGAAAATAGGATTTGGATTGTGGTCGTCTGCATTCCACTGTTGCAGGTAGACGGTCTCGCCTGTTTGGACCTGCTTGAAGCCCGCGACAGTGATCAACAACGGGCGACCCACGCCGTAGATAAGCAATGAGTGGGAGCCTTCCGGAACGTTGCGGAATGTGATGGTGGAAGGAGCATCTACAGAGGCTCCACCTTCGATGATACCATTAAGCAGTCTGGCATTGACATCATCAGTACCAGTACCGGCACCCCATGAGTTGGCCGCCTCCCATTCCACGGAGATATCGCTGGCTTCATTGAGACTATTGGCCGGATTAAGGATCTCACCCGTGGCGATGCCAGGAGCACCGTCTGGGACGGAGTTGTTCCAGTAAGCCTGGAGTTGATCACCGCCGAGGTTCAAAGCTTCAACTGCCGTAGGAGTACCGTTTGCACCACTACCCACAAAGTTGAGGCCGATACTGACCGGCTGATCCGTTGGGTCATAGAGGAACGCTCGAACTTCGTCACTCGATTCGCAGCCGACGATTTCCACCGTGTAAATGTCATCGGCATTGTCAATCGCTTCCGTGGTGTAGCGGGTCTGGACAGCACCTGCGATCGGCTCGCCATTCTTAAACCACTGCACCGGCCAAGGGCCGTTGACTTTGGTGAAGAACTCAACGCTTCCGCCAGTACCAGCAAGCACAGCGGTGTCCACTGGTTGTGTAAGGATCTCGGCCTTGCTGCAATCGGCGGAGGTGCTGAATGCCAGAAGTTCGACTTCAGCAATCTGCATGCTATTCGCTCCAGCGCCTTGAACTTCAACCGTCGTCCAGCGGTAATGCTGGTAGGACGTGCTGTTATCAAAGAAGAACTCCTGAGTCTGGAAGCGGCTATCATCTGGGAATGTCACATCCCAAGCCGGGATCACTGCGTTCTCATAAAGAACGTCCCAGTTGCCGCTCTCCCAAGTGGGCGCGTCATCGTTCGAGCCTTCGAGCCGAATGTTCAGCGGATCACGCTCGACGGCGTCGTTCGCAGATTGCAAGCTGACACCAATGACCGTGGTGCCTCCCACCGAAGGAGAAACAACGAATCCTGACGGAACACCATCTGTGCCAACGGTATCAAAGTTCAGATACTTCGTGGGCTGATTATCGATCGCATTGGCGACGCCTTCAGAACCGGGACTATTGTCCGAACTCTCGATGAGGGTATCTCCGGGCTGCGTCACGTCCACAGGAGCGGAGCGACCAAGCAATTCCACTTCGGCAATCTGCATGCTGTTCGCGCCAGCGCCTTGGACCGCCACGGTCGTCCAACGGTAGTGCGCGAATGGCGCCTGATTTTCAAAGATAAAGGTCTGCGTTTGGAAGCGGCTGTCATCCGGGAACAAAACATCCCAAGCTCCGACAGTCTCATTCTCGTATATGGTGGTCCAGTTTCCTTCTTCCCACGTAGGGGATTCATCATTGGAGCCTTCGAGGCGAATGTTCAGCGGATCGCGCTCCACAGCATCATTCGCAGACTGCATGGTCAGACCAAACAGGACCGTTCTACCGACCGCTGGGGTGACCACAAATCCTGACGGAACACCGTCGGTGCCGACCGTATCAAAGTTCAGATACTTCGTGGGCTGATTGTCAATCGCATTGGCAACGCCTTCAGAACCTGGGCTATTGTCAGAGCTCGCGATCAAGACGTCACTTGGTTGAGTTACATCACCAGGAAGCACCTCACCGAGCAATTCCACTTCAGCGATTTGCATGCTGTTCGCTCCCGAACCTTGGACTGCCACTGTCGTCCAGCGATAGTGCTTGAAGGGCTTGGAGTTATCAAACGTGAACGCCTGTGTCTTGAAACGGTTGTCGTCCGGGAAAAGGACTTCCCAGGCATCAATGGCCGTGTTCTCATAAATCACTTCCCAATTGCCTGCTTCCCAAGTGGGAGAGCCGTCATTGGAGCCTTCGAGGCGGATGTTCAGCGGATCGCGCTCGACCGCGTCATTGGCAGACTGAAGTGTGATGCCGACCAAACGGGTCAATCCCACAGCAGGTGTGATGACAAAGCCTGACGGAACACCATCAGTACCGACCGTATCAAAGTTGAGGTATTTGGTAGGCTGATCGTCGAATGCATTGGCGACGCCTTCAGATCCAGGACTGTTGTCAGAACTGGCGATCGAAACATCGCTCGGCTGAGTCACATCGCCAGGCAGGACTCCGCCTAGCAATTCCACTTCAGCGATTTGCATGCTGTTCGCTCCCGAACCTTGGACTGCCACTGTGGTCCAGCGGTAGTGAAGGAAGGGCTTGTCATTCTCAAACGAGACCGCCTGGATCTGGAAACGACTGTCATCTGGGAAGACTTCGTCCCAAGGGGCAATGGCTTCATTCTCATAGATCGTCTGCCAGGCGCCTTCTTCCCAAGTGGGCGCTTCGTCGTTCGACCCTTCCAACCGGATCCATTTCGGATCGCGTTCGACCGCGTCATTCGCGGACTGGAGGGTGATTCCTGTCACGAGCGTCAGCCCGACAGAAGGAGACACGACAAAACCGGAGGGGACACCGTCGGTACCCACGGTGTCAAAGTTCAGATACTTAGTGGGCTGGCCGTCGATCGCGTTGGCAACGCCTTCGGATCCAGGACTATTATCAGAGCTAGCGATCAGAGGATCACCAGGTTGGGTCACGTCGCTCTGCGCGTGAGTCAGCGCTTGTAAGGATAACAAACCACAGAAAGCTAGAATGTAGCCTCGGATTTTATGGGTTCTTTTCATGAAGTTGGGTTTTAATGTTTGGGGGCCTACTCTATTGGATTGGATTAGCTTAGCAGAACATCACGCCTGGAATCGGGCGCGCTTGCCTGGGTTCAGGGTTCAAAATCTACACACGTGTGTATTTTGAAAGGATTACCTTTTTCCCTGGTTTGAAGCCAAGACAATTTATCAGAGAATCTGGGCCAGAAAGACTGGTTTTCCAACCTGTTATGAACATGGCCCCTGTCGTTAGGCACACCGATCTGGAAGCCACCGAGGTTTTTACTGGAGGGCGCCTCCGGGAACCTCACTTTTCAGCGCCAGGAGTAGCAATGTGAGTATTCTGTGCAGATTAGATAAGACCCTGAAATACCGGAACCAAGACGAAGGTGGCGATCTCTTCTCGTTCATTGAGCACCAGAAGAAAGCCAAAGCGAGTCAGCGCAGCACCGGGTTGGCAGGCTCGCTGAGATCATCGATTGGAGGGCTTTCGAAGCGACCTGAAAGATATACTTGGTTATGGGCACGTCCGGAAACTCGCCAAAAACAGGCTGGCGATCGTTTAAAACCTGATAATCACGCCACCACTGGCGCTTTGACGAATTTCTGGACGTGCCCTGGAGTTTATTGAGCCTTCAGAAATTGAGGGCGCTCGTGAGCTGTACTAGAATCTTCGCCCACAAACCAAGACTAAAACTCACCTAAGCTCCTGGGTCAGGATAGGTTAAAAAAATAGCCTTCAACTCCAGAACTCCTAATTCCCCACCGGGCCAGCCAAGGAGTTGGCCTAATAATTCGTCGCTTCCTGCTGCTGAGAAATGTCTTTCGGCTGAAAGATCTCTAGCTCACTCATGTGATCAAAAGTCGTATCACAGGTGGCCAACTGCCGGATGCCCAACCGAGACATCACGGCGAGGTTGAGCGAGTCATTCGTCATCATGCCGAAGCGCTCTTGAATGGTCAGCGACGCAAAGATGTCGTCCTTCTCCACACTCACTACTTCGACGCCGCCTTGGAGCCAGTGCTGCACAGGCACGCGATACTCTCCCAAGCATCGCACAAGAGAATTCCGCTTTGCTAGGAAGCTCGCCGGATTGTTATTCGAAAGGATGCCCTTCTGCCGAGCTTCTAGCATCATCGCGTGATGGCAGAACTCACCAACCACAATGGTGGTGATATAGGCCTGAATGGCTCCTTCATTGCACCGCGCCCCCAAGCGCACGCATTCCGGAGAGTTTCCAGTGAAGAGATAGAGCCAGACGTCGGTATCGATCAGAATGCGACTTCCATTCGGAACGGCGTCTAGAGATAAGCTCATAATTAGTAGGTATCTTCTTCCAGCACAGTGCGCACGTCACTGAACCGATGCCCGTGTGGCTTGATTTTTCAACAGCGGATGTTTCAACAGCGGATTTTTCAACAGCTTTTGATGACGCGGAGGGCGCTCCTCCTCGGTCTGGCTGCTGGCCAGGTACTGTTCGACCGCATCCGAGATCACATCAGCCATCGGGCGATTCTCTTCTACAGCTTGGAACTTAAGTTTTTTCAGCAGAGAGACTTCTAGGATGGTCCCGATTTTCCGCTTCTTATCGATGCTCATACCAGGCATTATCATACCTGGTAAAATATGCAAGTATGATTCTTATAATTTAGGCGTTTATTTCATGAACTCTCCCTGACTTCTCCAGTCCCAGAAATGCCTCCCATTCCTGGCTTTCTAGCCAATTTCGAGGATTTCCGCACCCATAATCTCCCTCTTGCGTTTGCGCTCGGACTCGACAGCTTCCCGCAACCTTAAAAACCTGATGAATCTAGCTACCGCCAGCCAAACCGATTATCGTAATTATGTGGAAGAGCGTTTGATCAAGACGCGCACCCTTATGATCTACGGCGGCATCAATCAGGCCGTGGCTCAAGATGTTACGGAGAAGCTCATCATCCTGTCAGACGAATCCAACGAGGACATCACCATCTACTTGAATTCGCAAGGTGGGCATGTCGAAGCAGGCGATACCATTTATGACATGATCCAGCATGTCACCCCTCGAATCCGCGTCGTCGGCACAGGCTGGGTCGCCAGCGCAGGAGCCCTCATCTACTCGGCACCGCAGAAAGAATACCGCTTTGCGCTCCCTAACACACGCTTCATGCTCCACCAACCAAGTGGCGGAGTGGGTGGTACCACCTCTGATGTGAAGATCGAGGTCGAAGAACTTATCAAGATGCGCAAGCGCTTGAACCAAATCTTTGCGGACCAGACTGGCCAATCCCTGGAGCGGGTCACCGAAGACAGTGATCGTAACTTCTGGATGTCGGCGCAAGAAGCCGTCGACTACGGCCTCGCCGGGACCATCGTGAAGAGCGCTTCAGAGCTGAGCTAGTCATGAGCTTCCTCGCTCCCAGGAGCGATGGGCAGGTCCGTGCTAAGATCTGCGGACTACGCAGAATCGAAGATCTAGAGTTCTGTCAGGAGCAAGTCACCGATGCGGTTGGCCTAAATTTCTGGCCTAAATCCAAGCGTTACCTTGAGCCTGAGCTTGCCGCCACATGGCTTGAACAGATACCAGAGACACCCACTCGAATCGGTGTCTTTGTCAACGAACCCACCAGCAACGTTCAGCGTTTATTAGAGCAGGGAATCATTGAGATCGCTCAACTCCATGGTGACGAAACGCCTGACGACTGCGCCAAGCTAAAGAAAGCAGGCTTTCCCGTGCTCAAGGCCATCGGGGTACGCGACTCCTCATCCCTGGCTCAACTCAGCATGTTCGACGTGGACGGTGTTGTGCTAGACGCCTTCTGCCCCGGCGACTATGGCGGCTCGGGCAAGACCTTCAATTGGGAACTCGCCCTAGAAGCCCGCGAGATCCTCGGCGACACGCCACTCATTCTTTCCGGCGGGCTCATTTCCACAAACGTGGCCGAGGCCATCCAGAAAGTCAGGCCCCATGCCGTCGATGTCGCCAGCGGTGTCGAAAGCGCCCCTGGCATCAAGTCTACGGAAATGATCGCTGACTTTCTTCAAGCCGTGCGCTCGGCTTGAGCATCGCCATAGTCATCTTCCGGCCTAAAGAAAAAGACTAGCAGAACAACAGCAACCGCAGCCAAACCTGCTCCACACGCAAAGAGAAGCCTGAGATCCACCTCGGCGATACGGCCACCGACCACACCGCTAACGATGCGAGAACCACCAATCACGACCATGGTGTAGACACCTTGGATAGAATTCCGAAAGCGATCTGCGGCTAACTGATTCAAGTACATCACCGGCAATACAAAGACCGCACAAATTTCAAGACCATGGAGGAGTTGCGTCGCCACAGCAGTGAAGACCGAAGGGAACGCAGCCAGCAACGCCAAACGTAAGACCATCGCGCTCAAGCCCGCAATCATGATCGCGCGCATCCCGAACCGCTTACGTAGCCGCCCTAGTGCTAGGATATAAAAGATTTCAAGGAACACCCCAACGTTGATGATGAGGCCGATAGCCGAAGCCTTCACGCCGACCAAGGATCTTAGATAGACTGGAAAGAACGTGTGATAGGCTGTAGACGCGGCATACGCTAGACACATGCACACAAGAAAGTAGCGCCCTTTCGAACTGAAGAGGGCAGCGAAGGCTTCCGCTGAAGGCAAGCGCCGTTTCACTTCAAGACCGGAACCTTCAGCATCTGAAGCAGCAGGCAACTTGGGCAATCGCTGAGCATGCAAGGCACTGAGAACTCCACAGGTGATGGCGCACCAAAGCACCATGGTCAGGTTCGGGTCGCGCTCGAGCAGAAAATACAGCGCAATGCTAGGAACCATAAAACCGATCGTCCCCCAGACACGAATACGGTGGTACCGACTCGCACTGACATCGTCAGAGCGTTTCGCCAACGAGAAATAATAGCCATCTTGCAAGGCCACCGTTGGCATGAATGCCAGGCTATGTAGTGTGTAAAAAATCAACGCCGGAATCACCCCTGTAGTGATGGAAATGAGATAGAAAGCAAACGCGCTGACCAGAAAGGATGCCCCAAGAATACGCCGCGGATCTACCTTCATATCCGCAAGCAGAGTGATCAAGATCGGCGAGAGCATCGTCGCAATGCTCGTCATCGCCTGATTGTAACCGAGATCCGTCTCGGTGAACCCTTTCACCTCCGTCAAGTAAACCGGCAAGAGAGGTCCAATACAGCCGAAGATCGCATAGGAAACAAAGAACTGAGTCTGAAGGCGCCGCATGAGACAGGGTGAAGTCATGCCCTAAGCTCTGCCGGACACAGATCAACCGGAAAGGCACGCACGCGCCTTGCAAGACCTTCGGGAACTTCCTAGACTCGAGCCATGCGCCCTCTTTTTCTTATCCTCTCCCTTCTCAGCTGCACCTTTGCCCAGGAGAATGCTGATCGCCAATGGTACAAAGGAAACACCCACACCCACACGCTTTGGAGCGACGGAAACGACTTTCCCGATAGAGTGGTGGATTGGTACGCCACACATGGCTACCATTTCCTATCACTATCTGACCACAATATCCTCAGTCGAGGCGAGCGTTGGATGTCACTGAAAGCGATTCAAAAGCGCCGCGTGACCTTAGGAAAGAGCACCCTAGCTAAGTACCGTCAACACTTCGGCGACGATTGGGTAGAGACACGAGGCGAAGGCGATCAGCTAGAAGTGCGCTTGAAACCACTAGCCGAACTTAAAAAGCGTTTCGAGAAACCCGGCGAGTTTCTTCTCATCGAGGCAGAGGAAATCACGGACAGCTTCGAGAAAGTACAGATCCACATCAACGCAATCAATGTCAGTGACGTGATCAAGCCGCAGAAAGGACGCTCGCCTCGCGAAACCATGAGGAACAATCTCCGGGCCGTTCAAGCTCAAGAAGCCGCCACCGGCCAACCGATCCTCGCCCACCTCAATCACCCGAACTTCCAATGGTCACTTTCGCCCGAAGACCTCGCTCAGGTCGTGGAGGAACAATTCTTTGAGGTCTACAATGGCCATCCTTCGGTCAACCACCTGGGTAAGCCAAACCGCCCTGGCGACGAGGATCTCTGGGACATCGCCAACACCATCAGGCTCGTGGAACTCCAAGCAGCCCCTCTTTACGGGCTGGCCACAGACGACTCCCATCACTACCACGGCGGCGATGCCTCGCCTGGCCGGGGCTGGGTCATGGTCCATGCCGCTAGCCTCGAGCCCGCAGCGCTCGTTATGGCGATGCGAGAAGGCGCCTTCTACGCCTCCACAGGCGTCACCTTGAACCAGCTGGATTACGGAGTGGAGTCCAAGGCCATTCAGCTCGAGATCGAGCCCGAACCAGGAGTGACCTACAAGACGGAGATCTTTGGTACCAAGCGGACATCACCAAACCTCCCCGGCGAGAGCCTCGGCGTGATCGAGGGTCCGAAAGTCCATTTCCCTCTGACCGATCAGTTGCTCTACATTCGCGCCACGGTGACGGCCTCAAAACCGCACCCAAACCCTTCATTTCCAGGCCAATTGATCCAAGCGTGGACCCAGCCGATCGGCTGGAAAGTGAGCCCTTAGCCCCCTTCTCGAATCGTTCGTTTGTCAGAATTCATTGGACATCGTGCTGAGCGTTGATTGGATGGCCACACAACCAATTTCTCATGAGCGAAGACTCTAGCGCTGAAGCGCCAACACCTAAGAAATCTCCGAGCCGCAAGCGTTCGAGCGGCCCTCGCAAGAAGGCCCGCAAGAAGACTGACGAGACTCCCCAAACCGCCGGCGAAGCTCAACAAGCTCCGACCAGTGACACCTCACCTCCTGCCAACGCTGAGCCAGCAGCCTCCCAAGAGGCCACGGGCGAAGCCCCCAGCAAGGCTTCTGGTGGCAACAGTGAAGACAAGGCCCGTTCACGTGGCGGTCGCAATCGCCGAGGTCGCCAGCGAGGCGGCAGCGGGGAAGGGCGTCCACCGCAGCAGCAGCAGCAAGTCAGCCAGCCTCGCCATGACAAACCGATCGATGTGAAGAAGTTGGGCAAGAAAGCCTGGCACATTTACTCGACGGAAGTCTGCGAAGAAGGCCTTCGCTACATTGACGAAACGGATGCCAACAAGCTGGTGCGCCGCAGTTTCCGCATGGCCGAGATCTTCCTGCGTTACGAGCAGGAGCAGGCTGAGACGGTGAATAGCCCGCCTCCGCCACCTCCACGACCAAGCCGTCCAGCCAGGTTGGAAGAGACTCAACAAAGCAAAGCTGCCGAGAACCAGGAAGAGACTCCTGCTGAAGAGGTCGACGCTCCTGCTAAGAAAGTCGACACTCAACCTGCAAATGATGCTG
>CALLLI010000075.1 GCA_938082635.1 uncultured Verrucomicrobiales bacterium
TCTTGAAAGAACATATTCACAGCATTCTGACGCTGCAACAATTGCTGCTCACTTGATAGTTTCCGCCCGTCTCGTTTCATGCAATCTCAAACCCATCAATATCAATAAAGTTGCATGTATTTGAAGGCCGCATTAATAGGGAGGAATAAAGAAGCTTTCTTCAGGAATCGTCCATGGCTAAAATACTTGCCATGAAGCGACTCCTTATCCTTGCCTTCACGCTGACGCTCGCTGGAGCTCATGCTGAGTTTCGCCAATGGACGTCGTCTGATGGGCGCACCCTCCTTGCGGAGTTTGTCAGCGTGGCTGATGGCAAGGTCACGATCAAGCGACGCAATGATGGACGCTCATTCACACTGCCATTGGATACGCTGTCTGAGGCCGATCAAACGTGGCTGAAAGAGAATGCGGACAAAGCCGCTCCCGACGAAAGCACTGGCCCGGGCAAAGAAGTCGACAAGTCAGACCCACTCGTGAAATTGGTCACTGGGGACTGGGAGCGGCATGAGAGCAAGAGATTGAAATTTCGCCTCTACGGTGAACGCAAGCTACTTCGAGCTTCGCCCGGGCTCACTGATGCCCCAACGAGCTTCCCATTAGTGATCTACTTGCACGGAAAGAATGGCGACGTCATGACTGGCGCAAAGCCGTGGTCTGCAGACACGTTCGCCAACTCGAAGAACTACCGCGACCGGCAGTGCTTCATCCTCGCACCACAAGCCCCCAAAGAAGACGAAACCTGGAGCGGCAAGAATGGCGAATCCGTCATCAAGATCGCCGCAGACCTCATCAAGAGCCTCCCTATCGATGAGAATCGCATCTACATCACGGGCTACTCGATGGGCGCGTACGGCACGTTTCATCTGCTAGGACGCGAACCAAAGATGTTCGCCGCAGCCGTGCCTATCGCAGGTGGCGGCAATCCCTCAGCCGCTCGTAGCTATAAGAAAGTGCCAGTTTGGGTCTTTCACGGAGCTAAGGATCCCACTGTGAAGGTCGAGCAGAGCCAGAAGATGGTCGAAGCCTTGAAAAAAGCGCGTTCCGAGGTGAAGTACACTGAGTTCCCCGACGGGGATCACGGCATTGCAGGGCAAGTGTATGACGACGAGGAAGTCCACAAATGGATGTTCGCTCAGCAGCGCAAGTAGCTCGATAAACAAAGAGACTTCGAAACTTGGCAAAAGCTCTAGCTGCCATCAAGCTGCACTTGTGATGCATTTCTACACCCGTCTCTGCATTGTTCTCTTCATCTCATTAGGGCACGGATGGGCGACTCCAGTCGACTTCTCGCGTGATATCCGACCGATCTTCTCAGAGAAATGCACGCTCTGTCACGGACCGGACGATGCCAAAGGGGGTCTCCGCCTCACCGGCCTCAAATCCGCACAAGTCACGCTAGAGTCTGGCAAGATCGCCATTGTGCCAGGAAGGGCTGACGATTCCGAAATCATCGCTCGAACACATCACGCCGATCCGGACACCGTCATGCCACCTCCTGGCAAGGCAGAACCGTTGACGGAGGGCGAAAAGGCCCTGCTCACGCAATGGATCAACCAAGGAGCTGATTGGCCTCAACACTGGGCATACACACCCTTGAAGCGCCCAGAACAACCCACGCTTACCGACGCCCCTGATCTTCAGAATCCCATCGACGCCTTTGTGGTGGCTCAACTAGAACATGAAGACATTCAGGCTTCGCCGGAAGCAGACACGATCACACTCATTCGTCGCCTCTACTATGACATCGTAGGATTGCCGCCGAGCATTGAACAAGTCAACACTTACAAAGAAGCCATGGCCGCAAATCGCGACGCTGGCTACGCCCGGCTCGTCAACGATCTCCTTGCAAGCAGCCACTTTGGTGAACGCTGGGGCCGTCATTGGCTGGACATCGCTCGCTTCGCAGACAGCGACGGCTATGAGAAGGACAACAGTCGCCCAGATGCCTGGAAATACAGGGATTGGGTCATCAATGCAATCAACGAAGACATGCCGTTCGACACGTTCACGATCGAGCAGTTTGCAGGCGATCTGTTAGACCCATCCTCCCACAACCAGCAACTCGCCACCGCATTCAATCGGCAGACTCTCACCAACACCGAAGGCGGCACGGATCAAGAACAATGGCGTATTGCTGCGGTCATGGACCGTGTAGAAACCGTGGGGGCCGCATGGATGGGACTCACATTAACCTGCGCTCGCTGTCACACCCACAAGTTCGACGCGATCACCCATCATGAGTATTATCAGCTCTTCGCCTACTTCAACAATGGCGACGAGACCACAATTCCAGCAGCCGACTCTGACATGAAGATTCGTGTCTTGCATGAACGCAAGAAAGACCGGCGCCAGACGCATGTCTTGCGAAGAGGTGAGTTCAAGCAGCCCACCGACCAAGTACTACCTGGCACGCTCGCTTCGCTGCCATCTGTCACGCATCGCTCAGGAAGCGACGGCGACCGACTCGATTTCGCTCGCTGGCTAGTCAACGGAAAGAATCCCCTCCCCCCTCGCGTCCTCGTCAACCATCTCTGGGCCCACCTGTTTGGTGAAGGATTAGTCGCCACACTGAATGACTTCGGCGTACGTGGTGAACGTCCCTCCCATCCCGAGCTACTGGACTGGTTAGCAGCAGAGCTGATCGATCGCGGCTGGTCTCGCAAAGCGCTGATCAAGACCATCGTCCTCTCGAGGACCTATCGGCAATCCTCCAATCATCGCCTGGACCTTGCGGACCGCGATCCAAAGAACCGGTTATTGGCGCGCCAGAATCGATTCCGAGTCGAAGCCGAGATCGTCCGCGACCTTTCGCTCAGCGCAGCCGACATGCTCACCGCAAAGCTTGGCGGTCCCAGCGTCTTCCCAGCGATGCCGGCTGGAGTTTCCGATGTGAACTACAATTCCGCCTTCAAATGGAAGGTCAGCCCCGAAGGCGACAAGTACCGCCGTGGCCTCTACACCTATTTCAAACGCACCGCACCACACCCAAATCTCATCACGTTTGACTGCCCCGACTCAAACGTGACCTGTATCAAGCGGACACGTTCGAACACGCCGCTCGCGGCACTCATCACATTAAACAACGACACCTTCACCGAGGCAGCTCGAGCCCTGGCGAAGCGAGTGTCTAAGGACTACAAGCCATTGGAAAGCGCCTTCCGTCACTGCCTGTCGCGCAAGCCCTTGAAAGACGAGCTCAAGCAACTCTCCACCTTGTTAGACACGTCCATAGACTATTACACAGAGCATCCAGAAGATGCCGAGCGACTATCCCCCAGGGCTCCCGAACGAGCTCCCCTGACAGCCACAGTGCGTGTCCTACTCAACCTCGACGAGTTTCTCACACGGAACTAATTGCCAAAGATGAACCCGCATCATTCTCACATTGCACGAACAAGACGCGAATTCCTCACCACCTCGGCCAGTGGCCTCGGCGGCATTGCGCTTGGCTCCATGCTATCAGAAGATGGCGTTCTCAATGCCGCCACGGCCTCGCAATCGGAGGACTTCGCCTCACTCAGGCCAAATCATGCCCCGAAAGCCAAGGCGTGTATCTTCATCTTCATGGCAGGGGCGCCTTCTCACATTGACCTCTTTGACCCCAAGCCAAAGCTAAACGAGCTCCATGGGCAGAAGTTGCCCAAGTCTATCTTAGACAAAGCACGCTTCGCATTCATCAAGCCCGACAGCGCGGTGCTCATGGGTTCGCCTCGCACGTTCACCAAGCACGGCAATTGCGGCATGGAGTTCTCGGACCTCCTGCCAAACCTCGGCTCCTGCGCAGATGATCTCCTCATGGTGCGCTCCATGCACAGCGAGGAATTCAACCACCACCCCGGCCAGCTCCTCATGCAATGCGGGGTCTCCCGCTTTGGCATGCCCGCCACGGGTTCGTGGATCAACTACGGCCTGGGTTCCACCTCAAAAAATCTGCCCGGCTATGTCGTCCTCACTGCAGGCCGCGGCTCCTCCGGTGGATCCAGCCTCTGGCAGTCCGGCTTTCTTCCGTCCAACTACTCCGGCGTGCTCTTCCGCAACTCTGGCGAACCAGTCCTCAACTTAAAGAATCCTAACGGACTCCCATCAGAACTACAGCGTGCTGGATTAAATGCCCTTCGAGATCTCAACCAGCGACGTTACCAAGAAGTTCACGACCCCGAGATCGCAAGCCGTATTGCCAACTACGAGCTGGCGAATCGCATGCAAAGCGCGGCTCCCGAATTAGTCGATTTGTCAGGAGAATCACAGCACACGCTTGATGCTTATGGTGTTGGCAGACCCGAACCCAAAGATGCTAACAAACGACGCGGCACCTTACCCGGCTTACAAACCTACGACACCTTTGCTAAGAATTGCTTGCTGGCCCGGCGTCTCGTCGAACGCGGCGTACGCTTTATCAATATCGTTCATGCCAGCTGGGACCAGCATTCCGAACTCAATGAGAACCACGCCTACAATGCAGGCGCCGTTGATCAGCCAGTCGCCGCTCTGATCAAGGACCTCAAGCAACGCGGCATGTTAGACTCCACCATGGTCGTTTGGGGAGCGGAGTTCGGAAGGACACCGTTAGGCGAGAACCGCCAAGGCCGCAATGCCAACACCGGTCGTGACCATCACCCCACCGCCTACACCATGCTCATGGCCGGCGGCGGTCTCAAGGGTGGCCAAGTCCACGGCAAGACCGATGAGATCGGTTGGGCGATCGAAGACAAGCCCGTCCATATCAACGATCTTCACGCGACCCTACTCCATCAATTCGGCCTCGATCATCTCAAACTCACCTACCGCTTCCAAGGCCGCGACTTCCGACTCACCGATGTCGGTGGAAATGTGATGCGAGATTGGATCGCCTAGCACTTCATCGACGCCTGGCGTTTTCTCTAGCATTCCCATTAGGCTGACCGGCAACGCTCTGTCATCATGTCTATACCTACCGTCCTACTCTTACTTCTCGCTCTTCTTTATGCGACAGCCCTAGCTCCGGCACAGGAGCAACCAAAGGCCAATGAGCTGAAGGAACTTCGACAACATTTCCAGTGGCTCAGCACGATCGGAGCCAAAGAACTCGATGCCGATGAGAATGACCGCTTCTGCACCCGAATGGCAAAGGGTGCCGCCAATCACTTGCCCGCCGAGGCGCTCAGCCACCTGGATCGCACCTTCCGCCTCCTTTCACCCGGCGCTGAGAGTGAAGATTCAGTCGACGTGCTCATGGTCGCAACGATCATCTCGACCTTTCTCTCTGAGAATCCAGACACCTACCTAAAATGGGCCAAAGAAGATCCCAAGCGGGCCGACATTATGCGGCTCAACGAGGGTGACCTATCCAGATTGTTCACAGAGGCCGCACCCGCCTACTTCCTCGACAAAGTCATTTCCGATCTAGGCTCTATCAATGCAACATATTCTCCTCACTTGCACTACCGAGGCTCCTTGGTCACCGCCATGCGCAAGCTCGCCTCAGAGGATTGGAAAGCGGCGGTATCACGTCTTCAAGGCCTCAAACCTATTCAAAACAGGACCCAAGGGCAACTCGTTGAAGCCATCGCCAAAGAGCTCGATGCCGATGAGTATCCTCAAGCCATTGCCTGGATGAAGACCCATGCGCCTGACAACGTCGCTTCGCTGGAACAAGAATCGATAGGTGCTCGTGATCCCAAAGAATCTCTCACAAAGATGATGGGAGCATTTCCAAAGAATCTGACAGTTTCCACCGAATCCTGATTCAATGGATCGCTCAATCTCAAAATGCCGTCGTCGACTGGTCTATGACTCTCCAATCAGAATCCACGCGTGATTCCGTCTATACCAAGCGCCGTCACTAATTTCCAGCCCAATACTAACGTAGTCGCGTTGACTGGTTGGTGGTGGTGACTTTTAGTCGCCACAGTATCAAACCCAAGCATTCCGCGGTGACTAAAAGTCCCAGCCACTGGATCTCAACGAATAGAAATTTATGATGGCGCTTGGTATAGTCTTACGTGGCTGGCCGCTGGCCAAACATGAATCTAGACGCAACCACCGCCTGGGTCGAAT
>CALLLI010000076.1 GCA_938082635.1 uncultured Verrucomicrobiales bacterium
ACCGTACCGGTTTTCACCCGGCGACCGTACCGGTTTTGGTCCGGCGTTTACACCGTTCGACTTTACTCTGTCTCAGCCACCCGAAGATAGAATCGTTTGTCTCGTTGAGCCGCAGGGATTGTTAACGTCACGGAAGTGACCTCCGTGACGGCTTCGGTGATCTCGCCTGCGCCTTCCCAGTTTTCCAAGGTTTCAGAAGTCTCTACTTGGTAACGTTTTCCAATCGAACTCTGCCATTCCAAGAAGATCTCATCTTCGCCAAGCGACGTCTTTACCCATGCTAGAGTCTCTAGGCGAATCTCATCGTCAGCTTCGCCCGGGCTGCCTCCAAGCCTACTCGCCCTCCATAGGGTCGAATCACTTGGATCCTCGTCCCCTGTGAACTCAAGTGCGTGCCCCTCACCGTCTGCTGTGCTGGGCCAAGGTTCATTGTCTCCGTATGAGAAATCGATCACCGGCGCGCCGCCACCGAGTGAAAGCTTCAACCGTTCACCACTGTTGCTCAAGCGGTCTGCGCCCCAGCTTCCCCCGACAGTGATATCAGCACCGTAGCGCAGGGCAAAGGCGTCTGCGTTTCGAGCAAGAATCAGGCGATCCCCGATTCCTAAGACCGTGATCTCTAACGTCTTCAGATCGAAATCAATGCCTTTGGTAAATCGAAGATTGGCAAGATCGATAATCGTATTCCCACGGTTCCATAGCTCGATGTACTCGAAATCAGACTCCTCAAAACCTTGCGCGGCTTCATCCTCGGTTACATCCAGAGGATGATACATCAATTCACTGATGACCAAACCATTGTAGGCAGAGACGTCCGCTGTGGCACGGAACTCGATCGCGTCTGACCAATGGCTCCAATGGCCTAACTGATTCTTCAGACGGACGCGCGCGCGGTAGGTCGAATCTGGATCGATCACCTCTGCCGGAAGCGTGATGTCAGACTGGAAACTCGTGATTTCGCCGCTCTCCCAAACCGGTTCGATCTCGAAGATCATCGGTTTCCCTGATTCGTAACCAGGCGTGGACGGATTGGAGATTTCACCCAAGCGCCACTGCATTCCCGCAAACTCCTGACTGACGAACAAGGTTCCACCACTAAACTCTGAACTGACAAAGGTCAGAGCATCGATCGGGAAATTGTCAGGGCCGGTGTAGGTGATGGTTGGTTTGTCCGGTTCTTTGGCACCGCCATCTGCCAGCACTTGCAACTGGGTACCGCCAAAGCCTCCAGGCACGGTGAAACGTTTCACCCAATCTACCATGCCAGGGAAATCCGGTGATGTGAGTTCACGCACTTTGCCAGCGAACCTCGTGTAACGGAAAGGGTTCACATAGAAACTACCGGTTCTTGTGCTCGGCCCTTCCACCGCACGTGAACGTGGATGACGATCCCAACGGGCTTGATCAACTTCCCACCATCCGCCGCCGTCTGGTGTTGACGACACCACCGTCTCTGGAGTGGGAGGCTTCGGTTGAGGGGAAAAGATCGATCCCCGGAAAGCAAACTGAGTCAGGGAGGGAACTAGATCGATCACTTTCTCACCGCTAAAGGCGAAGGGCTGCGCTCCTTTGATATAGATCGTCTGCCCTTCGGTGAATCCGTGAGGGCTTCCCGTCGTGGCCACGGTATGCACCCCATCTCGGTCGAGCGCGGTGATAGCAAGCGTGTCGCCGCCACCCGAACGTGACCCGATGAAGGAGGCCAATTCATCGATCACATGCCAGAGTTGATCGTCATTGAGCAGCAAGTCTTGCAACTCACGGGCACGATTCTGAAATTCCGTATTCAATTCATCATGATTGAGTCCTTTACGAAATTGCTCAAACGCCACCTTGGTTTGCACGGCGTCCGGACCCCAACGATCAAATTCTTCGTAGAGCAGGTCCACATCCCAGGGATGGATCGACCACTTTCCTGTTTCGGGGTTGTGATAGTAATTCGAGTTTTCTTGATCGCGTTGATCAGAATGGTTCACCACTTCCCAGATTGATCGATAACTGTAGTACCAATCCAGTTGCACATGCTCTCGCCACCAGGACACCTCCTGAATAGGATTCGATTTGTTGTAACCTGATCCGCCTGTGAAAGCGGTCAAATCAGAGCGATCAGTTACCTGTCCTTTCCCCTCATTGAGGTAATTGGAATTGCCAAAGTGCATGTTGTAGACATTGCCATCAGGCAAATCACGCTCTCGCAGCGCGCGGCCACCAAACTGTTCAATGGCCAAATAAGGTCCCCACAAGTCGCCTTCATATTGATCATTGGCATCAGTCTCGGTGGCATCATCGATGATCCTAAAGTGGAAATAGTTCGTGTTCACCGCAGGCACGCCGACCATTTGCCACAGCCGAAAAGCTAAGGCTTCGTCCAAGCCGCAAATTCCGCGATTGGCAGGATTCCAGGCCGTGGCCATGGCGCTGATATTCAGCGTGCGCACGGGCTCAGAATACTTCCGACCGAAGTTGTCTCGACCTTGAAATAAACGACCGCGATTGAATCGCCATTTCCATTTGTTCTTGCCCGTGTTGTAAGTCGAGCCATGGCCACGAATACGATAGCGCATATGGTCATAGACGACGCCGTCGTAAACCAGCGTTCCGAGAAAACGATATACTTTGTTATTGAAGGTTGAGTTGTACTGACAATCCAACACGTCTTCTTCGCGGGAGATGAGATGATAGATGGGCAACGACTCAAGCACGTCGGGGCCAAAGACCTTCGCCGCAGTCTCCCCGGGCACGGCAGCGGCCGTCCACGTCGGCACGCCGTCATAACAGAAATAAGCAAAGTTCGGCGTTGGATCATCTGCAAATGGCGCTCGTTCGCTATTGCCTAACGCATCTTCAAACACCACTCGATAGCGAACTAAGGAC
>CALLLI010000077.1 GCA_938082635.1 uncultured Verrucomicrobiales bacterium
TCTATGACGCGCGACGACCTTGTATGGAAACACTTTGGCACCTGGATACGGACGATTCGCCCCGATGTCCTGCCCTCCGAGATGGTGGTGTCCGAAGCGTTGAAGAATACGCTGTCTGAATTTTTTAGACTTCGCACGAGCCGATGGCAGGCGCTTTGTCGCCTGATTCCCGGAGTGAGAACTACGCTCTCACCAGTTAGAAATAGCGGACAATGCATTCGATGCGTATCCTGGCATCCTCAGTCACATAGTAAGGCTATCCATACACAACCGTAGCCTGCAACCTCTGTGGGAAGGTCTGCGAAGCAGACAATGGAAGGACGCTCAGCTAGAACAGCTGGGAGCGGCGATCGCTCAACATGACGTGATTGATGAACTCTCACAAAGCCTCCGGACTCAACGCGCAAAAGCCTGTGCAACTTACCTTGAACATCTAGCTTCTCCAGAACGTGCCGCAAACTCACTTGAGGGACCGGGCCTGGCCCTCAGCGAGAATGAGACCTTCTTAGCGAGGTGGTATCTTCGTATCGCCCCCAAGGCGTTCCTCTATCGTAGTGCCATATCTACAAGTATGATCGGCGCCAGGTGGATAGCCATCACAGAGCAAAGCTCATCACACGCCTTCAAGCAGTGGCTGGAAGATTTAATAACAGAAATCGAGAACCGTTCCCAAGCGTAGTACGACATGCCGCATCCCTCAGAATCATTGGCCTTGCAAGGCTTTCCGTTTCCTAGAGGCTTCCTGACCCTTACATTTCACATACAGTCAGCACTTGATCTAGCACGAGTCGCCATTGCGCTAGAGCGCCATCATCTCGCGGAAGGACGCTACCCCACTGCCCTTTCCGAACTCAGCCCCACTTACTTGCCCAAGATCCCCCACGACCACATGAACAACGAGCCTCTTCGCTACCGGATCAAACCAGACGGCACCACACTACTCTACAGCATCGGCTACAACGGAGGCTACGACCAAGGCAAGGTCACCAAGAACAACGAAGAAGGCGACTGGGTCTGGCAATACACCTACGAAGACCAGCCCCCCCAAGGAAAGGCGCTTTCCAAGCGCCCCACGCCTGCCAGGCGCTTGAAAAGCGCCTCTTCTTGAGCCTCGATCTAAAGTCGACACCTGCCCAAAGATCCCCTAAACGAAAGCCATGAAAACTGCCCTCATCCTCGCCACCCTTCTCTCTCTCCCCCTATCCGGCCTCCAAGCCGAAGACTGGCCTTGGTGGCGCGGTCCAAACCGAGACGGCCTCGCCGATCCCGATCAAAAACCGCCCATCACATTTAGCGAGACCGAGAATGTAAAATGGGCCGCCAAAGTACCCGGCCACGGCCACGGCTCCCCCATCGTTGTGGGAGACCGCGTCTACCTCGCCGCAGCCGATGATGACGTGCAGAAGCAATGGGTACTTTGCTATGATCGCGCCACCGGAAAGCCCATTTGGAAGACCACCATCCATGAAGGCGGCTTCCCGAAGAAGATGAACTCCAGGGCCTCCAACGCCTCCTCCAGCTTGGCCTGGGACGGCGAGCGCCTCTTCATCAACTTCCTCCACGACAAAGCCGTCTACACCACCGCGCTCGACCCAAAAGGCAAACAGCTCTGGCAAACCAAGATCACCGACTACGTGCTCCATCAGGGCTACGGCTCCTCACCCGCCATCTACAAGCACTTGGTCATCGTGTCAGCGGACAACAAAGGCGGCGGCGCTCTTTGTGGCCTCAATCGAACCGACGGCAAGATCATCTGGCGCCAAGAACGCCCCAAACTGCCGAATTACCCCTCCCCCATTATCCTCACGGCAGCAGGCAAAGAACAACTCATCCTAACAGGCTGCGAAAAAATCGTCAGTTACGATCCACTCACCGGCCAGGTGAACTGGGAAACGGAAGGCGCCACCACCGAGTGCGTCACCTCTACCATCACCGATGGCAAACACGTCTACACCAGCGGCGGCTATCCTAAGAACCACGTCTCCGCCATCGCCGCAGACGGCTCAGGCAAACTCATCTGGGCAAACCAAAGCCGCGTCTACGTCCCCTCGATGTACGTCCGCGATGGCCACCTCTACGGCATGATGGACGCAGGCGTCCTCGTCTGCTGGAACTCCGAGACCGGTGAACGCCTCTGGCGCAAACGCATGGGCAAGCCCTTCACCTCGAGCCCTGTTCCCGTAGGCGACCTCGTCTACGCCGCCAGCGAAATGGGCAACTTCTACGTCGTCAAAGCCACTCCGAAAGGTGCCGAGATCATCGCCGAGAATCAGTTAGGCAATCGAATCTACGCCACCCCAGTCATCGTCGACGGCCAAATCTTCGCCCGCGTCGCCCATGACGGCGACAACGATCAACGCATCGAGAAGCTCTACTGCCTAGAAAAGATAGACTAACAATCATAAACTCCACGCACCCAAGGACCGGCGCTTTCCAAGCGCCCCACACCTGCCGCCTCCTTCAGATTCCCACCTTCGTGTGAGACCTCCCACTATGACCGCGAACGCCCAGAATCCCGGATCTCCAAACAAGCCTCCTCCAACCGCTTGGCAATGTCAGGATGCTTCCCAATGAGATCCTGCGTCTCCGACGGGTCCACCTCCAAGTCCCACAGCGAATAGGGCTTCTCAAACGGCTTCCCCTTCGGCTTCTGACGTCCTCCTGAACCATTCCCCAGGACCAGCTTCCACTTCCCCTCACGAATCGCAAAGACACCACTAGCCGAATGATTGATCACCGGTGCCCGTTTAGCCACCGCCTCTTTCCCCTGCATGGCTGGCAACCAACTAAAGCTATCCTCCGCCGCGTCTTCAGGCAGCGCCTTCTCCGCGATCTCCGCGCAGGTCGCAAATAGATCCACATGACACACCGGCTCGTCGTTACGTGATCCTGCCGCGATCTTTCCGGGCCAGCGTGCAAAGAAGGGCACTCGATGCCCCGCCTCCCACACGTCCGCCTTCGTCCCGCGATAGATGCCATTCGCCGTATGATGACGTGCTTGGTAGGCCTGCAAGGTCGCATCCAGGACGTGGCCAGGATCATCGTCCGCACTCCGATGCATGAAAGAGCCATTGTCACTCGTGTAGATGACGAGCGTGTTCTCTGCCAAGCCCGTCTCGTCCAAGGTCTTCAACACACCACCCACCGTCGCATCCACCTGCATGACAAAGTCTCCATACGGCCCAAGCTTAGACTTCCCACGGAACCGCTTGTGCGGCAGCACGGGTTTGTGGGGTGCCGTTAGAGGGAAATAGAGAAAGAACGGCTCCTTCGCCTCTTTGCGAGACTCCATGTAGTCCGTCGCTTTGCCTAACAAACGATCCAGAGCATCTTCCATCTGGAAATCCGAACCAATGGGCCCTTTCCGCAAGTAGGCTGGAAACCCCTGCTTTGGTTGCGTGCGATCAGGTTGCCCCGTCACCTGCCCATCCTTGATGTAAACGTAGGGCGGAAAGTCGAGTGAGGCCGGGATGATGTATGAGTAATCAAACCCCCGCGTGTGAGCCCCATCCGTCAGCGGCTTCGCGTAGTCGAACTCGTCCTTCTTGCCACCGGCCACGGGCACGAAGCCCAGCCCGAGATGCCATTTCCCCACACAAGCCGTGGCATACCCGTTCTTCTGAAGAAAGGAAGCCACCGTCTCCCGCCCCGGCTCGATCAGCGGCGCGCCATAACCATTGAGCACCCCACGCTTGAGACGCCCGCGCCAGCAATAACGCCCCGTCAGGACCCCATACCGGGTCGGCGTGCACACGGCCGAACCCGAATGCGCATCCGTGAAGGTCATCCCCTCCTTGGCCAAGCGATCCAAGTGAGGCGTCTGAATCGGCGACTTCGGATTCAGTCCCGCCACATCGCCATACCCCATGTCATCCGCGAGAATGAAGACGATGTTAGGCGCGGCCGCGAAGCCAGAAGCAGTAAGAAGCCACGTAAGAAGAAGGAAGAAGCCAACACGATGCATACCAGAACCGTGAACCACGAAAACCCTCCATGGCAAACAAAGCTTACGGCTCAACCGGAGTCACACGGAAGAACATCCGAATCGTCGTTTCATCGACAACCACTTCGATGGCGTTATCCACTTGCTTGGCGATGAAGGTGGTTCCAGGAATATTCGTCCAATTAGACATGTCGGGCGACGCCTCGATGAAGGACTTCTTGCCGAAGAGCGCATCGAAATCGATCACGACGACATTCTCGTCATCCGTGGGTTCGGAGACAATGTTCCAATCAAAGCGGGATCCACCATTTCGAGAATTCTTACCCGACAAGGACTCGGTGAGATTGTTGTCACCATCACCATCTAGATCGGTAGTCGGATTAAAGGCGCTGTGGAAGGTCTCCAAACGGTCGTCTATACCATCTTTATCTAGATCGATGAAGCCGTAGACGGTGAAGCCAGTTGTATTGTTACTGGTCTCACTGTCGTTCACGGACGCAGGGTTCACAGATACCCTGTATTCATCGAAGTAAACAAACTGATAGTCTTCTGGGAGATCGAGAGCCACATCGACAACATCCCCAGGGGCCACGCTAGGCACGGGAGCGTTGACCACAAAGGTACCATCAAGACGGCGCACCTCCATCATGCTGGCGGGCGATGCAGGGACACCAGCATTGAATACGCTGACAATCACACATCCTGTTCGATTGGTGTAGATCTGCTTACTCTTCAGAGCGATGGCGATATCGGTTCCGCCCCGAACAAGTTCCTTGGTGTTATCTGCATCCGACTCATCCGACTCATCCGACTCATCCGACTCATCCGACTCATCCGACTCATCCGACTCATCCGACTCATC
>CALLLI010000078.1 GCA_938082635.1 uncultured Verrucomicrobiales bacterium
CAAATCGGATACGGACTGTCTCCCGGATCGGTGCTTTGGAAGCCGATCATTACAGTGGGGGCAACAAGGGCCACGGCGCTTATCGAATCGAAGATTGATTTGCGCGCCAATCTTCTGGCAGCTAATCTTGTCGACGACATACCCGTCAAAATCATATAAAGCGTTGAAGTTCAGGACTTCCACAACCCAGATCTCAACGCGATTTTGTTACCACTCTTGTCAGGAAATCGCCCAGCAAACTTGACGGAGCACCAAACTTTGTCGCCGTGAGAGATGTAAGAGCCGTTCATCTTTGGGATCTCAAGCGCTTGCGGATGAGCCGTACGTTGGTGAGTCCTCTTGGAGATGCCTCATGCTTTCATGGGCTAGCGATACCGGACCATGGGAAGATCGTCGCTTCTTCGGATGAGCAGGATCTCCTTAGCTGGGACCTCCCTAATGATGCCTTCGCTTCCGAAATGGAACCTCGTTTGATGACTGGGAAGAAGTTGATTCCTGATGCTCGGCTTAATGAGCTTGGTCTATGCCATCGGATTGGAATCGAGCATGGCGGGAACTTGAAAAAAACTTGTGGTTCGGTGGGGAGAGCAGTTCCATTTCTTTAGCGATGGCCAAGGGCATACGCTCCAGCTTTAGGATGTTGATTCTCTCTACAACATCAATTGGACTCTACGACCGGGGACAGATGAGCTTGTCTATCTAGGAAGGTTACGTGACTCAAAGAAGTACGTTTCAACATTGAGTCGATTTGATGTGGTGAAGGGCGTGCCGCTTCCGCAATGGAAACAAGCGCCTCGTTCGACCAATTTTGGCCCTGATGGGAAACAGCTAGTGACTGTGGATCGTTCAATGATCCAATTCTATGATGCTGAGCGGCATGCTGAGTCGGGGAAGATTCAACTGACTTTAGACGTCGATGCTCACGGAAGGGTGGGCCAAGCGACATGGAGTCCAAATAGACGATTGTTAGAAACGATTGTCACGCGTTCATTTGATGAAGTCATGCCTTACCGTTTAGGGCTGTGGGATACCCGATTGAGGAAATTGCTAGTCGTGGTGACAATCCCGAGCCCATTGGCGCCGACCGCACTCCGATTCTCGCCATCGAATGACAAGATCATGACGATTCATCCCGACAAGTCACTCTTGCTCTAGGATGCAAAGAAGATCGTGTCACTGGGTGACAAGACTCTTTAGTGTGAGAACATGGATGGACAAGGCCCCATCCGAGTTGACCCCGAGGATTACCGCAGGCTATGAAGCAAGATGCACGGTCCCTGCAATTGTGTTTTCTTGTAAGCTTCTTTCATAGCTGCGCTGTGATGGACTCTGGGCCCAAGGTGCACAAAGCGACGCTGGCCCATTAGGCGGGGAGATTTCCCCAAGACGAAGGCGGTCTACGCGAACGACGGCTTGCTGTCCCAAGCGACGAAAGAGAACACCAAGATCACTGTGGATCTGAGTGAGCAGCGGCACGTTTGATGGTGAATCAGTTAGTTGCGTTCGATGCGCCTTGCTGCACCGGAAAAGTAGGGAAGCGCACACCAACGGGAACGTTTCCAATTAAAGAAAAGATCAAGGATAAGCGTTCGAACATCTTTGGCAGTCTTTATCGGGGCAGTCGCAAGGTTTATGGAGGGGATCGTCGCAAGTACGGTGGCTCTTACGACCGGTATGTGGGGTCGTCCTTGCCTTACTGGATGCGTCTGACGGACGATGGAATCGGGCTTCATGGCAGCAAGTTGTGCATCGTTATCCGAAGTGGAACGGCTGTATTCGCATGCCTCACGCGGCCGTTTCGGAGCTCTATGGCGCCGTGCAGCCTGGAACACTTGTCCAAGTGGTGCCTTAGGCAGAAATTTGCTTCCGTTTTTATGGGGAATTGAGGACACTCCGGGGTTTATTCGACATCATGTTTAGAGTCCCAGGCGAACCCGGTAAGGATATGTGTGATGGCCATCTCGGCCCCACAAGGCGTGACGTGCTCCGTGTAGGCGGAGCAGGTATGTTGGGATTATCGCTGGGTTCCATGCTCCAGCTGAAGGCGCAGGCCGCTGCTGGCGGTATTCATACGGGCGGACCAGGTTGGGGCAAGGCGAAGAGCGTCATTTTAGTGTATTTGCAAGGTGGTCCTAGCCATCTCGATCTTTGGGATCCGAAGGAGAATGTTCCTGATAATGTGCGTAGTGAGTTCAAGTCGATCTCTACGAAGATCCCTGGGACCCACTTCACGGAGCTCTTGCCGAAGTTGGCTAAGGTCAATGACAAGATGACCATGATCCGCTCCATGAGCTACACGCCCAACGGACTCTTCAACCACACTGCGGCTATTTATCAGATGATGACGGGTTACACGACGGACAAAGTGAGTCCATCAGGTCAGCTGGAGCCGCCGAGCCCGAAAGACTTTCCTAACTTTGGATCTAATATCGTGCGATTGAAGCCTTCGGATGAGCCGATGCTTCCGTTCGTCATGTTGCCGCGGCCGCTCCAGGAGAGCAATGTGATCGGTAAGGGCGGGACGGCAGGATTCCTCGGCAAATCTTACGATCCTTATACCATGTATCCTGCTGGGGATGACATGGACATGACGAAGATGGCTCGCCTCAAGATCGATGACCTGCAGCTTCGCCCAGATGTGTTCTCAGTGCGCTTGCGTCGTCGTGCGTCTCTTCGTGCGGCGATTAACAAGCAGATGCCTATCATTGATAAAGCGGTGGAGGATTACAACTTGAATGAGTATTACGACCGCGCGTTGAATCTCATCGTGTCCGGCCGGGCGCGTGAGGCTTTCAACCTCGATGCCGAGTCGGAAGCATTGCGTGATCGATACGGTCGGAACACCTTTGGCGATAGTTGTCTCATGGCGCGTCGACTGGTTGAGGCTGGCACGCGTGTGGTCGAAGTTATTTGGCCGAAGGTCGCGAACTCAGACAATCATTCATGGGACGTTCATGTGGGGCTCTCCAAGCGTATGAAGGATCAATCTGCGCCTATGTTAGATGCAGGCTTCTCAACATTGATCGATGACCTTGATGAGCGCGGTCTGTTGGACGAAACCTTGGTCGTGGGCGTCGGTGAATTTGGTCGTAGCCCTGAGAAAGGCGTGTCCACCAGTGGCAATAGCAACAGCGCGGATGGTCGTGATCACTGGCCTTATTGTTACACCGCCTGTATTGCTGGCGCAGGAATCAAGCGTGGTTACGTTCACGGCAAGTCAGACAAGACGGGCTCGGCGCCACTTGAAGATCCGGTTCATCCGGGCGAGCTCCTCGCGACACTCTATCATGCTTTTGGAATCGATCCGGAAAGCATGGTGATGAATCACCTGAATCAGCCTCGCGAATTGGTCAAGGCGAAGGCGGTGACCAGTCTGTTCGCATAGTCCTTTCGACGCTCGCTGGACATGGGCTGGACTGCTCGCCTAAGGTGGCGGCATGAGCAGTATTGCCCACGAAGAAGTCGAGAATTTTATGACCGGTTTGATCCGGCGGAACCCTGGTGAACCAGAGTTTCATCAAGCAGTGCGCGAGGTCGTGGAGACACTCATGCCGGTTGTGCTGGCGAATCCGAAGTATCGAGAGGCGCAGATCCTGGAACGCCTGACAGAACCTGACCGTATTATCATCTTCCGTGTTTGCTGGGAAGACGATCAAGGCAACGTCCGTGTGAACCGCGCTTGGCGGGTGCAATTCAATAATGCTATTGGCCCTTACAAGGGAGGTCTGCGGTTCCATCCCAGCGTCAACCAGAGCATTCTCAAGTTCCTTGGATTCGAGCAGACGTTTAAGAACAGTCTGACCGGTCTGCCCATGGGCGGCGGCAAGGGCGGCTCAAACTTCAACCCACGTGACAAGAGTGATCGTGAAGTTATGCGTTTCTGTCAGTCGCTCATGATCGAGTTGCATCGCCACATCGGGGAGGATACCGATGTTCCGGCAGGTGATATCGGCGTTGGGGCGCGGGAAATTTCCAACCTCTTTGGCCAGTACATTCGTCTCACCAATCGTTACGTGGGCGTGCTTACCGGGAAGGGGCTCTCCTTTGGAGGAAGCCTAATCCGTAAGGAAGCGACAGGGTATGGCTGTGTGTATTTCTGTGAGAACATGCTCAACCATATTAAAGATGGTCTCGAAGGGAAGACGGTTTCGATTTCGGGTTCTGGTAATGTGGCTCTTTATGCGGCCCAGAAGGCGATGAGCCATGGGGCGAAGGTTTTGACAATGTCAGACTCTGGAGGGTTCATTCATGACCCCGAGGGCTTGGACATGGAGAAGTGGCAGTTTATCAAGGCTCTGAAAGAGGTCCACCGAGGCCGTATCAAAGAGGCGGCTGAAGAATTTCCTAGTATCACCTACCACGAGAGTCAACGTCCTTGGGGTGTGCCGGTTCAGATTGCGCTGCCATGTGCGACGCAGAATGAGATCAACGAAGCCGAGGCGAAGGAGCTTCTTAGCAACGGTGTCATCGCCGTGTGTGAAGGAGCAAACATGCCAACGGACTTGGCTGGTGCCAATGCCTTCCGTGAAGCGAAGATTCTCTTTGGTCCTGGCAAAGCGGCGAATGCAGGTGGCGTGGCCGTTTCTGGTCTAGAGCAAAGTCAGAATGCTCTGCGGCTTTCGTGGTCGCGTAGTGAAGTGGATACCCGTCTTCAGGCAATCATGCACGATATTCACAAGAAGTGTGTCGATCAGGGCACGCAGGAAGATGGTCACGTTGACTATGTGGATGGTGCGAACATTGCCGGCTTCATGAAAGTGGCAGAGACGATGGTGGCCTACGGCATTGTTTGATCCTCGCGACTATCGCAGAAAGGGTTTGCCTTGCTGGTAGAGTGAAAGGCGGTTCTGTAGTTCTTTGATCAATCTGCTGTCGCGTCGTTTCTGCGCCATGACGAGGGCGCGCTGCGTGAGCTGACTGGCCTTCTCGAACTGCGTATTTATGGCTAGAGCGGTGGCAGCTGTGTCGACAGCGTGAGGATTGTTGCCGAAGCGTTGCAGGATCTTCTGCGCGAGTGCGAGTGCGCGTTTCGGATTGCGATGGGCTGCATTGCGGCTGGTCGACAGTACCCAGCATAGTTGATTGAGGGTTTGGAAATCCTCAGGCTTTGCTTTGAGTGCGGATTCATAGATCGCGGCAGCTTGATCATCCTGTCCGAGACTCTGGTAGGTGTTGCCTAGCTGGACCAAAACATCGTGCTGTTTGGGAGCCTGTTTGAGGAAAGTCTGAAGAACTGCCGCTGCTTTCGTTCCACGTCGGAGAGCCGTTAGCGTGCGGGCATAGGAGAGCGCGGCTTGTGTGTGTTGGGGATTCAGCTTGGTCGCCTGTTCGTAGAATGGGAGTGCGACTTTGGGTGAGGCATTCTCCAAGCGGTAGGTTTCTCCTAACATGTATTTAATGTCGGCTTCTTGATGGCGCCGTTTCGCAGGCTCAGCTTCGTCTACCTTGGCGAGGGCCTCCTTGAGATAGCGACGAGCATCCTCGTGGTAGCCACCTTCAAGGTAGGTTCGGGAAATGGCTACAGGATGAGTGACGAAGTGATCTGTCGACCAGCGACCTGGGAATGGAATGGCATGATCAGGATGTTTGGTGGTGGGCTGTCTTAATCGTTGTCTCTGTGCGAGGACGGCGTCTGCAGCAACGGCTCCTTTCGTAAAGCTCACGAGGTTCCCGCGATGCCACAGGAAGCTGCTCGGCAATGGGAGGGCTTCTTGTTTGTAGAGCGTGTTGCGCTGGGCTCGATCGAGAGCCTTGACCAGCTCAGGGCTGGCGCGGCCGGATGCGAAGGGCCAGTTGAGCTTCTTCAGGCTTTGTTCCAGTGTCTTGGGATTTGGGGATTTCGTTCCTTCGATCGTTGCCTGAGCCTCTTCGATGTTCAGGGCGAGGACTTGAATGCCTGCGTTCTGAATGGCTTTCTGTTGCTTTGATAGGACTGCCATTTCTTTGAGGCAAGGCTGGCACCATGAGGCCCACAGAAGAGTTAGGGTGAGTGCCTGAGTGTCGACGGTCGCGTTGTCGCCTAACCAGGTGCGGTAGTTGAGCGTTGGGGCTGGCCGGGGCTCTGATAGATTAGTCTCCATTTCTGGCGGCGACGTTGGTAGCGTCAGAGCGGTTGCTTTCAATACGATGGCGTTCTGTTCCGCAGCGGTGGTTTTGCCTGCCCCCTGACGAAGATGCCATCTGCCTGAGGGCTTCACTTTAATTATCTCCGGCGTCTTGTGACCTGGCCAAATGACCTGAACGTTCTCCGGCGTGGCCTTCGTGCCGAGTCCAAAGTGAAGCCATTTGCTGGACTGGCTGAGAAAACCAGCGCCAGCGGTGACTTGGCGGGTGAGCTTCGTTTTATCCGAGAGGGTGACTGTCGCAATGGCACCGATGGCATCGCGTGGCGTGCCTTGGCTCGGATCGCCTTCGAGGCGAAAGGCGAGCGTCTTCGCCTTGGCTAGGTAATCGTTTCGCAGCAGGCGCACGCGAGGTGCCGTGCGATTGCTCACCCAGAGATCCAGGTCGCCGTCTCGATCCCAGTCGGTGATGGCGAGGGCGCGGCCATCGTCTGGGAGGCCGAAGCCAGACATGAGGGAGACGTCAGCGAATCGCTTCCCACGCGTGTTCAGAAAGACGCTGTTTGGTTCGCGGCCGGAGAAGGAGTTGCCGTTTCGGATGCGCGTGGCGAGATCTTGCCACGCATCGAGGTAGCCTTGGTTCGGGGTGGTAGTTTCTTTGCTAGGGCTTTGCGACACGACCTGTCGCCAGTAGAATCCTCACAAGTCACCGGTGTCTTCCTGAGTGATGAAGCCGTTGGCTACGAGCAAGTCTTGCCAACCATCATTGTTGAAGTCGGCGAAGGCAGATCCCCAGGCCCAGCGCCCTTGGGTGACGGCGGCGGCTACGCTCACGTCCACGAATCCTTTGCTGGGTCCAAGATTGTGGAAGAGTGAGTTTCCTCGAGCATGTCGAACAAAGAGGTCGCGGGTGCTGGCGTCTTCATTTGCTAGGAAACGAGCCTGCTTGGCGATGCGATTGCCAGCGGAGGAGAACATGTTACTAATATAGAGGTCAAAGAGGCCGTCGTTGTCGTAGTCCCCCCAGGTGGCTGACATCCCGGCAGCGATGTCTAGCGTTCCGCTACTTTCAGCAACGTCGGTGAAGCGGACTTGGCCTTGGACTTTGTCTTGGCGGTAGAGGTTGTTGCGACCGAAGTCATTGGCGACGTAGAGATCGAGGTCGCCGTCTCGATCATAGTCGGCCCAGGTGGCTGCGTAGCTGTAGCGGATGTTGTTTGTGTCTAGCCCCACGCGTTTTGTCACGTGGCGGAAGCGGAAGTCGCCGTCATTTCGCAACAGCGCATTGCGGCCGCCATTGGTTGCATCTTGATAGGGGACGGGCCGCGCTAGAGAGACGTTTCTATCCACGTGCCCGCGACGATCATAGCAGGCTGCAAAGACGTCGAGATCACCGTCCTGATCGTAGTCAGCGGCAGCTAGGGAGTAGGGGACAGCAAAGGGGAGCACCTCGGCGGAACGCACGGTGTAACGTCCCGAGCCATCGTTTTCATGGATGAGTAAGCCTTCTTCCACGGAAACGACGAGGTCCTGATCGCCGTCGTTGTCGAGGTCGATGAAGAGGGCGCCTCGACTTGTTTCTAACCAATCCACTCCGGCTGCAGCGGCGACATCGCCTGCGGTACCGTCTGCACGTGCAAGGAACAAACGGTTAGGCAAACCACCACTCTGACAGACGTAGAGATCTTCCAAGCCGTCGCCATTTGCATCGCCGACGGCCAAACCATTCCACCCGCCGACTTTGAGCCCAACGCGGGTGTCGAGTCTCGCGAGCCAGTGATCCAGTCCGTGAGCGAGCTGGTTTTGAAACGCGGGATCGCGACCGATCACGGTAGCGGTTGCGTCGGTGAAGAGGGCGCCTCGGGTTGAGGTGGTGATGACTTCTTCGTAGTCCTCGACGATGAATCGCTCAAGTGTGAGTGCGTTGTCCGTTCGTTTCCACGTGCAAGACCAGGCACTGTTGACTTGCAAGATCTGGCCCGAGGTGGATTTGCCGTTTAACCGAATTTCTAGGTGGATTTCCACCTGCGTGCGGGAAGATTCCACACCGACTGTCTTGAACTTCACCTGAAGCGGTCCTGTGTTTAGCCCCTTGGTTAGACTGAGCACGGCCTGGGTCCAGCCACCTGGGCCACGGAATTTGTCTGATGCATCGCGTCCGGCGCGGTGAACTTGGACGACGTCGTCGGTGTAGGGCTGGGTGCGCTTGGTTGGGCGCAGGGGGGCTCCGCGGAAGCTGGGGGCGGCAATTTCTGCTAGTCCCGCTGCAGGTTTGCCAGAGGCGAGCGTTTCTTTGAGGGCGTCCAGTCGCGAGCTGGCGATCTCGGCGGCCTGCTCACTGTCCCAGCCGCCATGATTGGGATCGTAGCCGGGTGTGGCAATACCGGTGCCTGGAACCGCTGGAGGGCTCGTTTCGGCAATGACATCGATGCCTCCGAGAAAGAACGATAGGACTACCTGGAAGGGGACACGCCACATAGAGGGACATCCTAGAAACAAGGCTGTCCTTAGATCAAGCGGATAGAAGAGCGGTTAACGGCCTTCGTCCTGAGCTTTCTCAATGGCGCTTATCAATTCGTCGTACTCGTCCCGATCCAATTTCATCTTCTTGTCTGCCAAATGGGCAGCGAGGGCGCGCGAGAAGGAGCCATCAAAGAAGGTCTTCACGACATGATTGAGCATCTTAGCGCCTGTCTTGGCGCGTGCTGGCCGAGGCATGTAGAGGTAGTTTCTGCCTTCTTTGCGTCGTTTGACGAGGCTTTTGTCCTCTTCAAGGATCTGCAGCATTCGCCGGATTGCCATCGGCGTGGGCGCATTGGGCAGCCTTGACTGGATCTCGAGGACGGATGCCTCGCCTACCTCGTAGAGGATATCGAGGATCTGTCGTTGTCGCCGAGAGAGGTGCTTCTGGAAGTCAGTATTCATGGCAGCCGAGGAGTTTGAGGGTTCCACGCTATGAAAGTAGCGTGAATTCTGTGGACGTTCAATGAAAAACCTTGAGTGGCGCTACTTTTCTCTTTCTACCCCAGAGTCGGTGAGATGGCTTGAAATTAACATAAACCTAAAAACGGGAGTGGAAACTGAGGACGATTCGTAACTTGTTCATTTGCAGCGAATTCCTATTGCTTCGCAATGTATCTTCTGGGTGACTACTCGTTGATGCACAACTGCTTACATTTCAACGGTTCGCGCAGAATTCGGGGATTCCATTGCCGTTTTTAGGATAAAGAGCTTGGAGCGGTCCCTTGCCACGCTAAAGTAAACCTTCTAAGGTAGGGGCAACGTTTATGAATCTCGACGACACATTTCCGGAGGAGCTTTCCCAGCAGCAAATCATGGCCATGGTGGCGGCTGCTGAGGCGCGGAAGTCCAAGATAGTTGCACTTATGGTGGCCATTGGAGCACATGCTGTGCTGATCGGCGGTCTTCTTTTCGTCGTCTTCGGTGAAGTCTTGGAACGAGAGCCGAATTTAATCATTTCAGCGCCCTACACGCCTTTGGAGCAACTGAAACCGACCAAGAAAGATCTGGTTCAGGTGAAAGCGCAGAAGCCAGCCGCACCGTCGGCTTCGATGAGTAAAGTGATCGTTGCGCAGAATGTGGTTAGTGCGATTCCGATGCCTATTGTGGAGGAATTCGTTGGGGAAACTGTCAATTTCGGCACCGGGTTCGGTGAAGGCATGGGCTCTGGCATGGGTGGCTTCGGCGGTCAGGGGAAAGGCGGTTCCTTCTTTGGCACGCCCGCTGCGGGAAATTCTATTATTCTTGTGATCGATGTCTCTACGAGCATGGATCGCGAATGTGGCGCGAGTGGCATTGCTGCGATTCACGCCGAGATCGAGCGGACGATCAATGCTCTGACTCCGGCTTCACGGTTCAACATCATTTGCTTCGGCAACCTCGCTGATGGCTTCAAAAAGGCGCCGGTGGGTGCCTCTAGTAAGAACAAGAAAGCGGCGATCGCTTTCATGAAGGATTACTACACGCGTCAAGGATTCACCCGTTCGCGCACTGGTAGTAACTACTCAGATAAAGAGATGCTTTATGTGCCAATCCGGCCTGATGACTTCAAAGCCACGAAAGGCACGTCTGGCGGTTCTCGTTATGATTTGGCGCTCATCGCTGCGTTTGAGCAACAGCCCGAGACGATCTTTCTTCTAACCGATGGTCAGCCAAGCACCAGCTTGGACGGTCGTTCGCTTTCTGATCGCGACATCCTTAGTATCGTGAAGAAGGCCGGGCGTCGCACCGGTGGCAGCAAACGTACTGTGGTCAATGGCATTAGTGTGAATGGCATTGCCAAAGGCTTCCTCAGGGACATCGCCAAAGCTTTCCGTGGCACTGTCAAAGTGATTGAGCCTAAGAAGCTCTAGTTCAGAACTTTTCTAACTCTATTCAAATTTATACATGAAGTTATCATCTCTTCTCACCACGTTAGGCGTCTTTGGCGCACTCTCCCTTTCTCTCAGCGCTCAAGATGGGAAAGAAGTTTCTCATGAAGACGGTAGCTATGCCTTTGGTGTCCGATTCGGCAGCCAGTTCAAGGAGGGTGAAGTGAGTATCGAAGATTTCGCGGCAGGGTTTAGGGATCAGTTAGGCGGAAAAGAACTCCGTATCCCTGAGGCTGAATTGAATGGCGCATTCGAATCATGGCAGAGCGGCATCGAGAAGATGCGTAAAGAAGCGGCTGCTAAGGAAGGCGATGTCAATCTCGCGGCGGCTGAGGCCTTTCTAAAAGAGAATGGCGCTAAGGACGGGGTGGAGACCACGGAGAGTGGCTTGCAATACATTGTCTTAAAAGAGGGCTCTGGTACTTCGCCTAAGGCTACAGAAAAGGTGAAGGCGCATTACCATGGCACGCTTCTGGATGGTACCGTCTTTGATAGTTCGAAGGAGCGCGATCAACCTTTTGAGACTCGCGTGAACGGCGTGATCAAAGGTTGGATTGAAGGCCTTCAACTCATGAAGCCAGGTGCTTCCTACCGTTTCTTCATTCATCCTGATCTTGCCTATGGGCCCCGTGGTCAGAATAAGATTTCTGCGAATTCATTGCTTATCTTTGACCTCGATCTGATTGAGGTCATCGTGGCTCCCGCCAAGAAGCCAAGGATCCAAGCAGTGACGCCTCCAGTGGCGATTCCGCCATTGAAGAAGAAGTAAAGCCGCTTCGCTGCATTCCATGATCGCTGGGACCGAGCGTTTCACCATGGGTACGCGGGGCAAAGGCACGTACGAGATTACCCAAGAAGTCCAAGCCTGCGTAGAACGGGCTGGATTGAAGGAGGGAACCGCGACGGTGTTCGTGCAGCATACGAGCTGCAGCCTAGTGCTGTTCGAGAATGCGGACCCCAGTGCGCGCGAGGATCTGCATGCTTACTTTGATCGCTTGGTGCCAGAGGATCTGCCTTACTTCGTCCATACCTACGAGGGGCCAGATGATATGCCGAGTCATATCCGCATGGCACTGACGCGCTCTTCGGAAGTCATTCCCGTGTGCGAGGGGCGCCTCTTGTTAGGCACCTGGCAGGGAATCTTCCTCTTCGAGCACCGGACGGGGCAACATCAGCGCAAGCTGGTGGTGTCGGTCCTCGGAGCTTAGCCTAACGTTATTGCTTTCTCTTGGCTCGTGTCTTCGTGGTAATAGGCTCGGTGACGAGACCATTTCGAGCACGCTAGGCATTGGGTGTCTTCCCACCACTTCCCGCATTCAGGGCAGGTGCCGTTCGTCTCAAAGGTGTACGGCAGGACCAACTGTCGGCCTTGCTTGGGTGCCATTTGCACTTGGTGCAGAAGATCTCGACGCGCCTTTCGCTCATGTCTCAAGCCTTACCGACCGCCTTACTTGAACGCGTAGGCCACGGCCCAATGCGCTTCTTCCTTGTTCTTCGTCGTGATCTTGAAGGCGATGTAGTAAGTTCCAGACTTTGGTACCTCGACCTGAGTTCCAATCCAGTTCGGGCCTTTCTCAATCTTTCCTTCGTAGGACTTGGTGCCCTTCTTGTCGTAGACGGCGATGGCCATGGTGGTGTCGTCAGACTCGGTACCGACCCAGAACCAGTAGGAGTTTCCTTTGACCAGGTGATGCTTGATGGCTTGGCCTTCGCCGGACTCTGAGGAGCCTTGCCAGAAGTCCTTGCGAAGGGTGTAGCCGCCTTCTTCTGAGACGTGTTTCTCAGCGCCTTCGAGTGCGAAACTGAGCGCATCGACGACGAACGCTTGTGCCTGGCTGAACATCAGGATGCTAGTGAAGAGGAAAGCACTGAGACGGTAGCGGGATAATTGTGAGTGCATCGTGATCATGGCGTGAGGGTCTCCTTTCTTAGCTGCTGGCTGATGCTGTGGATCATGGCGACCCGCTCTTTAGAGACGGTGCCGTCAGCGGTCATGAGTGGCTGGAGCTTATCTAGACCTGCGATGACTTTCTTTATTCGCGGATTTCGCTGAAAGGTCCGCACTTCTTTGAAGGTGCTCGTGAAATGTTCTAACAATTGCGGCTGATGAAGGATTTCTGATTTCTTGGTGCTGTAGTTGTGATTGATGAGAGAGGTGATGATCTCGGTGCCTCGAATCCAACCGCCGACACTGACACATTGCGCAAGGTCTTGGTCACGGCGCTTCTCCATCTCTTCACGGACGGTTTGGCGGGTGGCATCAAATTCTTCGCGAACGGCATTCCAGTCGCTGTCGCCCGCTTCTTCAATGATGGCTTTCGTGTGCTTGATCACCGCTTTTCTCAATCCTAACTCTTCCGCAACGGATAGTACCTTGCGACCGATCTTTCGAATGGCTTCCTGGTCCTGCGCCTCGACGGCGAGGAAGCCCTCGGCCACCACGCGTCCGAGGAAGAGCGCGAATTGTAATCGGTCTTTGCAGGCCTCCCGTTCAGGTACCTTGAGTTCTGCGCGCCAATCATTTCTAGTGACGTCGAATTTATCGAGCACATTGAAGATCTCGCTGGGGATCGGGACGACCACCTTGTCGTGCTTCTTCGCGATCTCGCTGAATTTGATGACGTCTGCTCCATCCGCCAGGGCAGCGATGGGTGCAGCGAGTAGAATCCCGAGGGTAGGCAGAAGCGTGCTGCGGGAAAGGAAATGGAGAGGTTTCATAACGTCAGTAGGGACGATAAGCTGGTGGGCTAGATTTGCCAGAAATAGTTCGATCTTAAGAGGAGCATGTTAGGAACGGTGGAGGCGTGAATTTCTGGTTAGGAATGACTTGCAGCCAGGCGTGATGGGGCGCAGAAGTCACGCCCATGGAGCCGACGCCCTTGGACGATTCTCGATTCGCTGATCTGCTTGCGCAGTTCAGTCGAAAGTCTATCCTCGTACTGGGAGACGTGATGTTGGATCGTTTTATTTGGGGAAATGTCACTAGAATCTCTCCGGAAGCGCCTGTGCCTGTGGTACACGTGCAACGCGAGTCGGCCTACCCCGGCGGCGCCGCCAATGTGGCGAGGAATCTTTTGCCCTTTGCCAAGCAGGTGCATGTGATGGGCGTGCTCGGTCCGGGCATGATGGGCGATCTCTTGCGCGCGAATTTCGAAAAAGAAGGCTTATCGACCGAAGCGCTGGTGGTGGACGACGGCTACGAGACGATTGTGAAGACCCGGGTGGTTGCGCGTAGCCAGCAGATTGTGCGTATTGATCGGGAAACGCCGCGCTCGGTCAGTCAAGAAGTGGTCGAGCAAATGAAAGCACGCTTTACCGAGCTACTGCCTTCGTTGGATGCGATCATCCTTGAGGATTACGCCAAAGGTTTGCTCGGCCAAGATTTCGTGGATGCCGTCATTGCGGAGGCGGGAAGAGCGGAAGTTTCCGTGACGGTGGATCCTAATCCTAACAATCCTCTGAGTTGGAGAGGAGTCGCTGCAGTGAAGCCGAATCGGATCGAGGCGTTCCAAGCGGCAGGCTTGAAAGACGAGGGGCTGGGTGATGACCTTACGTCGGATCCAGTATTGCTCGAGCTTGGTCGGCGCTTGCATCAGCAGTGGGATTGCCAGCATCTCCTCATTACGCTGAGCGAAAGGGGCTTAGTCTTGTTAAGCCGAGACCAGCCTCCATGGCACAGTCCCCCGCAGGCGCGCGAGGTCTTCGATGTCTCAGGTGCGGGAGATACGGCCATCGCGCTCTTTACTCTAGCGCTGTGTTCAGGTGCCAGTGCGCGTGAGGCGGCACATGTCTCGAACCACGCTAGCAGCCTCGTGGTCGGCAAGGTCGGAACTGCGACGATCGCGCCGGAAGAGTTGACAGCCGCGATCAGTAGCGACTACCTGCAAAGCACCGCTTCTAAATAAGGACTAACATGCAAACGAAAGTCTACGGTTTCATTCCCGCGCGCTGGGCCTCGACAAGGTTTCCTGGTAAGCCTATGCACGTGCTTGCGGGGAAACCTCTTGTCCAACACGTGTGGGAGCGATGTCTCTCTTGCGAGGGGCTGGATCGCGTTATGGTGGCCACGGACGACGAGCGCATCGCCCAAGCGGCGCGTGAGTTTGGCGCGGAGGTTTGCATGACCCGTGCCGATCATCCCACGGGTTCGGATCGTATTGCCGAAGCGGCTTCTAAGTTTGAGGACTGCACCCATGTGATCAATGTCCAAGGTGATGAGCCGCTTATTGATCCTGTCCTCGTGAATACCCTTGCCCAACGGCTTCGGGATGATCCCGAGTTGCCCATGGTCACTGCTGCGAATCGGCTGACCGATGACGCGGCCGTGAACAATCCCAATATAGTGAAAGTCGTGCTTAACAAACGGCAGGAAGCCCTCTACTTTTCTCGTAGCGTGATTCCACATGGGCGAGAGCCTCATCCAGGCACCACCTGGTACCGGCACCAAGGGATTTACGGATACTCGAAGGATTTTCTTCTACAGTACGTCCGGTGGGAACCTACCCCCTTAGAACTCACCGAACAGTTGGAGCAACTGCGAGCGCTGGAGAACGGCGCGACCATTGCGGTTGTCCTAACAGAAGACGACGCCATCGGCGTAGATACGCCTGAGCAGGCCGACGAGGTCGCCCGGCTACTCGAACAACGGACCACGATGACCGAGGGGAAACCATCATGAGCAAAGAAGACAAGCAAGAGACGCCTACCAAATACATCTTCGTCACTGGAGGTGTGGTTAGCTCGTTGGGCAAAGGCCTGGCAGCGGCTTCGCTAGGCACCTTGCTAGAGTATCGTGGCCTCAAGGTGGTTCTTCAAAAGTTCGATCCCTACCTCAATGTTGATCCAGGGACCATGAGTCCGTATCAGCATGGGGAAGTCTATGTGTTAGATGATGGGGCGGAAACGGACCTCGATCTGGGCCACTACGAACGCTTCACTAGTGGGAATCTTACCAAGAACAACAACCTTACGAGTGGGCAGGTCTACGAGATGGTCCTCGAGCAGGAGCGGCGCGGTGATTACCTTGGGGCGACCGTGCAGGTCATCCCTCACGTTACGGATGAGATTAAGAAGCGTATCTACGATGTGGAGAAAGAGCAGAAGCCTGACATCATCATCACCGAGATTGGTGGCACGATTGGTGACATCGAGGGCCTCCCTTTCTTGGAGGCCATGCGTCAGTTTGCTTTGGAGAATGGTAAGGACAATGTCCTCTTCATTCACGTCACGCTCTTGCCTTTCCTCGCCGCCGCCGGTGAGCTGAAGACCAAGCCCACTCAGCAGAGTGTGGCCAAGCTGCAGTCTCTCGGCATCCAGCCGGATATCATCATTTGCCGTACGGAGCATGAGATCGAAGATGAAATGCGTCGCAAGATTTCCATGTTCTGCAATGTGGCTCAGCATGCTGTGATCCAGGCGCGTGATATGGAGCATAGTATCTATGAGCTTCCGCTAGAGCTGCGCAAGGAACGGCTTGATCGGATCGCTTGTGACTCTCTTCGCTTGACGACGTCGACGCCGGATCTCACTCCATGGGAGGACTTTGTTAGTCGAGTCATCAGTCCCTCACACAAGGTCAAGATAGCCGTCGTTGGGAAATACATCGAGTTGCAAGATGCCTACAAGAGCATCTATGAAGCGCTCACCCATGCCGGGGCATACCTCGACTGTGGTCTCGATATCCAGCGAGTAGATGCTGAAGACATTGAGAAGCATGGAGCCGAGGCTTACCTTAGTGGCGTCGGCGGCATTCTTATTCCCGGAGGCTTCGGAGATCGAGGCATTGAGGGGAAGATCGCAGCCGCAAGATTCGCCCGCGAATCCAAGCTGCCCTACTTCGGTATCTGTCTTGGCATGCAGATTGCCACGATCGAGTATGCGCGCAACGTCTGCGGTCTTGAAGGAGCCAATAGCCAAGAGTTTGACGAGAAGGCCGAGCACTTGGTCGTCTGTTTGTTAGAAAATCAGAAGAGTGTGCATAAGAAAGGCGGTTCCATGCGCCTTGGGACTTGGGTCACTGACCTCATGCCAGACACCAAAACCTACGATCTCTATCAAAGCGCCACGATTACCGAGCGTCACCGTCACCGTTACGAGGTGAATCCCGACTACAAAGACCGTCTCGAACAGGGGAATCTCATCATTTCCGGAGCTTCGCCCGACGGCACTCTCGCCGAGATCATAGAAATCGCCGACCATCCCTTCTTCGTTGCCGTCCAGTTCCACCCCGAGTTTCTATCCAAGCCCAACCACCCGCACCCTCTCTTTCGCGGCTTTGTGCAGGCGGTGCTAGACAGTAGCGAGTTGCCATTGAGGTAGGCGGAAGCGCCTGTCGATTACAGGCGTGGGTCGTATCGGAAAGGTTTGGATTTCTCTTGGCTGGCGACGTATACCTTAGGGACTTTCCATCCTAAGCTACGCACCAGTTGACTGACAATTTATACAACGAGACGAACGAGGCTCCCGATCAGGCTTTTGAGCATTCGCTGCGGCCACCTGCTTTTGAGGATTTCTGTGGGCAGGAGAAGGTGAAGGATCGTCTCATGCTGATGGTGGAGGCGGCGCAGCAGCGTGGCGACGTTCTCGGGCACATTCTACTGAGTGGGCCTCCGGGGTTGGGCAAGACGACGTTGGCCCACATCATCGCGACGGCGGCGCAATCGAAGATCCACATCACGAGTGGGCCGCAGATTGATAAGGCGGGCGATCTCGCCGGTGTCCTGACGAATTTGCAAGAGGGGGATGTGCTCTTAATCGATGAGATCCACCGACTGCATCCGAGTGTGGAGGAGTATCTGTATCCGGCGATGGAGGACTTCAAGTTGGACATTATCATCGATCAAGGTCCTAACGCACGCACTATTCGGCTTTCGTTGCCGCCGTTCACATTGGTAGGTGCGACCACTCGGGCCGGCATGTTGACCGCGCCGTTGCGTTCTCGATTTGGCCTGACAGATCGGTTAGACTACTATCCGGTCAAGGATCTGACGACGATCATCAAGCGTTCGGCGGCTTTGTTAGGTATTGAGGTCCAATCAGGTGGTGCGGAAGAGATTGCCGTGCGTTCCCGGGGCACGCCGCGCATTGCCAACATGTTGTTGCGTTGGGTGCGCGACTTCGCCCAGGTGCGTGCTGACGGCATCATCACGCCTACCGTCGCGAAGGATGCGCTCATCATGCGCGAGATCGATGAAGACGGGCTCGATGAGATGGATAAGCGCATTCTTGAGGCCATGATCTACAAATTCAATGGCGGCCCCGTAGGTGTGAGTTCGTTGGCGGTGGCGGTGGGCGAAGATGCCTCGACGATTGAAGATGTTTATGAGCCTTATCTTATTATGCAGGGCTTCTTTAAACGCACGCCACGTGGTCGCATGGCCATGCCGGCTGCGTATGTGAAGCTTGGCATCACGCCACCTCGAACGAGTAACGAACAACCTGAGCTTCTATGATTTCGCACTTCCTACAGTTTATCAAAGAGAGCAAGTCGCTCATCCGCGACATGCGCGATGATGGATTCGTTCATCTGCTCATGGAACCGCTCCTCACGTATGGCATCGGTTTCAGCCTCTTGCTCTTCGTCGTTGCCATGGCGACAAAGGAAAGGAAATGCCGGACACTGGCATTGTTGCTGATCATTGTCTGCTCGGTTATGATCTATCCTTACCAGCACAAGCGGGACGCGGGCGCTCCTCGGCCAGGCTACAGTTCGTATTGGACGAAGGAGAATCAGAAGGTCTGGGATGCTCAGACGATCCGTTGGCGGCATTTCCAGTATGTCTTCTATGCGCTTGCAGCAATCGCCTTGCTTAATATCGTCATTTCTCCGGACTCCACGATTGGGAAGGGGCTGGCCGTCATGGTGCTAGGTGGAGGTGTGTTTGTGCTTGTGTGTGGGTTGTGGTTGAATCTCCACGAGAAGAGGATCTTCTATCCAGACCTGCGTGACTCGCCTGCTCGAGGCCCGGTGACCGAGGTGTGGTTGGAGATTCCTGAACAACAGCTTGGTTAGGCTCCTACCCTCCGATGAAGTCCGGCTTTCTTGATAAACTCATCGCCCGTCTCGGCAAGCTGAGCCCTAACGAAGTGCAGAACGCCTTGATGCGTCTGGTGCAAGAGAAGGGCTTTCTCGAAAAAGTGTTCGATGCCCTGCAGGAGGGGGTCATCGTGACGGATGCCGATGGCTTGATTAACTATGTCAATCGGGCGGCTTGTGGCTTCTTTGCTCTGGATGCGGATGAGGCGATTGATAAGCAGCTTGATACGCAGATTCGCGGTATGGACTGGGCGACGCTCATTGCGGAGGGCCAGATAGTTTCCCGCGATATCGAGGTCTTCTATCCTGAGAATCGCTTTCTAAACTTCTACCTCTCGCCGATCGAAGACGAAGAAATTAAGGAGGATTTGGGTTATGTTATGATTGTTCATGACATCACGCTCACGAGGAAAGTGACGGAAGAGAAGATCGAGTCTGAGCGAATGTCTGCCCTCACCTTGCTAGCTGCGAGTGTGGCTCATGAAATTGGCAACCCGCTGAATTCGCTCAACATCCACCTTCAGTTGATTGAGCGTCGTTTGCGAAAGGCAGCGCCGGAACTCTACGAACAGCAATTTCAAGAACTCCTCGATATCGCGAAAGATGAAGTGAATCGGTTAGACTTTACCATTGCGCAGTTTCTCAAAGCTATCCGGCCGACCAAGCCTGTTCTGGAGTTGCACGAGATCAATACGGTGATCCGAGAGTCCGCGAATTTCTTGGAGAAGGAACTGAGCGATCGTGGTATCACCATGAAGCTCGAGCTGCGTTCAAACATCCCGCCGATGCTTATGGATGCGAATCAGCTCAAGCAAGCCTTCTACAACATCGTTCGCAATGCGATGCAGGCGATGTCTAGCAAAGGGCACCTCACGATTCGCAGTGACATGGACGACTACGAGGTCCTCGTCACGTTTTCGGACACGGGGCCAGGAATTTCTGCAGAAGACATGTCACGCGTCTTCGAGCCGTACTTCACTACGAAGACGTCAGGAACTGGGCTGGGCTTGCTCATTGTCCGTCGGGTGGTTCGTGAGCATGGCGGGGAGATTGAACTTACTAGCAAGCCTAACGAAGGCACGCGTGTCGTCGTGCGGCTTCCGAGAGCGCAACGGCCTCCGCGTTTCCTCCCAAGTGGAGAGACTCCGGAAACGGACGGCAAAGTGATCGAAGTGGAGTAGCACGCCATTGGGGTTGCATACGGACAGGCTGATTGCTAGCCTCCGCGAAACATGAAAGCCCTATCTTTTATCGCTAGGACATTGTCTGTACTAACGCTGTCATGCTTTTTTGGCTCGCGTGCCGAAAGAGCATGACAGAGATGTCAACTACAAGGAGGAGCGCCTCCCTGACTATGATCTCCCGAAGCTCTTGTTGACGTTGCAAGGCAGGAAGATCACGACAGCAGAGGAATGGTACGCGATTCGGCATCCGAAGGTCTAGTGTCGTGCGCGCTAAGTTCATTTAGTTAAAGCTATCATCAAGCTTCTCGAAGATTTGTTCTGGAGACGCGACCCAGGCGAACGGTTTGGAGTCGTCGTTGTGGGTTTCAATGTATTGCATGATTGCCTCTTCAAGCTCTTTCACTGATCGAAAGCTTCCTCTCCGGATTCGTTGTGACGTGATCAATCCGAAGAATCGTTCTACCTG
>CALLLI010000079.1 GCA_938082635.1 uncultured Verrucomicrobiales bacterium
GGCGAGGACAACGCTTGATACCCCCTCCTGAAGCGGTAGGTTAAAAATGTTAACGGATGCTGTCGAGGTCCCACGGTGTAGAGTGACATCCCCACGGCAGAAAGTGACGATAGTCCCACGGTAGAACGAGGCACGGAACACCAGTCGCCCCATTCGCGGACGACTTCGCCAAAGAGGCGAGAGTTTTGATCTTGCCCGATGAATTGTTTGGCCCAATCGGCAGCCTTTTGGGGAGCTTTGTCCGCGTATTCATGGGCGACCCTGCGCAAGGCGGCGGCTTGTAATTGTCCAGGATCAAGCCCTTCAGCCCAGGCGACGCCCTCTTCAAAGCCTGCGGTGCTGAGAACTTCGTGGGCGAGTCGCCCGATATGGCGGGAAGCTCCGGGGACGCCATCGTCAGCAAGCTGACTGACATAATTCGTAGCGAAGCCGATATCGTAGTCCGTGAGGCCTTCGATCAAGCGGCTGGTCATCTGAAACTTCTGTGAACCGCTGAAGGTGTTGACCAGATCGCTGGCCATTTGCGGTTCTGCGCTGGCGAGGCCAGGGATCATGTTGCTTGCGAAGCCGTTTCGATACTTCTTATCGATCTCGTCAAGATGGGCGAATGCGGCTTCGGGATCATTGGCTCCCCGGGCATAGTCAAAGGCACGCCACTGTTCACCGTTGGCACCATTCTCATGCAAGGCAGCCCGCATTGTCATGGCTTGCTCTGGCGTGAAGGTGTCTGACTGCATTTCTTGCAGGAGTCGATCAAAGGCCTTTCTCCGCTCGATAGGATTCGAAGACTTGGTGGCGGCGATCGCCAACTCTATGATCTGAGATTCTGTGAGTGGCTCAAGTGGCTTCTCGGAAGATGGCTTCGATGATCTAGTTGCTGTAGTCGATAAGATGCCGTCCGTGCTGTCGTTTATAGCGATGCTCTGGTCGTTCTGATCCGATGGTGCCGAAGTTTCTGCGTGCTTGATGTTATTGTGCGCCAGCTTTGAGCGCTTGTGAGTTGCACCGCTCTTTTTATGGCTGTCTGGATGGGCATCACGAGGCGCGAATTGGGAGCCCGCGACGAACATGATCCCGGTGATGAGAAACCAGGAGCCGTGAGTGGTATGGGAACGGTTCATCGGTCTTTACGGGGGCTAACTAGCGGCGGCGTTTATCCTGTGGCGGATTGAGGATAGCTTGGCGAACCTTCTCTGGTAACCCCGCATTTGCGACCCAGTCTGCAGCGCCTTCCGCATCTTTCTGTGTCCAGGCTCGCCCGATGGTGATCATGGTCTTATTACGTTGGACATCTGAGGTGATCGTTTCTGCCCAGACGAGGGCGGATGTGGGGTCTTCCCAGGCCAGCCGATTGCTGAAGCCAGTGACAGCGGCATTTCTCGCCGGAGAGTCAGTCATGGTTGATAGATATTCACTTGCTGCAACGGGATCGTGTTGAGTCCAATCTGACAAGGCTCGATGCAGTCCGGCAGTCTGCCCGTGGCTTGCGGGCAGATCGGAGAGCCACTCCAGAGCTGCTTGTGGATCGCGATGGGACCAGTTGGCACCCACTTCGCCTACGATGCCAGCGGTGGCGCGATCTTCCGCATACTTGGTTGCCCAGGTGGCTGCCTCTGATGGATTCTCATCGACGTAGCGATCAGCCACGCGTCGCAGAGCAACATTCCGCGCGCTGCCCTCGGGCAAAGCTTCGGCCCACTCGACTGCTTTCGACGGTTTGCTAGATTGCATCACGGCATCGACAACAGTGTGCATCATCTTTGATGCGGCTTTGTTGCCGCTCTCGGCCAGCTTATGAACGAAGTCGCTCGCGGTCTGTGGATTGTTGTCGGCTAACCCTTTGACCAAACCGCGCATCAAATGTTCGCGTAAGCGATCCGGTTGGATCTTTCTGTCATTCAGCAGGTAGTCGAAGTTTGGGTTGTCTTTGATTTGAAGGGAGTTAAACCAAGCTAGCGCTTCTGATGGATTTCCGCTGGCCCATCCTGCTAACGCTGGAGACATGTCGTCTTCAGCCGTGCTTGCACCAAACAGGGCTGCCTTCTCACCGTCGATCGTTCTCCAGGCGTAGTGAAACTCTTGAAATTCTGGACTCTTGTGATTCAGGTGGGCGATCTGTTGGCGGACGAGTAGCGCGTTCTCGGAGGTGAGCCCTTCGAGTAGCTTTGAGAAAGCGAGCCGGCGCTCAATGGGACTAGCGACTTTGCGAAAGGTTTTGCCTAACGCTTTAATGTCACGTTCAGTGATGATGCCTGGTGCTTCACCTTGGATGGCGGCTTTCGCTTCTGAGTCTTGTTTCCGTACCCTAATTAGAGAATCTTCTCCCTGACCAGCAAGTGTGTTAGACTGAAAGGAATCACCTGCTTGTGGGGCAAACACTTGGTAGCCGATGATGAAGGATGTCGCCGCAATAATGCTCTAGGTGCCGTGAACGACGAAGGGTTTGTGTTTCATTGCGTGATGTTAGAATCCTTCCGATCGTTAGAATGCTCTACTGGCGATCTTCCGTGTCGAGGAGAGTCTTGTCATCGGCAGATTTGACTCGGATCTCCACACGGCGGTTCTTGCGACGACCAGCGTCGGTGCTGTTGTTAGCGATCGGCTTGGTTTCACCGAATCCGGCTGAGCTGAGTTGTCTTGGTTCGACTCTGTTGTTGGCGAGGAAGTCGAGCAGGCGCTTGGCGCTTGGCGCGTTGTTCGCTGAGCGTCTGATTGCGCTCGTCTGAACCTAGAGTGCAGGTGTGTCCGCTGATCTCAAACGAGGCTTTGGGGTAGACTTTGAGAATCTTCTGAGCCTGTCCGAGCACTCGTGCCTGTTCGTCGTCGATCTGTGAGGAATTCAGTTCGTAGCGAATGGGATCAATCCGTAAGAAGTCACCCTGTATGACGCTTTGAGCCTGCTGCGCGCTGGATATCTCAGTTTGAAGCTTCTTTTGAGTGGTCACGAAATTGATTCGGTCCTGCTGCCAGGCGTTCTCTTTCTCAGTGAGCCCGGCTTTCACCTGGGCGAGTTCGGCGTCGCGTGTAGCCAAACGCCTCTCTACGTCTGCGAGCGATTGAGAAACTTGGTCAGTCTTTTTCTCTTGAGCTAGCGTTAGGAATGCAATGCGAACTGCGGATACTTTGGCGGTTTCTTGGAGTTTCGCTAGCGCAGCTTGTTCTTGAGAGGCTTTGGCGCGAAGGTCGGCTAGCTCCTTCTCAAGTTCAGAAGCGCGGGTTGCTTTGGCCCGCTCGGTTTCGAGCGCTTTCAAAGCGTCCGCGAGCTTTGCGTCACTGGTGGACTGGTTATTGAGAATGCCTGAGCGTTTCGATTGAGCTTTCTTCAGGGCGAGTTCGGCTTCACGCTGTTTGGCGAGGGCCGCTGTGAGTTTCTGCTCGAGTTCTGCGGCGCGGGCTGCCTTCGAGCTCTCCAATTCGAGCGCTTTCAACGTGTTCGACATCTTGGTGTCTTTCGTCTGCTGGCTGGTGAGAAAACTGGCATGTTCTAGCGTTACCTTCTCTAGTGCTTGGGTGAGTTCGTGCTCAGTAGCCTCGGCAAGTGCCACTTTCTGCACGAGCTCTGCGGCTCGTGCGGCCTCGGTGCGTTCGGCTTCCAGTGCCGTTGTCAGTCCAGCGAGTGCGGTGTCCTTTGCCGCCTGGTCTCTGATGACGCTTGCGTAGGAGTTTTCAGATTCCTTGAGCGCTTGCGTTGTCTGAGTTAGCTGCATGGCGAGTTCCGAGGTTAGCGCGTCTTTGCCTGCATTGACTTCGGCCAGCAGTGTCTCTACGTTCTTTCGTGCTACTTTCTGCTTTGGCGTCGCTTGAGGATCTGGCGAGCTCTAGTGCTTTGGCCGCTTTCCGTTCTGACTTTAGCTGACGCAGTGCGTCTGCATGCTCTCGCTCGATGGCGTCGAGCCGTTCTTGACTTGCCGTGGCGATTTCTGTCGACTGCGAGAGGCGGATGACGTCTTGGCGAAGGCGCTCGGTTTCTTCTTGATACGCGTTAGAAGTTCGTTGGGCGTCAGAGAGCGCATACTCGAGTTCGGCACTAGCTGAGTCTTCCTCGCTACTGTCTAGAAGTTCGGCCTCGAGTTTCGACTTCTGGAGCGTGACTTTGCTCAGCGCATCTTCCAACGTGGTCAGGCGTTGTCCTTGGGACTTGAGCTCACGCAGGCGCTCAGACAGCACGATGATACGATCATCTGCTAGGGGCAGGTAGGCGTCGCTTTGTTTAGCTGCCTCCCGATGAGGTAGCAGGTCTTGTGCTAGGCATGGCGTGAGACAGGTGTACAGGAACGTTGAGGCTCCGCAGAACGGAACAGGTTTCATGGTCAGATGATGGTTAGAATCTCTCCTGGCTAGTTCTCGAGACTAAGAGATTCAAGATCGACGAGTTGCTCTTGCAGCTTGCAGGCCTTCTTTTGAGAAGACTCTAGGCCAGTGCGAAGTTGTTTTAATGCTGCTGCGAGAGAGTTCCGAGCCTTGGCTTCGGAATCACGGGATTCCGCCGTCTTACTGAGCTTGGCGGAAGTTGCCTTCTCTCGCTTGTAAGTGGCTTGAAGGGCTTTCTCTTTCTCTTTGAGGACCTTTTCTAACTGGGCGAGGCGATCGTCACGCATCTGAAGCTCGCCTTTGTAATTCGTGTTGTCGCGAGCGAGGGAGGCTTGAAGCTGGTTGACAGATTCTTTGGCGAACCGGTCTTGCTCGGTCTTGGCAGTGATACGGTATTGGGCGAACTCGTTGCGAAGGATCGTGAGATTGTCGTGCAGTTCTTCACGCTGCACGAGGATTTCATTGAGCCGATCTTTTATCTTGTCGTATGACTTTGTTAGTCGAACGGCGGCTTTGGATTGAGCGGTTTCGGCCTGCTGTTTCTCGCTGAGGGTCTTTTGTGCTGCGGCGAGTTCTTTCTCAAGTTTCGGTAGTTTGTTTGCAGTGGTTTGGACTGTCGCTAGCTGACCTTTGAGGCGAGTGAGCGATTTCTCGGCAGCGAGCTTGCTCTTGCGATAGGCGTCACGTTCGGTCTCGGCCTTCTTCATCGCTGTCGCAACGGCTTCGTAACGCTTGCTCTGCTTATCGAGTTCGACCTTGAGAGAAGTCACCTTTGCCTGGCATGCGTTGGCTGCCTCTTGAGACTTTTTAAGGGAGGCAAGGGTGCTTGAGAGAGAGCTTTCGCGTTTGGCTAGTTGTGAAATGCCTAGTGTTAGCTTCTCTTGGTAGCGGTTGCCAAGGGCCTTGGCTTCATTGGCTACTCGAAGTGTGGTCTCCATGGCATTCTTGGTTTGCTTGAGTTCACCCTCGGCTTTCTGAGCGCGTTTCTCCCATTTTGAGATGTTGTTAGCTGCAGCGAGAAGCCTATCGGATTCATCGGCAGCCTTCTTGGTAGAGGTCGCTAGCCTGGACTCGAGAGCTTTTAGTTCGTTCCGATTCTTGCCTTCACGCTCTTTCATAGACGCGAGTTCCTTGCGGACCTTCTCCATCTGCTTCTTGACGTCGCCTAACTGACCCTTTGTCTGCTTGGCGTCTTTTTGCGCAGCGAGTTTCTCTTTCTTCGCATTGCGGATGACCTCGGCGAGTTCTTTGGCCTTGGCGCTGGCTTTAGTTAGGCATTTATCGATCTCGGCAATGGCGGCTTCAGAGGAACTCGTGTCGGATTTCTTCTTCCGTTCGGTCGTCACCGTAGCTGCCTGGATGTTAGGTTCCGGGGCTTTGATGACCTCTGGCTTGGTGGAAATGGAGGCTTCAGCAAGAAGGGTGGAGGATGGCCACGCTACAGCGCTGGCAGACAAGAGGATTCCTAGCAATTTATTCATCACGATTGGGATAGTTCTAGTTTGGGGAACGCCTTTATATAGGCGTTCGGCCGACGACATACAATGATTCAATGATTGAATGTCATTGATGGCAGGTAGTTGCAGTCGAATGATCGACTTCGGGTTGACTGGAATCCGCTACCATGGATGGATATCATAATGAAAAGTCAGTCGTTTCCCAAGTTAGTCTTCCCGTTGATCGTGTGCGTGTGCCTTGCTCAGGCAAGTGCTGAGGATTGGAAAGCGCCAGAGGACGTGATTCACGTCGTCTCACGGGAATTGGAGCGCGAGGAGTTGGTGAAGGTGTTGAGCGAACTGGAAGGTGAGTCTTTGAAGGCTCAGTCGAAGCTGATTGGGCGCTTTCTACCCGGTGGCGACCTTGCTGCCTGGGCGTCTCCTGAGCAGCAGGCGGTGATGATGAAGGCCTGGACGAAGGCCAAAGCTCCTGATAGTTCTATGGCTTATCGACTCTGGCGGATTCATCAATTAACACCGAGTGAGGCGTTGAAACAGGGAGCTTTGGAGGCTTTGAAAGGGTTGCCCGCTGATACGTTGCCTGCCGAAGTGGCCGAGCAGCTGGCGTCTGGCTCGGCTGAGATCGATCCCGAGAAGATGGTTCGCGGTAAGGAGGTGTACATGCGAGTGGGCATTTGCTTTACCTGCCATCAGCCTAACGGCGAGGGCATTCCGCTAGCCTTTCCACCGCTGGCCGGATCGGAGTGGCTGGACGATGATACGGACCGTCTGATCAAGATTGTGTTGAAGGGGCTCATGGGAAAGATCGAGGTAAAAGGGGAGCCGTTTAACAGCGTGATGACTCCGCTTGAGGCCTTACTGAAAGATGATGAGATTGCCGATGTGCTCACTTATGTGCGCAATGAGTGGGGCAATTCAGGGCCTGAAGTTTCTGCGGAACAGGTAAAGGCTGTCCGTGAGGCGAGCAAGGGCCAGGCCATTATGTATCAAGCGGCAGATCTTCTGAAGGAGCATCCGTTATCTAAATAACGCAGAGTAAGTAGCCCTCTAGTTTCTGACAAAGACACCCGCATCGCGAGCGGTGGCTTGTACCTTGGTCCAGGTGGCTTCGAGGGGCTTGGTGATCCTGCGTACATCGGAGGCAAGAGCATCTCTGTCCGGGGCGGTGGAGACCGCAACGGTCAGCGCCTCGATAATCTCGTTCCACTCATGGGTGTGAGCGGCGTAAGCGGTCTTAAAGGACTTTGGGCAGGAGGTTAGATCGACCTGAGAGATCTCTTTGTGGTAGCGCTTGCCGAGCTGCGCGATGGTGAGAACATCCTCATCATTCCTTGGATCCCAGAGCTGTTGATGGGCTCGGATCCCGCGAAAGTGGTGCGCATCGAGGTCGATGACCTGCTGCACGGGTGAACTGACCGCATGTGCGCTGGGAATGGCAGAGGGCGGCCCGTGCTGGGCCACGACGATTTCTTTGGCGACGATGGAGGCCAGAAGCAGCGTGATGGCAGTGGCCCCAGCAATTATCTGCTTTCTTGTTGGTCTGGATCTCATGGTTTTATTTAAAAATACCCTATTTCTACATTAATTCAACTGTGGTAGGGGAGAGTTCATGATACCGCTCATTTGCGCGAGCAACTTGACGAGACTGTGACATCTCCATTGACGCTCTGGGCGTAGCCGCGTAAAGACTGCGTTCCCCGAGAGTTTACTATTCGATGAGCAGCGCAAACCCACCGACCGGCATGTCCCAGGCTCCTTTAGGCCCAAGCCGGAAGGGAGCGAAGGACCAAGTCATTGAACGGTTCGAGCAGAAATACATCGTTCATCCGAGCCTGGTTCCCAAGATCCGGGAATTCATCAAGCCGTTCTGCGTGCCTGATCCCAATGGGAAGGGAGCCGTTCCTGAGTATTTGGTCACGACGCTCCAGCTTGATACACCGACGATGGATCTCGCCTTGGCTAAAGAGCGTAAGTCCTTTGCAAGGTTTAAGTTACGTATCCGAACCTACGGGACGAAGCCTGAGCATCCCGTCTTCTTCGAGCTGAAGCGAAAGGTGAATAATGTCATTATCAAGAGCCGTGCAAAGATGACGCTGGGAGATTATTATAGCGGGGCTTTCGAGGGGTCGATAGTTATGCATCCAGACACGGCTCCGATGCTGAAGACGCCCAAGGATAACAACAATTTCCTGGATTTCTGTCGCCTGGTTCATCGTTTGGAAGCTCGGCCTAAGATACTCATTCGCTATGTGCGTGAGTCCTACTTTGGGGCGAATGACGACTACGCTCGTGTGACGTTTGATCGTCGCGTTTCCTATCGACCTACCCGTGACTGGCGGCTGCCAGTGGAGGACGATGGTGCGCTTTGGCGCCCAATGGACACGCAAACGGGGCTGAATCGACCCTTTGCAGGCTATATCTTCGAGCTGAAGGCGATGAAGGATTCTCCTCGCTGGATGCTGGAACTCGTTGAACGGTTTAACTTGTCGACGACGGGCTTCTGCAAGTATGCCACTGCTTGGCGTCTCGAAACCATTTCTCGCGGATTTGAATACTCCGCCCAGTCTGAGAATACTACGTATTAAAACCCTTGCCGATAATCTGACCGCAATCGATCCTTGAGCCGATGGAATCCTTTCTCACCTCACTAGGCCCTAGTAAAGCTCTCGCTCCACTCGAGATCTTCTTCTCACTCTGCATGAGTTTCGTGCTCGGGATGACCATTGCCACGGTTTACCGCTACACGCACCAAGGCTTCACCTATGCACGGTCCTTTCTGCAGACGATGGTCTTGGCGACGATCGTGATCACGATCATGATCGTGGCGATCGGAAACAACCTGGCCCGCGGCCTTGGAATCATGGGAGCCATGGCGTTTGTGCGTTTCCGGACACCGATCCGCGATCCTCGCGACATCATCTTCCTCTTCTGCTGTCTTGCCGTGGGGATTGCCTGCGGTTCGCAGGTTTACAATGTTGCTCTGATGGGAACGGCCTTCTTTAGTTTCGCGGCCTTCTTCCTCATGTGGTCGCCCTTTGCCTCGCGTCGAGAATTCGAGGGACTGCTTCGATTCCTACTGCCTCCGAATTCGGATTCGCAGAATCAGGTGGATAATATATTCCAAAGATTTACCACGCATACGGAAATGGTAGCCATGCGAGAAGCCATCCAGGGAGAAGTGCTCGAGTATTCGTACAGTGTGCGCTTGATCGACCCAAGTTATAAAACGGACTTGGTAGATGCGTTAGGCAAGTTGCCCGATATTTCCGAGGTGAGCCTTGTCATGCAACGCACCACGGTGGAAATCTAACCCTTTGGAGAAGAGAAACCTACCATGAGTTCTGAAACACCTTCCAATCCAAATTACAAGCTTCACAAGAAGCTCATGCGCCGCCGCGCGATCCGGGAGAGCTGGCCTCTCTTGGTTTGGTTAGGCATCGCGGCGCTAGGAGCCTGGGCGTACCAGACCGGCGGCGAATTCAATCGCATGCGAGGCATTGTTACGAAGCCTGTTGAAACTATTTCCGCACGCTTCACTGGACCTTTGGTGAGCCTGCCAGAAGGCGTGGACGCCATGCTCGACAGCAATGGCTCCTACGTGACTTTGGAACAGGGCGTGTTTGTTGAGGCCGGTAAAGTGGTGGCCCAACTGGACGATGGCTTGCTTATAAAGGAGATGGCTGCGGAGAAGCAGAAGGCGGTCTTCGATAATGCGGAGCTACAGCAGAAACTGCAGCAGCAGATCTTAGGGTTTAATGAACAGATCCCGCTGCTCCAGATCGAACAACAGGAGATGGAGTCTCAGATCGAAGCGCAGAAAACTCTATTGGACGCTTACAAAGCGTCTTTGTCTTTGGGGAATAAAACAGAGGCTGACATTCAAGAGGTCCAGACTGAGCTCTTAAAGCTGCAAAGTAAGCTGAACGGGGTCAAACAGCGTATCGTCTCGACAAACAAGCTTGTTTTTGATTCTATAACCAACGTTCAGAAGCTTACTGATTTAACGAATGCGCCAGCCGGTGAAAATGCGGTGCTGAAATTCCTTCAAGCGAAGGTGGACAGCTCGGTGATTCGTACGTCGAGCGCTGGTTATGTTGATAAGATTTATGCGCGTCCTGGCAGTGTGGTCAAAGCTGGCGAGCGGATCATGGACATCGTGGTGAAGGAGGCGAAGACGATCACCGCGATGATCCCTGAGGAATTCTCTCTCACCATGAAGGTGGGCGATACGGCTTACATCGCGATTCCTAACAATCGGAAAGAGTTCGTAACAGCGACGGTGATCTCACTGCAGCAATCACTCATGCAGATTCCAGATTATGGCAGCTCGATTCGCGGTCGCATGGTGCGTGGACGTTTGGTGGAGTTTGGAAAACTTGGTGGTAATGGGGATGAATCTCAGTTGCCGCTGCTTCCGGGTTCAGAAGTGGTCGTTAGTCTGAAGCCTCCTGGACGGATTCCCTTCCTCTCGTGGTTCAATGAGTAGGTTGTCGTTGGCCTAGCAGAAGTGCTGAAGCTTGGCGATCCAGCCAGGTATGGCTTCGAAAGGATCTCCCTTGGCCTCGTATTCGAGGGTGACGAAACCCTGGTAGTTTGACTCGCGCAAGATGTAGGCGAGGCGACCAATGTCAGCTAGGCGCTTGGGTTGTCCGCGTTTCTGGATCTCTACTTTCACTTGCACATTCACCGCGTAAGGCGCGCATTTCGCAAGATCGCCATAGGGATCGTCGGTCCGGAAGTTGCCGGTATCGAGATTGATGCCCATCCAAGGACTCCGCACGGCTTCTACGATTTCTAATAAAGCGTCGGCTTCCGCCACGATGCCGCCATGGTTCTCGAGTCCGAGGAAGATGCCCTTGCTGCCAGCGTAGTCGCAACAGTCTTCGAGGGAGACGATGCATTGCCTTACGGCTACTGTGTGTTCGAGGCCTTTCGGCGCGCCTGCGAAGACTCGTATATGTGGAGCTCCCATGGTGTGAGCGTGGTCTACCCAGTGTTTCACATCGGCAATCTGCTGTGTGAGTTCATTGCCTTTGGGCAGGGCAAAGTTGTTGCCTACAGCCGTGCCGCTGATCGTGACCCCCTTAAGAAAGGCGTGCTGCTTGATTCGGAGTAGGTAGGCCTCATCGATGGCTTCCGCAAAGAAGTAGCTCGTGAGTTCGGCTCCTTCCACACCGTGCTCGGCGCAGTAGTCAATGAAGCCAAACATGTCTAGCTTGCCCTCCTGCCCGAAGGCCTCGCGAAAGGAGTAGGCGGCCAGTGCGGTGCGCAAACGGGGCGGGCCAGTGCGCTTGATCGGGGAGCGGCTTAGCGCTGGACCTTTCAGCGCCCCGAGACCTAGTCCGCCGACTGCGGAGTGAAGAAAGTGGCGGCGTGATGGAAGTTTCATGAAAGAAACCTGCCCTTCACGCGCTAAGACGTCAATCTGCCGACGAAACCGGGATTTCGGTGTTCCTCTCTTGCGTCGCTATGGCCTGCCTTTAGATTGGATGAATGGCCGTTACGGTGACGAAACTCGCATGTTTGTGTATTCTAGGACTGAGTCTCAGCCTAGTGACTGCCGACAATAGCGTGGGAGCGAAACCGAGGGTGCCGCTTCCGGTAACTCCAAAGCCGAAGCGCGCGAAGAAGCCACCCGTCTACACGCCTCCACAGGTTTCTAAATCTCGTGCGGTGCCGGGACGCTTCTTTCCCTGGAAGCGCGATATCACGTCGACCATCTTCTGGATTGGGGAAAAGCCGACGGCAAAGAATCCGACACCCAATCATGCCAGTTCGTGGGATGTGGATTGGGAGGTCAAATACGGCGGTTACGACAATCCTGACCCACGTGCGCGTACGCGAGATTACCGGCCAGTGGCTTTCGTGCCCAAGTTGAATCCGTTCTACATTGCGCTTCCTTACAATGATATTGATCGTTCGGGAACGAAGTCCGAGGCAAGTCGCGTGATTCCATGGTTTCATAAACGCTTCAAGAAGAAGGGGTGGACCACACTGAAAGGTCAGTGGCTAGCGATCAAATACAACGGGAAGATCTGTTATGCGCAATGGGAGGATTGTGGTCCTTTTGTGACGGATGATTGGCAGTATGTGTTTGGGAATGCGCGTCCAAGAAACCGGTCGAACAAGAGTGCGGGGATCGATGTGTCTCCGGCAGTGCGTGATTATTTGAAATTGAAGAGCGGTGCGAAGGTGTCCTGGAAATTTGTTTCGGACGCGTCTGTTAGGCGGGGGCCATGGAAATACTACGGACAGGGGACTTCCCAGCGCGGCTCAGGTCGCCCAGCAAGAGCATACACGCCTCCTCCGAAACCTACGATTGAGGAACTCTATGAGCAGAGACAGCGCGCATCGCGTGGATCTGCAGCCAAGTGAACGTATGGTGGCAGAGAAAGTTCAGAAGATTTCACCAAAAACCGCTCTTCTTGAAACGAAGGGATTGGTGAAAGTGTATGATGGCCGCGCGGTGGTGCGTGGTGTGGACATCAATGTAAAGTCGGGGGAAGTGGTTGGTTTGTTAGGCCCTAACGGGGCTGGCAAGACCACGACCTTCTACATGATTGTGGGATTGGTGCCTCCAGACGGTGGAAAGGTCTTCTTCAACGATCACGACGTGACGAAGCAACCCATGTATAAGCGGGCTCGTCTGGGGATGGGTTACTTGCCTCAGGAAGAGTCTATCTTTCGCAAACTTACCGTGCAGGAGAACATCATGGCGGTCTTGGAAACGCAGCCTCTCAATCGCAAGGAGCGTCGCGAGCGTTGTGATGAATTGTTAGAGCAGTTTGGAATCACCAAGCTAGCCAAGAATCGAGCCCTGACCCTGAGCGGTGGTGAGAAACGTCGCCTAACGATCGCGCGCTCTCTCGTGACGAATCCAAGTCTGCTCATGCTGGACGAACCCTTTAGTGGGGTGGATCCGAAGGCGGTGAGTGACGTGCAAGAGATCGTCCTGAAGCTGCGCGACTCAGGATTGTCCATTCTTATTACCGATCACAACGTGCGGGAGACTTTAGATATCGTCGATCGTGCCTATCTTATATATGAAGGAAAAGTTGAGAGCGAAGGCAATAGTGACTTCCTTCTCAATGATCCGATCACGCGAGATCTTTACCTTGGTGATCGTTTCAGCATGTAGCCGTGTTCTCTCACTGAATCCAAGACAACAAAAGCCAATGCAAACTGCCAATATTAATCTGCCCATCACCGTGACTGGACGTCACGTCGATGTCACCGAAGCCATGCGAGACTTCGCTCATAAGAAAGTCGAAGGTCTGCACCTGGACTATCCTAAGATCATCGAAGCCAAGGTGATCCTCGATGTTCAGAATACGACCCGTCAGAATGCTGAGATCATCCTCTTCTGCGCGAACCATATCACGATCGAGGCGAGCACGGAAACTGAGGACATGTACAAGTCCGTTGACGAGACGATCAGTAAGATTGCTCGCCGTATGAGAAAGTATAAGACACGCTTGCTCAAGAGTCATCGCCCGCGTCCTAACGATACGATTAAGCATCTCAATGAGCACGTTTACAGTCCCGAAATAGCCGAGGTAGAGGAAGCTCTGGACGCTGCTGAGATCGAGCCGGTTATCGTGCACAAAGAGAACTACCGTGTGCGTCCGCTTTATAAAGACGAGGCCATCATGGAGATGGAACTCAGCGAGCGAGATTTCATTGTCTACCGTCATGCCAAGACCGATACGCTGACTGTGCTCTTCCGGCGCAAGGACGGTGATTATGGCTTGATTGAACCTTAACCGACGAAGCCACCGTGCCCGAAGATTTCCCTGTACCCAAGGTTAGCGAAGACGCAGCCGTCGTTCTGGACAAGAACCAGAACACGAGCAAGGCGCCCGTGAAGCGTCTCTCTGCCATGAGTGTCAGGGAATTCTACGAGCGCTATGGGGAGCCACTCCAGATGACGCTGGTAGGTTCTGAGTCCGGCTATGACCGTCGGATCATCGAGCCTGAGTTGAACCGACCCGGTCTCGCTCTAGCAGGTTTCTATACCTACTTTGCTGAGCAGCGCATTCAGGTCATTGGAAACGCGGAGCACTCCTATTTAACGTGTCTGGAAGGTGGGCAGGGGCTCACCAGTTTTCGCGAGCTTTGTCGCCAAGCGGTGCCCTGCCTGATCTTGGCGCGTGGGCACAGCTTGCCTAAAAAGTTCATGGAGGAGGCTGATCGGGCGAGGCTCACGATCTTCCAGACGGAGATGGCGTCCATGCACTTTCTAAACACGGCGACCATCCGATTGCAGTGGGCCTTTGCGCCGACGACGTCGGAGCATGGGAGCATGGTGGATATTCACGGTATCGGAGTGTTGATCAAGGGAGCCAGTGGCACGGGGAAAAGTGAGACCGTGGTGGGGCTGATTGATCACGGAGCCAGTCTCGTGTCCGATGATATCGTACGTTTCAGTCGCATCGCGGGTGGTGATATTGTGGGGACGGCTCCTGAGTTAGGACGCAGCCACATGGAAGTGCGTGGGCTCGGATTGATTAATGTGATGGCGCTCTATGGCATTGGTGCTGTTCGTTTGGAGAAAGCCTTGAATGTCGTAATCACCTTGCGTCCGGCTGAGGATCTCAATGAAGTTGAGCGTGTGGGGCTTTCGCCGAAGACCTACCGCATTCTTGGGTTGGATTTGCCCTACTTGGAGCTGCCTGTTGCTCCTGGGCGAGATTTGGCCAAGCTTATCGAGGTGGCCGCCATGGATGTGAAGTTGAAAGTCTTTGGGCACGACACACCAGTGGAGTTTAATGCGCGTTTGCTAGAGCGTATGCGGGATCATCGAGATCGCTGATAGCCCTCCATTGTTTAGGTGAAGTCTGCGCTCAAGCACGTTATTGTCATTCCCTCCTATAATCCAGGGGAAATGGTGTCTGAAGTCGTGACTTCGTTGGTCGTGCATGGGATGCCTGTGTGGGTCATGATCGATGGCAGTGATGATGGCTCGCCCGAGATCCTTGAAACGCTAGCGGAACGTCACACGAACTTGCGGCTGTTTCGGTTTACTGAGAATCGAGGCAAGGGCTCTGTCATGTTTGATGCGGTTTGCGCAGCCTCTAGCGAAGGGTTCACGCACCTCCACTCCTTCGATAGCGATGGGCAGCACCCTGCCGACTATGTGCCACGCTTTCTTGAACTCTCGCGAGAGAGCCCTGAGGCGATGATCCTTGGGAAGCCAAAGTTTGGCGAGGAGGCTCCTCTCGAACGCGTGTGGGGGCGTAAGTTGGCGAACTTCTGGACGGATATCGTCACGCTCGGCGGCGGCATCGGGGACTCGCTCTTTGGAATGCGAGTTTACCCGGTCGTTATACTTGAGCGGGCTATGCGCTCGACGCGGTGGGCGCGCCGCTTCGACTTTGAGCCGGAAACGGTGGTGCGGATGTCCTGGCTAGGCACACGTGCGATCAATATTGATACGCCTGTGCGTTACCTGAACGAAGCCGAGGGCGGTGTCTCACATTTCCGTTACCTGCGCGACAATATACTTCTAGTCGGCATGTATGCACGCTTGCTCATTAGTTCGATCTTTCGGTTTGTGCCTCTTCTTTGGATGCGATGTCGGCAGCGGAAAGCCTAGAGGCTCATGTGCGTGACTTGGCGGTGTGTGAACGCTGTCCGAGCATGCATCGTCCTGCCATTGTCACGAAGCCAGTGCAGAGTAAGGTGCTTCTTGTCGGGCAAGCGCCTGGTTCACGCGAGCCAGTGTTAGGAAAGCCGTTTGCTTGGACGGCGGGCAAGACCCTCTTCCGCTGGATGGGGGAGGCGACTGGACTTGACGAGGAGAGCTTCCGTCAACGTGTTTACATTGCGTCAGTTTGTCGGTGCTATCCGGGTAGAAACCCCAAAGGTGGTGATCGTGTGCCGAATGAGACCGAGCGGGCCAGTTGTCGGCCGTGGCTCGAAGCTGAGATGCGCCTTCTTCAGCCAGATCTTGTTATTCCCATTGGCAAACTCGCCATTTCACAGTTCATGCCTGTTGGAAAGTTGGTCGATGTCGTTGGTGTGACTTATTCGAATGTGGAATGGCAGGGCTTCAAATTTGATCTCTTGCCGCTGCCACATCCATCTGGCGCCTCGACGTGGCATCGCATGGAGCCTGGCAAACTTCTCACGATTCAAGCTCTGGATCTTCTCTCGGCGCATCCGGCGATCCTTGGTCTAAAGTAGGGGATCGAAGAGTCTTGTGGAGAACTTCAGCAATCGCATCTTCAGCTCGCGATCGGTTAAGGTGCCGGGGCTTCCCGGGAAGCTTCCGATATCGCGGTAGTTTAGATAGAAGTTAGGATTCTCCTTCGGGACCTCCTTGAAGCCAGGCTTGAGCTCGAAGGCCGATGTCGCATCTAACAACGTCAAATCGACAGGGCTCAAATCGGTGATTTCTTTGGACAGCATGTGAATGTCGGAGAAATCCTTGAGTAAGGCACGTGGCGCGATGACCCAGCTATTGGAGGCGCGCATGTCACGCTGGATCTCTTGCTTTAGAAGTAAGGCAATGTGAGTGTCTCGGAAAATGAGGCCGCATTCAGTATTGAGGTGCGCTGACCGTGGATCAAGATTGAACGAGCCTACGAATGCCAGGTTGTCGTCGACAACAAAGGACTTGGCATGAATGCACAAAAAGGGCGAGCGCTCTTGCTCTACTGTGGCCAGCCAGTCGTAGGTGGGTAAGACGCGTCGAAGATCGCTCGGCCACGGCCGATACTCGCGGATGTCGAACCCGAACTCATGGATATAGCGGTCTCGCAATCGCACATTTCCAGCGTAGGCGACCGAGTTGTCTGTCGACCCGAAGCTGTTAGTAGAGATGTGGATAGGGACGTTGGGATGCCGTTTGCGGATTTTTTTGAAATACTTTCGCCCTTTGCGGCCTATAACTAGATAGGGCGACTGGATCCAGATCTCTTGGGTGGCTTCATCGAGTGCTCTAGAGATGTGCTGGGTAGCGCGTCCTCCACCGCTAAGCGCGAGAGCACCATTCTTGCCTGGCAGGTCGCTGATAAACTCCACCTGATCGACATGGCGAAGTTGCATTGCCAATGCGTGAAGTCGGGTGGAGCTTCGCTTCAATGCAAGAAGCTTCTTGCCGGTGCGTGAGGTGACGCGCGGAATGGTGGCTGCAGCACTCGCCGCAGCGACGTCGATCAGTCGCACTGCAGGAACGGTGTGGCGATAGTTCCAGAAGGAATCGAATGCTGTTCGCATTGATTGAGCGACTGGCCCTACAACCAAAGCATCCCGATCTTTGAAGTTCATGACCGCGGCATGATCGAAGTAGCTATTCTCCACATTGCGGCCTCCGGTGATGGCGATGTGGTTGTCTACCAGGAAGACCTTGTGGTGCATGCGCTGGTTAGCTCCTTTGAAATTTGTGAGAGCGTAGGCAATCGACCCCCACATGCCGTTCTCGAGAGTCCGTGCGGTGGGGCGATAGACGCGGACCTGAAGATTCGGGTGGGCGTGAGCGACTTGAGAGAGTGCTTTGGCGTCTTTGGCGATCCCTATGTAGTCCACCAGAATTCGAACTTCGATGCCTCGCTTGGCAGCTTGAATGAGTGCTTCTGCTAGCAATTGGCTAGCTTCGTCATTGGCCCAAATAAAGGTTTGATAGTTAATGGAATACTGAGCGTGCTCAATGAGGTGGAGCCTGACGGCGAGGGCGTCCTGACCGCTTTCTAGCAGAAGAGCCTCATTGGCCTTTGCTGTAGCCGTGCCACGTTCGAGTCTGCCTTTCACACGAGCGAGGGCGGGGCGAAAAGCGTTTGATCTCGAGGTCTCGTAGCTGACTCGAGTTGAGGAAGCCGTTTGAGTGGTTTCCTGGCGAGGTGCGCGTAGCTGACACGATGTCAGGGTAAGCAGGGCTAAGAGAATCGTGAAACGCAGCATCCTGAGACTCTATGTTGCGTCTAGGGTGCTGCGCAAGGCTGGCCTAATCGAGGTGAACTCGGCACACACGCCTGGTGAATCCTGTGAGAATTTCCCAGGGAATGGTCTGCGCTTTAGAAGCGAGCTCGCAAAGACCGATCGTTTCTCCCTCTTGTGCGCCAATGATGACGACCTCGTTTCCAATCTGGGCTCGTTCAGCGAGTGCCGTCACATCGACCATGATCTGATCCATCGTGACCCGGCCTAACAAGGGGCAGTGTTGGCCGCGAATGAGGACGCTGGCAGCTCGACCACTGACCGATCTTGGAAAGCCGTCTCCGTAGCCAATCCCGATGGTTGCTACCATCGTGGGCTGGGTCGTAATGTAGCTGTGGCCATAACTAATCCCGTGACCAGCTGGAAGTTCGCGCACGAGCCTCACTCGAGATTTCACGGCCATGACTGGCTTGAGGCCAGATTGATAGACTGCTTCTGGAGAGCAGCCGTAAAGTATGAGGCCAGGTCGAATCAGCGTGCGCTGATTCGTTGAGCCGTAACGGCAGATGCCCGCGCTGTTGAGAACGTGGACCAAGGGCTTGTCGTCGTTTGGCCACAGTGCGAGAGCATCGCTGACTAAGGTGTCGAACTCTCTCAGTTGATCTTCGGTGTAGGGCGCATCTTCATCGGCGGATGAAAGGTGGGTCGCGAGACCCTGCACGGCGAGTGATGGCTGGTCTCTAGCGTATCGACAAAGCTCCATAAAGTCCCCAGGCAAGGCGCCAATTCGCCCCATGCCCGTGTCGGTGACCAAGTGGACGTGAGCCTGACGTTCGAGTGACTGGGCGATGGAGACCACTCCCCGACACTCGTCAAGAGAGGACACCGAGACATGCCAATCGCGGGAGACCGCTTTGGGAAGTTCCTCGGGGAGCGTCACACCCATGAGGAGAATGGACGGGCTCGGCATGCCGTCCAGGGCCTTTCTAATGATGCTCGCTTCAGAGATCGCGGCGACTCCGAAGTAGGCGACCTCACTTGCGAGCGACTGGCAGACCTTCGTGAGACCATGGCCGTAGGCATTGGCTTTCACCACGGCGAGGACGTCTGCTTTGGGTGCTCGTTGCCTGACGAGCGCTAGGTTGTGGTGTAGCGCGTTGAGATCGATCTCGGCCCAGGCTCTGGAGCATCGGGGATCCATCAATCAATGGGCATCTAACCAATTCTCACCGACGCCCGTTTCCACGACCACGGGCACCTTTAGGGGCAGGGCGTCGCGCATGCATTGCTCGACGAGTGGCTGAAGGAGAAGCTGTTCATCGCGATACATGTCGAAGACAAGTTCGTCATGCACCTGTAGGAGCATCTTGCTTCGCAAATTCTCTTTCTTCAACGCTGTGGCGACGCGAGTCATGGCGAGCTTGATCATGTCGGCCGCCGTTCCCTGAATCGGCGTGTTGATGGCCATGCGCTCTGCGGTTGCGCGGACGGTCCAGTTGCTCGACGTGATGTCACGCAGGTAGCGGCGCCGACCTGTGAGGGTTTCGACGTAACCTTGCTCGGCCGCTAGCTCGATCGTCTTCTCCATGTGTGTTTTCACACCAGCATAGAGTTCAAAGTAAGCATCGATGATGGCGTCTGCCTCTTTCTTGCCAATACCTAGCCTTTGAGCGAGGCCAAAGCCGGAGATTCCATAGATGATTCCGAAATTGACCATCTTGGCAGTGCGGCGCATCTCTGGAAGGACATCCTCTGTGGAGACTCCATGGACTGCTGCGGCCGTCGCCGTGTGAATGTCAGTGTTGTCTTGGAAAGCCTGACACATGGCTTTATCACCACTCATTGAAGCCATGACACGAAGTTCGATTTGTGAGTAGTCTGCCGCGAATAGAAGTCGATCAGGTCCGCCTGCGATGAAGGCTCTCCGAATCTCTTTACCTTGCTCTGAACGGATCGGAATGTTCTGCAAGTTGGGGCCGCTCGACTGCAATCTTCCCGTCGCGGTCATCAGTTGTTGGAAGGTGGTGTGAATGCGCCCCGTAGTCGGATTCACATCGTGGGGGAGATTGTCCACGTAAGTGTTCTTCAACTTCGTGGCTTCACGGTAGTCGAGGATGTCCTGCACGATTTTGTGCTGAGGCGCCAGAGTGGAGAGCACTTGCTCGTTGGTCGCGTATTGGCCCGTGCGCGTCTTCTTTGGTTTCTCAACGAGCTTGAGCTTGTCGAAAAGAATTTCGCCTAACTGCTTTGGCGAATCCAAGTTGAACTCGCCTTCGGCGGCTCCGAAGACGGCTTTGCGAAGTTGTTCCGATCGTTTGCCTAACTGTTCTCCTACTTGTGAAAGAGCATCAAGGTCGACCGCGATGCCTTCTTTCTCCATGTCGGCCAGCACAGGCATGAGCGGGCACTCGATGTCGTAGAAGACCTGTTCCTGAGCTTTCTCTTTGAGTAGTGGCCGCAGCTTCTCTGCGATCTGCCATGTCACATCGGCGTCTTCCGCAGCGTACTCGGCTACTTTATCTAGATGATCCTTGCTGAGGTCTAACAAGCTCTGTTGGCCTTCAGGCGCGTCCTTCTCACCGATCAAGCTGGAAATAGATATCGGAGTGTAGCCAAGAAAGACTTCCGACAGATAGTCCATGCCGTGTCGTTGATCTGGATCGACGAGCGCGTGAGCGATCATGGAATCAAAGAAGGGGCCATCGACGGAGAGGCCCTTGGCACGAAGCACGCTGATATCGAATTTCAAATTATGGCCAACAAGTTCCTTCTTGGGATCCGTTAGGATGGGAGCGAAGGCTTTCAGGATGCTGATAGCCTCGAGCGGTGAATCGATGGGAAGAGGTACATAGTAACCCTCATTTGCAGCCCAGGAGAAAGCGATGCCCAGCAATTGGCAGGTGTTGGGATTCAGGGAGGACGTTTCCGTGTCAAAGCAGAAGGACTTCAGCTTCTTCAGCTGGGCAAGCAGAGCGGTTCGCTTCTCTTCGGTATCTGTGAGTTCATACCGCTTCTCTATTTGATGAATCGTCTTCAGGCTGTCCGGATCGATTCCTTGGGCGCGCAATTGAGCGCCGCGGCCTACCTTGAAGTTCTTGCCGAAGAGTCGTTGACCGAGCGCATTCAATTCGAACTCGATGAGGAAGTCCTTCAGAGTTTCGTCATCATACTCTTTCACGATGAGGTCATCGAGGGCGATCTCAATAGGCGACTCTGTATTGATCGTCGCCAGTTGCTTGGAGAGCAAACCTTGCTCGCCAAAGTTGATGACATTCTCCTTCTGCTTCCCCTTAAGTTGATCCGAGCTCTCAATCAGTTTCTCAGCACTGCCAAATTGCTTGATCAGTTTCTTCGACGTCTTCTCTCCGATTCCCGGGATTCCTGGAATATTGTCAGAGGCATCTCCCCAGAGGCCGAGAATGTCGATGACTTGTTCGGGGCGTTCGATCTCCCACTTGGCGAGGACTTCTTCGACTCCGATGATTTCGTGATCACTGCCTTGGCGGCCGGGCTTGTAAATGAAACTGGATTCGGACACGAGCTGAGCGAAGTCCTTGTCTGGAGTCACCATGTAAGTCTCAAAGCGGCCATCGGCATCGGCGCGCTTTGTTAGGGTGCCGATGATGTCGTCTGCTTCATAACCGTCTAGCGTGATGACGGGGATGTTGAAGGCCTCAGCCATACGCTTGACGTGAGGAATGGCTGCGCTGAGATCTTCCGGCATTTCCTGACGCTGAGCTTTGTACTCTGGGTAGGTCTCGTGACGGAAAGTGGGGGCTGACGTGTCAAAGACCAGTGCCAGATGCGTGGGCTTCTGCTTCGTCTTGATATCCAGGAGGGTGTTGGCAAAGCCGAAGATGGCCGAGCTATTGAATCCGCCAGACGTGTAGATGGGGCTGCGGATGAGCGCGAAATGTGCTCGGTAGATGAGCGCCATCCCATCGAGTAGATACAAGCGGAAGTCCTTCTTGGTAGCCATGAGTCTCAAGCTCGCCCGCAAGCGTGGGGGCTGTCAATGGTGCGGGTAGGAATCATCGCCGAATCGCCTTGAAACAGCCGAAGAGGATGAGGGCGGCTCCGGCGAGTTGCAGGGGGCTGAAGGTCTCTCCAAAGAGGAAGAAGCTGCCGATCGAGATCCAGACGGGGATGGTCAGATGAAAGGAGCCACCGATGGAGACGCTGAGATACCGAAACGAATGGGTCATGGTCAGCTGTCCGAGCGCCGCGATGAATGACGCCGCCAGAGCCCATCCTAGCGCTGTGCCACCGAGTTGGAGCATTTCAGGGAAGGCGAGCGGGAGGACTCCGATCATCGCGTAGACGCATTGCGATGCGAAGATGGTTGGGGTGGCTTCTGTCCGATGGAGGTAGCGGATGATCACGATGACCATCCCGGCGGATACCGCGCCAGCGAGTGCGATGACGAAGGCGAGGTCGATTCCTAATCGCGCCTGACTGAGTAAGCCGACGCCACAGAGGCTCACTAACAACCAAACGAATTGTGCGGGGCTGAGCTTCTCTTTCACGAGGAAGCAGGCCGCAAAGACAGCGCCCAAGACCACATAGAGATTGCTAAGGAGCGTCGCTAGGCCGGCGCCAAGTCTTGGAATGGTCCAGTAGTAAGCACAGAGCCCGAATGCCCCTAACAAACCTCGTGTCACGAGCATCGGCTGGGTAAAGGCCCTGGTAAGGCTCAGTCCGGCACGCTGGCCGTAGAAGATGACAACGATGCCTAGCCCGACAAGGCCGCGAAGGAAGACGAGCGACCACGTGCTGACCTGATGGTGAGTGCCGAGATACTTGATGAGGAGCGCATTGGCCGTGAAGAAGCCGAGGCAAGCCACCATGAGGAGAACGCCGCGTAGAACGGGGTTCTCTGGCTCAGACGCGTTGTGGGCGCTGGGTGTAGTGGTGCTAGATTGCATAGACGCAAGGGTGGCCGGCAAGGCGACTTCTCACGTCTTTAGTAATTGCATCTAACGATGTCCAAAGTTCACGTTCAAGTGCCCTGCCGAGAGGTTAGGCACGCCACCAGACGAGCCCTACCGCGATGCGGCATGCTTTGACTAGACTGGTAATTCGGCGGGTGAACATGATTGTTGGAGCTGCGTGCCTAATGCTGATCAGACCTCTGGTCAAGAAGGGCCCCTCTAAAAGTGCAGCGAGAGATTCAAGCCGAAGAAGGGCGCTGGATCGGCATCTTCACGCAAGATCGTCCTGCCACCAGAGTTTTCTAGCTGAATCTCATTAGCGAAACGAACCCCTCCAAATACACCGACATGGAAGTTGGGGGTGGGCTGGAACGTAAATGCTGCATAGAGAGGCACACTGCTATACTCGCCGATTCCTTCCGACGCTACTTGGTTCGAATCACTCAATCTGAAGCGGGTGTTCTCGTAGGTCGCCCCAAAGGTTGCGCGCCAAGAGTCTGACAGTTGCCAGTTCATGGTCACGCCAGGTCCACTGATGAAGCTGCCAGATGGGCGGGTGGTGAGTTGCAAGTTTTCGGACAGCTGCCAGTCGAGGAGGACAATGGGGAAGGCACTCGTCGAGTCCTCCAGCTGTGTGCGGACGCCGAACCCGGGACCGATGGAAAGGCTATCGCTAAACTGATAGGTTGCACCAGCGAGCAAGCTTCCCGTGAGGGAAGCTCCAATGTCGGCACCGTCTTCGAAATTCAAACGAAGCGAGGGGAGGGCAAAGAGTGTCCAGTCATCATTGAGATCCCAGAAGACGGGTAGGCCGAATTTGAGAGCATGGACTTCTTCCCAAGGATCTAACGCTCCGAAGCTCCCGGGCGTGACGCCATCGAAGTCGTAGCCTGTCCACTCATAGCGCGTGGTGAACGCAATAAACTTGCCAGGCTCGCGAAGCAACGGAAGTCCTGCTCGGACGTAGAAGGATTGCGTGGAGAGTTCGCTCCCATCATCGATGTCCGACGTGGGTTGGTAACTGTAGCCTGTGCTGAGTGGAGAGCGGGAGATGCTCTGGGTGAAAGCTTTCGAGGCGGCCAGGAGGAGAATGGGTGCGATGAGATATCGAATCATACTTTACTCACATTTCGGGGATAAATTCCTGCGTCTTAGCTAGTATTTCTTGATTAATGGACATGTTCGTAACCACCGTTTGGCTTATGCTTATCGCATGTCTAAACGCAAATCTAGCAGTCCACCAAGCGGCCAAAATGGTGAAAAAATCGGTCGCCGGTCGTACACTCCAATCTCCGACGCTCTCTCGCAACCAAATACATTGGCTGACAATGTATTTTCCGAAGGCATCGCCCGCTTCAACCTGCTCTCTCTTCTTAGCCAGTGCATGAAAAAAGAGCGTCGATCTGACGGTGTCGAACTCGTGCAAATACTGATGACCCTTCTGGTTTGGCCTGTTCTCAATTTTTCAAGCATTCATTGTTACTGTAGCGAACTCTGTCAGTATATATGGATCAGCGCGAAAAAGCTACTTCGTCCCGCTGATGTGATCTATGATTTCTGGGCGCGCGAAGATATTAATTGGCGCAAGTGGGCATGCATGGTATCTCGAAAAGTTGCCAACAAGATCAATTTGGGAAATCCCGAAAAACAGGCTTTCATCGTCGATGATACCCTGAAGGCACGTCTGGGGAAAAAGGTGGAGGGCTCATCACGTCACTTCGATCACAACAGTGGAACTAGCATGCAAGGACATCAGGTCTTGGAGTTGGGCATCGCAGGGGAAGCTGGGGTCATACCTGTAGATCAGCATATTTATACCGGGGAGTGCAATGCTATCGGAAAGGCGCCGGACAAAAATTTCAAGGACGGCCGCAGTGCTGCGGCTCAAGATATGAAGCGGGCGGTGGATGAGAACAAGCACCAGTTGCTCAGCGGGATGATCAAAAGGGCGATCAAGGCGGGACACAAGGCCGCTTACGTTCTCGGAGATGCCTGGTTTGGCACCAAGGCAAACATTGCCATGGCCCTGGAGAATGGTTTGAAAGCCATTTTTCAAATGAAGCGTGGCAAACTTACCTATCGCTTCAAGGGAAAGCAATACACGGCCAACGCATTGCACACCAAGTTCGAGCGCAAAATGAAGGCCTCTGAGATGCAACGGATTTTTGGACCAATATTCGCTTAATTAGATGTTAGTATTTTCTTCGAATTCGCTAGGTGTTGGGTAGCCTAAAGAAGAGTGTTTTCGATTTGTGTTATAGTAACAATCAAGGTAGGCGAATAGTTTCGGTCGGGCCTCTTCTTCGTCCTCAAAGACTCCTTCTCGGACCATTTTCGCCTTCAGAGTTCCTATCATTGACTCTGTCCAGGCGTTGTCATACGGGTTTGCTCTTGCCGACATGCTTTGGAGCATTCCTGCTTTCTTCAGGAGCTTTCGGAACAACTTGCTCCCATATTGGCTGCCCCGATCACTGTG